>JANYDN010000074.1 GCA_025363585.1 Verrucomicrobiota bacterium | reverse complement strand
CCGAATTCGCGACGGAAGTGGTCCCTCCGTAGCTCAGTTGGACGTTGAGCGTGACGTTGTCGTCGAAGATGGACGACCAATTGTTTCCGGCGGCGGCCGCCGCCGTGAGGTACGGCGTGGGATCGACCGCGCCAAATCCCGTCGTGCTGAAATTGAACGTCAGGGCGAACGCCTTCGGAGCTGTCAACGCGAGCAGCATCCAGAGACGGGAATTCATTCGGCGGGATCGAGTGTACATGCGTCCTTTGACTTCGCGACTCTGTACGATGTGCCCCTACGCGTCAATCGGTGGATCACGTACGGGCGCGACGCTTCGCAGCCTGCGTGGGTGGCGGCGGCCCGCCGCCACCTTCAAGCAAGCCCGCACGCAGCCCATTCAGGCTTTGCATGCTTCGCGTGACGGCGGGCCGCCATCACCCACGCAGGTTGAGGCCACGCCAAGGTGGATGGCCGCCGTCGCCCACCCACGGTTCCCCGTTCAGGCGCCGAACTTGTCGAACACCTTCGCGTTCGCCTGCATCAGGCGGATCAGGTACTTCGCCTCGAAGATCCCGAGCGAGCCGATGTTCGCGCCGGTCTCGGTGAAGCGGGCGAGCTTGTCGTTCCCGCTGTACGCCGAGTGCAGGAGCACCGGTTGCGGATGCCACGAGTGGCCCTTCATCGCGCACGGCGTCGAATGGTCGCCCGTGATCACCAACACGTCGGGCTTGCGCGCGAGCAGGATCGGCAACGCGGCGTCGAAATCCTCGATCGCCTTCACCTTCGCCGCGAAGTTCCCGTCCTCGCCCGCCTTGTCCGTGTACTTGTAGTGGATGAAGAAGTAATCGTACGCGTCGTACTCTTTCACGTAGCGCTCGAACTGTTCCTGGATCGTCTGCGGTCCCTCGATCTTCTCCATGCCCACCAACTGCGCGAGACCCTTGTACATCGGGTAGACCGCAATGGCCGCGGGCTTGAGCTGGTAGCGTTGCTCGAAAGTGGGGATGTCCGGTTGGTGCGCGATGCCGCGCATCAGGAAGCCGTTGGCCGGCTTTTCGTTTTTCAACAGGACCAACGCCGCCTTGTAGAAGTCCGCCACCAGCTTCGCGACCTTCTTCTGGCCCGCGTTCTTTGGGTCCACGGGCTTCGCCTCCGCGATCGCAAGTCCCTCGCGGTTCGGGTCGGTGTCGGTCAGCGGTCCCTCGAGCCCCGCGCCGCGGAACACGATGACGAAACGGTGTTCCTTGCCCGGAACGATCAGCACCTCTGTGGTGCCGACCTTTTTGATCTTCGACGAAAGTATTTTGCACAGGCGCTCGCACACCTCGGTGGCGATGCGTCCGGCCCGTCGATCCGTGACGATGCCCTTCGCGTCGAGCGTGCAGAAGTTGGCGCGGGCGGCGACGTCGCCGGCCTTGAGCTCGATGCCGAGGCCGAGCGTCTCGATGACGCCGCGGCCGACCTCGAACTCGATGGGATCGTAGCCGAAGAGCGCTAGGTGACCCGGGCCCGAACCCGGCGTGATGCCGGGGGCGACGGGAATCATGCGTCCCTGGGCGCAGCCCGATTGGACGAGCGCGTCCAGGTTCGGCGTCCGCGCGGCCTCGAGCGGCGTCAGGTTCCCGGTGGCCGCGGTGGCGATGTCGCCGATGCCGTCCAGCACCACGAGGGCCAGTTTGGCGCCGGTCTTGATGGTCAATTTCGAATACACCTCATCCAACTTGCTCATAAACGGGGCGAAGGTGACGGGGACAGGCCGGGTATCAAGGTTCAAGTTTGGAAATGCCGGTTGCCAAGGAACGGTCGTCGCCCATCTTCGGCGCGCCCGATGAGTTCCTGTGCCCCCGTCGTTCCCGAAAAGACCGGACCCGAGGCCGCGCCGGTGCGATTGGCCCCGCGCCCGCGCCTTCCCGAATGGCTGAAAGTCCCGTTGCCGAGCAGTTCCACGTTCACGCGGACCCGCCTCCTCCTCGAGGATCTCAAACTCCACACGGTCTGCGAGAGCGCGCGTTGTCCCAATCATTGGGAATGCTGGAGCCGCAACACCGCGACGTTCATGATCGCGGGCGACCGCTGCACGCGCGCCTGTGGCTTTTGCGCGGTGGACACGGCCAAACCGTTCGCGCTCGAAGCCGACGAACCGCGACGCGTCGCCGAGGCCACCCGCCGTCTCGGGCTGAAACACGTGGTCGTCACGGCCGTGGCCCGCGACGACCTCGCCGACGGTGGCGCGGAACATTTTCGGAAAACCATCGAGGCGATCCGCGCGGAGAATCCAGGAATCGTCGTCGAGGTGTTGGTGCCCGACTTCCTCGACCGGGACTTCGCCATCGACATCGTTCTCGACGCCGCTCCCGACGTGTTCAACCACAACCTCGAAACCGTGCGCCGCCTGACGCCGTCGGTGCGGCACCGCGCGACGTACGATCGTTCCCTGGCGGTTTTGGCAAAGGCGCGGCAACGCGGCAGATCCGGGACTCACACCAAGTCCGGCATGATGCTCGGCCTGGGAGAAACCGACGCGGAGATCCGGGAATCGATGGCCGATCTCCGTGGGTCGAAAGTGGACATCCTCACGCTCGGCCAATACCTGCAGCCCACGCCGAAGCATTTGCCCGTGGTCGACTTCGTGCCCCCCGCGCGTTTCGACGAGTACGCGCGGCTCGGCCGGGAGATGGGTTTCGTGCACGTCGCGAGCGGCCCGTTGGTGCGGAGTTCGTACCACGCGGACGAGTTCCGGGCGAAATAGGAGCCGGCAGTTTCAAGTTTTCAGTTTCAAGTTTGAAGAGGCGGGGACCGTGGCGGCGGTCGTGAGACCGTGGACCTCGGCATGACGACGGAGTTTCAAGTTTGAAGCGGCCGAGTTCGTGGCGGGGACCGTGGCGGCGATCCTGAGACCGCGTTCCTGCCAACGGCGTTCTCGGTCGGGACTTCAAAGTGAGGGATTTAATACTGTCCCGTCCCGCGAAGGCGGCCTTGCCGCGGTCCACGGTCTCACGACCGCCGCCACGATTCCGGCCACGAACTCGGCCGCTTCTTGAAACTTGAAACTGAAAACTTGAAACTCCTACGACGGCAGATGCCGGATGTCCTTCGCCTCGTGCAGGTACACCGTGTCCTCCGCGATGTTCTTCGCGTGGTCCGCGATCCGTTCCAGCGCCTTGCTGATGGTGATCAGATGCAGGCTCCGCGAGATCGTCGACGGTGATTCCACCATGAATCCCGCGAGCTCGCGTTGGAGTTGGCGGTTCAAAAGGTCGACCTCCTTGTCGCGCGGGATCACCGCCCGCGCCTTGGCGGTGTCGCCATCCACGAACGCCTCGAGCGCGTCCCGCAGCATTCCCTGCGCGAGCATCTTCATGCGCGGCAGGTCGACGTACGGCTTGAGCTCGGGCTCCGTCGCCAGTTCCTTCGCGCGGCGGGCGATCGTCGTCGCCTCGTCGCCGATCCGCTCGAGGTCGTGCGCGATCTTCGTGGCGACGATCAACAGCCGCAACTGCGTGGCCAACGGCGCGTGCGTGAACAGCTCGACGACCCGTTCGTCGATCTCCTTCTCCCCTTGGTCGAGCGAATCCTCCCACGACGCGACGCGCGCGCCGGCCGCCGCGTCGCGGTCCACCAGCGCCGACATCGAGTCGTCGATGGCCGACCGCGCGATCTGGGCGAGCGCGACCAACCGTTGCTTCAGGGCGAGGAGTTCCGAATCGAAGTGCGTCATGGCGGCCAAGGGATGGAGTTTTCGGATCAAGCCTCAGCCGAAGCGGCCCGTCACGTAGTCTTCCGTCTGTCGTTTCGACGGCTTGGTGAAGATCGTCGAGGTCTGGTCGTACTCGACGAGTTCGCCGATGTAGAAAAAAGCGGTGCGATCC
>JANYDN010000066.1 GCA_025363585.1 Verrucomicrobiota bacterium | reverse complement strand
CAGCTTGGGGCTCCGGTAGTGCCGGCGCATGTCGTCCTGTTTCTTCTCGTCGCGCGAGTAGATCCGGATCTCCCCGATGTCGCCGCCGAGGAACCGGTCGAGGACGGCGTTCCCGAAACTGCCGGTGCCGCCGGTGATGAGGAGTGTCTTGTCTTTGAACATGGTGCTTCGCAACCGCTGGGGGTGCCTGAGATTGTTTTCGATCGGCGCCGGTTCCGGCCGTTCAAGCGGTGGCCATCGTCTCGAAGAGCGCGGCGATCCTCCCGCCCGCCCCGCCGTCCCACAGCGGCGGGATTTTCCCGGGTCGCGCCTTGCCTCCGAGGACCGCGTCGGCCTCGGCGATCACGCGCCCCATGTCTTGGCCGACGAGGCGGTTCGTGCCAAGGCTGCAGGTGACCGGCCGCTCGGTATTCTCGCGCATCGTCAGGCAGGGCACGCCGAGATACGTCGCCTCCTCCTGAACGCCGCCGGAGTCCGTCAGGATCAAGGCCGCGTGCTTCTGTAACCACAGGAACTCGAGGTAACCCTGCGGTTCGAGCAGGTGCACGTACGGCGGACCGTCGAGCTTGAGGCCGAATTCCGCGATCCGTTTCCGGGTCCGCGGATGGATCGGGAACACCACCGGCAACCGCGCGCCCAGCCGGTTCAACGCGTCCACGATCGCCGCCAGTTGCACGGGATCGTCCACGTTAGACGGACGATGCAGCGTCACCAGGATGAAGCGCCCGGGAAGTCCTGCCGCGTCCGGCCGGCAGGCGCTGGGCACGAGCCGGACCAAGGTGTCGATCATGCAGTTGCCGACCATGTGGATCGACCCGCGCGCCGCGCCCTCGCGCAGGAGGTTCTCGATCCCGTCGTCGGAAGGCGCGAGCAGCAGGTCGCTGATCCGGTCGGTGAGGATGCGGTTGATCTCCTCGGGCATCGTGCGGTCGTACGAACGCAGGCCCGCCTCCACGTGGGCGATCCTGATGCCGAGCTTCGACGCGACGATCGCGCTGGCGACGGTCGAGTTCACGTCGCCGTACACCACGAGCCAATCGGGACGGTGCGCGAGCAGGACGGGTTCCACGCGCGTCATGATCTCGGCCGTCTGCACCGCATGGGATCCGGAGCCCACGCCGAGATTCACGTCGGGCTGCGGCATGCCCAACTGGCGGAAGAAAATGTCGGACATCTTCTCGTCGTAGTGTTGTCCCGTATGGACCAATACTTGTTGGAGGCGCGGCGATTGGGCGGCGGCCAGGATGACCGGCGCGGCCTTCATGAAATTGGGGCGCGCCCCGACGATGTGCAGCAGCTTCATTGGAGGGGGGATTTTCCGGCGACGGCCAAAAGGCGTTCGTGCTCGCTGATTTGTTCCGGCGTGAACCGCATCCGGATCGTCCTCGCCGGAACGCCGGCGACGATCGAGTAGGGTTCGACGCGCCCCTTCACCACGCTCCCGGCGGCCACGATCGACCCCCGGCCGATGTCCGCGGGCGACAACACGATCGCACCGAGCCCGATCCAGACGTCGTCGCCGATCACGATGCCGTGCGCGTCGCCGCGTCCGGAATCGCGCATGGATTTGCCGACGACGTCGTGGCGGTGGTCGTCCGAATTGATGAAGCTGGCGAAGCTCGCGATCATGACGTCGTTGCCGACGGACACGTCCGACTGGAAGAGGCAATGGAAGCCGATGCCGACGCGGTTGCCGATGCGGATGCGCTTGTTCTGCGACCAGAAGCGCGCGGAGAGCTGGCAGACCACGTCGCGGCCCACCTCGACCCACCGGTAGCGGATCCCGAAGATCCAGAAGTTCCGGATGCCATTGAGAAGGCGTTTCATCGGGAACCGGCGCGGATCCAGTCGATCAACGGCTGGATTTCCCGCTCCATGTTGAACTTCTCCGCGAAGGCCACGCGCCCGCGCGCGCCCATCGCGCGGGACTCGGACGGGTCCGCGGCCAACGCCACCAAGCCGTCGCCCAACGCCCGCGGATCCTCGGCATCCACCAGGAGGCCGCAGTGGGTCTCGTCGAGGATCGACACGAGTTCGCGCGCGTACGACGGGCAAAGCGTCGGGATGCCGACCGCCATGTACTCGAAGATGCGGTTGGGCATCGAGTTCACCCCGAGTTCGCGGCTGTAGGCGATCACAGCGGCGTCGCACCCGCGCATCAGGTCGAACATCCTGTCGAACGACACCGGGTCCAGCCACTCGATGGAATCCTCGATCCCGAGTTCGCGCGCCTCGCGGACGGCGTCCTCCAGCCCGAATTGTTCCGCGGTGGAGAACGACTTGAACATCACGAGCCGGAACCGCGCGGGCGACGTCCGTTTCGCGTGCGCCACCGCGCGCATCACCGCGCGGGTGCCGTGCATCAGGCTCGCCTTGCCGTGCAGGATGCGCGCGAAGTCCCGCGAGCCGTCGAAAGGACCCGCCGCCGGGACATCCCCGTACGCACGCGCGAGACAATGCCGCACGACCATCGACTGCCTCGCGACGGCCGCGAACGGCTCGATCCGGGTGATGCCCGCGCCGACGATCAGGTCGCTCTTGCGGCAGGTGCGGGTCAGCAGTTGGCGGACGACCCATCCGAGCGGCGGCTGGAGCGGACGCGGGACGCGTCCCTTCAGCATGTCGTCGTGATACACCTCGTGGATGTCGAACACCGAGCGCCCGCCGCGTTCGGCCGCGAGCTTGATGCCCATCGACGCGGAATCCGGCTCGACGCAGAACCACACGTCGACGCAGTCGAGTTTCCGCGCCTCCTCGAGCAGCAGCGTCCGTCGCTTGAACCGGTTGCCCCAGCCCTTGGCGACGGGAAGCAGCCGGAAATCGATCCCGTGATGGACGGCCGGGATTTCCTTCCCGGGGCCGATCCACGTCACCTTCATCCCCGCCTCGCGGAACGCGCGCCCGATCTTGTGCGTCACGCGCCCGTCGCCCGGCGGGTGCGCGAGGGACAGGACGCAGACATGGGGCGCCCGCGGGTCGCCCGGAGCCTCCGATGTGGCGGGGATTGGCATTGGGCTAAAAACCACGGACCGACGGCAGGACGACCGTCACGCCGTGGCGGGAATCCTCGCGGGATTGCGGTACGACGGCGCGGCGGCGGCCAGGGCGGCCTTGCGATTCCCGTGTTCCAGAAAAACGATCAAGGCGACGCAAACGAGATTCTGGGTCAGGTAGGAATAGAAAACGAACGACGTCCCCGCGAAAAGAAAGGCCAGGACGCCCACGTGGCGGATGTTCACCTTTCTCCACCCGCCCGGAATCAACACGACGAACGAGGCGAGGAACACGCCCAGCCCAAGAAGGCCGTTTTCGAACAACAGGTTCACGTACGCGTTGTCGAGCGTGCCGAGACCGCTGACGGTCGAGAGTCCGAGACTCATGCCGGACAACGCCCCGTGGCCCAGCAACCATTCGGTCCCGTCGGCGCTTCCCAGGATCTCGAACGCGCGGCGAACGACGTCCATCCGCGCCTCGAGTCCGGTAAAGGCGGTGTCCGCGGTGACGCCCACGCGCAGTCCGAACCGTTGCAGGAACAAGTCCGAAAACAACGTGGCCTTCTCCGGGACGACGATGTACATCGCCACCGCCGCGATCGCCATGCCCGCCGCCGCGACCATCACGACCCTCAGGGCACCCGTCCGGCGCCCCGTCAGCACGGTGAAAGCGAAAACCAACGCGCCCATCAGGAACGTCGTGCGCGACACCGTGAGGAGCGCGGCCACGCCCATGAGGAGGATCGAGACGATGCGGAGCCACCCCGCCCGCAGCGCCATCGCGAGCACCGCGCACCCCACCATCAGGCACGAGTACACGATGGGATTCCCGACCGTTCCGTCGGCGCGGCGCGCCTCCTGCCCTGAGCTTTCGAGAAGATCGTCCATGCTGCGGTTCGAGATCACGTAAAGGTAGTTCTCCTGCCACGTCGCATAGGGGCCAATATTCCGTCCGACGATGGCCTCCACGATGCCGACCAGAGCCGCGACGCATCCGACAGCGCAAATGACCCTTCCGACTTTCTCCGGGCCGTAACGGTTCGTCAGGCCCGTCAGGATTCCGTGGAGCCCGATCCAGGTCGCGCCGTACATGGCCGCGATCCGAAGGGTGGAGAGCAGGCTCGATTTCACCTCGCCGCGAAACGCCGCGATCACGAGGACGACCACCATGCACGTCTGCAGCAGCGAGAACCGCGTGAAAAGGAATTCGGGTCTGATCAGTCGGGCCAAGACCGCGCAGTAGATCCACGCGGCGCCGACGCCCATCAATCCGAACGGCATCTGGATCGGTCCCAGCGTGAAGTTCGGAAACCCGCGCTCGAGCGGCAGCAGCATGCACATCCCGCACAGCAGGGTGAACATGACCAGGTCGAACGGGGACCACTTCGGCGGTTCCACCGCCTTTCCGTCGTTATTCATGGATACAGGGTAATTGGATGCCCAAACGGCGCTCCACGTCCATCCGGCGCATCATCCATCGCCCATGCGTGCGCACGGACGGGCTCAGGATGGCGGCACCGGCCAAATAGGCGATGGAAACCAACGGCATTCCCACGAGAAGGGCGAGAAGGTTTCCCGTGCGTCCCCCGACGTCGACCAACGGCGCGAGGACGAACGCGGCGACGTTGCCGACAACGAGGGCACCGAGGGCGAGACCCACGCAGGGTTTGAACGGACGCGACGAGAGGGTTCCGGAACGCGTCACCAACCACACGAACAACAGGCTCGACGCGCACAATGCCCCGGCCGTCGCGATGACTTTCCCGATTCCCCCGCCCCACCAGATGAACAGCGGGCTCGCCGCGAGGTTCAGGATCATCGCGGCCACCACGTAGATCGTCTCGTAGCGCGGCTTGCCGATCCCGCGGCACACCGCCGTCGCGGGCCCAGTCAGCATCAACTGGGCGATCGTGCCGAAGGTGACGATGGACAGGATCTTCAATGCCAGCGGGGTCGAAAGACCGATCCAGAACCCGAGGATGAACCGTCCGTTGCCGACCACGGCGCAACCCAGCATCCCCGTGGCCACGGCGTTCAGGACCAAGGCCCGCTCGAACACGGCCTCGACCCGCGCGTGGTCGCCCGCGGCGCGCGCGTGGCCGACCGCCGGGATCAACGGCGTGAACGTGTAGCGGTTGATCTCGCCGATCAGAACGTTCAACCGGTTGGCCACCCCCAGCAGCGCCGTGAAATCGGGCGATGCCAACAGGGTGCAAAGGAACCGGTCGCCGTTGTCCTTCACGATCGCGGCGAATTGACCCAGCGCCAACCCACCCGCGTACCGCATGGTCGGACGGCCGGACAACCGGGCACGATCCGGAGTGACCGCGTCGGCGCCGCGCGTGACCTTCGCCAACAGGAATCCATTCGCGCAGAGTTGAACCACCGACATCGCGCCCATCCCGAAAAGCAGCGACTCGACGCCCCATCCGGCTGCGAGTGAGACCATCGAAACCACGTAGTTCAACAGGACGCAGGACACCCGGACCATCGACTGGTACCGCGCCAGCCCAAGACCGGACAGTCCGGCACCGAGGCAATCGCCGGTCCCCGCCATGCCCTGCAGCACGATCGCGAGCGCGATTGCCGGCATCGGTCCGGACGTCAGTCCCGCGTCGCCGAACTTCCGCGTGACCCATGCGGAAAGCGTCCCGCGGCCGAGCCACACCAACGCGCCCACGACGACGGCGGATGCCAAAGAAACCGTCGCGCCGACCCAGCCCAGTCGCCATGCCGTCGCCCCGCGCGCGTGCACCGGGGAGCCCGCGACCTTCCAGAGGATCGTGCCGGCCAACGTCGCGTAGAGAAGGTTCCCGAACGTCGCGATCGCGGTCACGAACTCCCAGAATCCGTAGGTCGAGAGCCCGAGCCTCCCGATCACGAACGGAATGAACGCGAACGCGGCGGCCAGAACGACCACCCGCGAGATCATTTCGAACGCGATGTTGCGAAGCAGCATGTCCGGTTCAACCGACCACTTGTTTGCCCAAGGCCCGTTGGCGGAAGTGCAGCGCGCGGCGGCGCGCCGCGAGCAACCTCACGACCAGCCAGTCGATCCACGGCACCACGCCGTGGCGTCGATCAAACGCGGCGTGTTCGGCGATCCGCCGGGGATTCTCCACGCCCGCGCTCGTCTGCGCGGGATGCACGCGGTAATCCGAAAGACAGTTGTCGACGCGCCGGATCACCGCGCCCGACTTGACCAACGACAGGATCCATTCGGCGTCGCCGACGTAGCGCAACGACTCGTCCCAGCGGGCGCCATGCCGGTCCAACGCGTGCTTCCATAGAAACAAACTGCAATGCGCGATCGGGAACCGGTACGGCGTCATCCAGGCCGGCTGCCGATGCGGTGGCTGGCAGGTGAACGGGGCACCCGACGGATCCACGTAGAGCGTCTTCCCGTAGATACCATCGATGCCGGGACCCGCGGCGGCCAATGCCTCCACGGCCTCCGCCACCGAGGTCGGCGAGTGGTACCGGTCGTCCGCCGAGATGATCGTGACGATGTCGCCGGTCACCATGCCGAGCGCTTCGTTCACCGTCGCGTACTGGCCGCGGTTCGGCCGGCTTCGCCACACGAGTCCCGGAGTCGACCCGAGCAATTCCCGCGTTTGCCCGCCGTCATCCGACCCATCGTCGATGACCACGTGCTCGATGCTCGGCCAGGTCTGGGCGCGCACCGACGCGATCGTCTCGGGAAGATACGCGATCGAATTGTACGTCGGCGTGACGATGGAAACCTTCGGCACCGTCCCTGCCGCGCTTTCCCGTCTGGGCCGCTCAATGCTCATTCGTGGGAACCCGCGCGTAGACGAAGAAGTCCGACCAAGAGCCATCCTTGTAGTCGCCGCGGTACGGGTAACGGTTCGGGATCCGCTCCAGGAGGCGGAACTCGGGGGCTTTCGCGGCGATCCACGCCGAGAAACTCCGCGGCCGGACATGCGTTCCCGCATACGTGCGCGGATCGTCGGAGTCGCTCGAATAGATCACGACGAACTTCCGCGAGGCGCCGAACAACCGCGCCATGTAGTCGGCGAACACCGCGTCCTCGACGAGGTGGTAGATCACGTCCAGCGACAGCGTGAGATCCGCGGTCTCGCCGGCGAACTCGGACACGAGCTTGAAGCGTTTGGTCGCGTCGCCCGCGAACGTGGCGTGGCACCGCGCGACCGCCGCGTTGCTGACGTCGAAGCCCAGATAGTCGGGATACGGCGTCGTCTTGAGCTGGTTGCCGTCGCCGCAGCCGAACTCGATCACGCTCCGGATGCCGTTGTCGGCTACGATCCTGTTCAGGACCTCCGCCTTGAACTCCGCGAACTTGCCGTACGAACCCACACCGGAATCGCCGCCGCCTTTGTAGCGCTCCTCCCAATAGTTCGCCGATCCGGCGAATCCCCCGCCCTTCGCCCCGCCGGTGACCAGTGATTTGATTTTGCGAAGGATGCGTTTCATGGGGTCTGAAGGTCGGGGACGGGGTTGCGGTCGGAGGACGATGGCGACGGGAGTCCGAGCACGTTTCGGTACACTGCGTTCAACCCGGCGACCACGGCCTCGGGCGAGCAAAGCGCCGCGATGTGGTCCCGGATCCGCGCGGACGCGTAGGCGCCACGCTTCGAGATCATCCGTTCCATCGCGCCCGACAATGCGCCGGCATCGCCCTTGGGAACGATCTCGCCGGTGTCGCGGGTCACGAAATCGGAGGGACCGCCGCAGTCGGTCGCGATGACCGGCAGCCCCATCGACATGGCCTCGGCCGCGATGATCGAGAAGGTCTCGAGGTCGCTGCCGACGACGAGGCAATCGCCGCGCCCGAGGGTGGCCTTCACGCCGTCGCGATCGAGCGGTCCGACGAACTCGACGACGGATCCGACCCCGGATTCGTGGGCCAGCTCACGGAGCGCGCGTTCCTCGGTGCCGCCGCCGCCCACGAGAAGGCGGACCCGGTGGCCGCGTCCGACGAGCGCGGCAAAGGCCCGGATCTGGAGGTCGACGCGTTTCAAGGGAACCAGGTTGCCGATCGAGACGAAGACGAATTCCGCGCCGTCGCGGGTGCGTTCCGGGCCATTGAAGTGCGCGATGTCGACCACGTTGGGAATCACCCGGACCGGCCGCGACTCCGGCGAGATTTCCGCGATGCTGGCCGCGAGCGCGCCGCTCACCGCCACCACGGCATCGGCCCCGCCATACGCCTCGCGGCACAACGCGCGTTGCCACGAGGGCAACTTTTGTCCCAGGACATTGCTGCCGTGCTCCGTGATCACGACCGGCAATCGATGGCGTCCACGGAGACGGACGGCCGCTGCCCCGGCCAGGATCGCGTTGTGCGCGTGGACGACGACCGGACCGCGAAAACGACGGGCAGCACGCATCAAAAGCCCTCCCGCCATCCACATCCAGATCGCGGCTCCGACCCGCGTTTGCGCCATCGGATTCCATGCCCGGCGCCGGAGTTCCGCGTGCGTCCCGCGGTCGATGGCAACGGTCTGGAAATGGGATTCGCAAAGCGCGCCCGGACGGAACAGTCCGAGCGACCGCGACTCGACGCTGGCGACCACCACGTCCAGACCTCCCTTGCCGAGCATCCGGGCCTGGTCCTCGACGAAAATGCCGAGCCGGGGCGCATGGGCCGCCGGGTAAAAAGACGGCAGCACCAGGACACCGATCGGCACCGGCGTTTGGGACGATGCATCCACGTCGTCGAGTTCACCGGCGCACGGACATCACGCGGTCCACAGGCGATCCTTCGCCATCGGGATTCCCGCCATCGCGTTCCGCGTGTCCACCACCAGCGGGGCCCACTCGGCCAACTGCCGGTAGTCGACGCACGCGTGCGCGGTGGAAATCAACACCGCGTCGAAGGAACGGATCGTGGCCTCGTTCCACTCGACGGACTTCGTCCCGGCCCATTGCGGATGCTCGCGGGTGTGGCGGATCACCGGCACGTAGGGATCGTGGTACGCCACGTCGGCGCCGCGCTCCCGGAGTTTCTCCATGAGGACGTAGCTGGGCGACTCGCGGTCGTCGTCGACGTTGGCCTTGTAGGAAAGCCCGAGGACGAGGATGCGGCTGCCGTTGACGGATTTCCGGTGCGCGTTGAGCGCCTCGGCGATCTTGTGCACGACCCACTCGGGCATCGCGGTGTTGATCTCGCCCGCCAGCTCGATGAAGCGCGTGGTCTGCCCGAATTCACGCGCCTTCCACGTGAGATAGAACGGGTCGATGGGAATGCAGTGACCGCCGAGGCCGGGCCCCGGATAGAACGCCATGAAACCGAACGGCTTCGTCTTCGCAGCGTTGATCACTTCCCAGACGTCGATGCCCATCGCGCCGTAGACGACCTTGAGCTCGTTCACCAACGCGATGTTCACGCCGCGAAAAATGTTCTCGAGGAGTTTGGTCGCCTCCGCCGCGCGGCACGACGACACCGGCACGATGGTCTTGATGGCGATGCCGTACATGGCCTTGGCCTTCTCGAGACACGCCGGCGTGAATCCGCCCACCACTTTCGGGATGTCCTGCACCACGCTCTTCGGGTTGCCCGGATCCTCGCGCTCCGGAGAGAAAGCGAGATGGAAGTCCGAGCCCGCCTTTAGTCCCGACCCCTTTTCCAACACGGAGCGCAGATCCTCGTCCGTCGTCCCCGGATAGGTCGTCGACTCCAGCACCACGAGCTGGCCCTTGCGCAGGTGCGGCGCGATCGATTCGCCGGTGCGCAGGATGTAGGAAATGTCCGGCTCGCGGTTTTTGTTCAGCGGCGTCGGGACGCAGATGACCACCGCGTCGACGTCGCGCACGCGGGCGAAGTCCGTCGAGGCGGCGAACCGTCCGGCCTTGATTTGTTCGGCGATCGATTCCGCCGCGATGTGCCGGATGTAGCTGCGGCCGGCATTCAGCGCGTCGACCTTCGACGGGTCGATGTCGAGCCCGAGGACGGTCGCGCCGGACCGGGCGAATTGCAGCGACAAGGGAAGACCGACGTAGCCAAGACCGACGATCGCGAGGGATTTCATGGAAACGGAAAACGAACGGGAAGGCCGCCGCTCAAACGCGCGGGCCGTAGTAGCCGCGGTACCATTCGACGAAACGGCGCACGCCTTCCTCGACCGGCATCGCCGGCCGGAACCCGACGTCGCGCGTGAGGTCGTCGACGTCCGCGCAGGTGGCCGGCACGTCGCCGGGCTGCATCGGCAGGAGGCGCTTCGTCGCCTTCACGCCGAGCGATTCCTCGAGGCAACCGATGAAGTGGAGCAGCTCGACGGGCTGGTTGTTGCCGATGTTGTAGATCCGGTAGGGCGCGCGCCCGGTGCCCGGATCGGGATGCTCGCCCGACCATTCCGGATTCGGGGATGCGACGCGGTCGGTTACCCGCACGACGCCTTCGGAGATGTCGTCGATGTAGGTGAAGTCGCGCCGCATGCGGCCCTCGTTGAACACGTCGATCGGCTTCCCGGAAAGGATCGCCTTCGTGAAGAGAAACGGCGCCATGTCGGGCCGACCCCACGGGCCGTACACCGTGAAGAAGCGCAGGCCCGTCGTGGGAATGCGGTACAGATGGCTGTACGTATGCGCCATCAGCTCGTTCGCCTTCTTCGTCGCCGCGTAGAGGCTGAGTGGATGGTCGACGTTGTCGTGGACCGAGAACGGCATCGCCGTGTTGGCCCCGTACACCGAGCTCGACGACGCGTAGACGAGGTGCCCGACGCCGTTGTGCCGGCATCCCTCGAGCACGTTCACGAACGCGACGAGGTTGCTGTCCACGTACGCCATCGGGTTCGTCAGCGAGTAGCGGACACCGGCCTGCGCGGCGAGGTGGATCACCCGTTCGGCGCGCGCCTCGCGGAAAAGTTCCCCGGTGCCGGCGCGGTCGGCGAGATCCAGCTTGCGGAACGAGAACCCGGCCCGGTCGCGGAGACGCGCCAGCCGCGCCTCCTTCAGCCCGACGTCATAGTAATCATTCAGGACATCGACGCCGATCACCTCGTCGCCGCGGTCG
>JANYDN010000056.1 GCA_025363585.1 Verrucomicrobiota bacterium | reverse complement strand
GGACTCGCCGCGGGAATCACTCCGGAAGAAGTCGACGCCCTGTTGCTCCACGAACTCGCGCACATCCGGCGCCACGACTTCGCGGTCAATCTGGTCCAACGCCTCGTCGAGACGGTCCTCTTTTACCATCCGGCCGTCTGGTGGGTGTCGGGACAAATCCGGTCCGAACGCGAACTCTGTTGCGACGACCTCGCGGTCGCGGCGCTCGGCGAATCGCGATCGCTCGCGCAGGGATTGCTGGCATTGGCCGAACGGGAGTCCGCGCACGACGCGATGGCGCTCGCGGCCGACGGAGGATCCGTCGCTTCGCGAATTCGCCGCCTCGCGGGCAGTCCCGACCCAATGCCCGCGCCGGCTTCCTTCCGACGCCTTTGGATCGTCGCCACCTGCGTGATGGCGGCTCTCGCCATCGGATGGATCGGGACGCGCCTCGCGGAACGAGCACTCTACGAGGCGCGCGCGGTGTTGATCGTGCAACCGGACGAATCGACGACGGAACCCGGTGCCGAGCCGGATCCAGGCTGGACCGAGCGGGAACTGGCGTTGATCCAACTGCAAGTGCTCCCCCGGGTTTGCGACGCCTACGACAAGGACCAACCCGGCCAAATCGCGGCACTCTCCAACGCCGAACGACTCAAGGTGCTTCGGAGGCGGATTCAAATCACGGGAACAATCGGGAGTTCCCGGCACCTGTGGATGATCGAGGTCGCCGTGTCGGCGGAAACCGCCCCCGAGGCCCTAGAACTGGCGTCCGTTTTCGCGAACCGCTACCAGGAATTCCGACGGGAGGTTCGCCAACAGGTACGGGGTTCCGCCAAAGCCCTAATTGTGGGCGATATTCTGAGGGTTGAACGCGACATGGAATCGACCGGAGATTCTCTGGACCAGCTTCGACGCGGCTGGAACGGGAAACCGCCGCCGCCGGACGTGCAACGTTTGGAGCAACGACTCGCAGACCTTCGCGGTGTCTACGTCGATCTCAACAAGCTACTCCGAGTCGAGAGGCTGGTACGGGAACACGGCGAGGCCGTGGAGGTTTTGTCGCTCCCCGATTCCGCGACCCTGCCGAACCGTTGGCTTCCCTTCGTCGCCAGCCTGTCCGGCGAGTTCAGGGGAACGCCTCGTCCTTCGGACTACGAGTAGGCGACACCCATCAGTACGTCTCGCGACGCCAATCGCCGCCGGCGTTCGTCACGCGGATCCCAAACGATCCCGGAGGAATTGTCGTGCGATAGACGGATTTCCCCGCGCGGACAAACTCGACCCCCACTTCCACCTCGCGATGCGGACGCGAGATCTCGCACTCGAACATGCCGCCCGGAACATCCAGCGCGGTCACCGGCCCCGAGGACCGCATCTCGGTGGTGATGTCGCCCGTCCCCTTTTGACCGCGATATTTCGCGGTGAACGTTTCGTCGGACGGGCCGGAGATCCGGATCCGGGTCATGTCGGGGTTGCGAAACGAGGCGCATCCGGCACCGGACAACAGCAGGACCGCGGCAAGCGAAGGAAATAATTTCACTTTCATGGACATCGACACCCGGACGACCCGATGTCCGGCGACGAGTTTCATTTCGTCGCGATGAAATCGACCTTCGCGCTCAACTCGGGCGTCAGGTAACGATCGGCTTTCGACACCTGCACCTTCACTTGGAGCGTGCCCTTCTGGCGGTTCGCCTCCGGCGCGATCTCCGCCACCTCGCCCTCGTATTTACGGTCGGGATACGCCTCCGGGCTCACGACGCATTTTTGGCCGATCGACACCTTCGCCAGGTAGCGCTCGTCGAGATCGATCTCGATCTGGAGGTCCTTGAGATCGGCGATGGCGAGCAACGACGGGCTGGGTCCCCGCGCACCGCCGAACGTCTGCGGCGTCACCAACTCGTTGGCATCGACCAACCGGTCCAGCACCACGCCGTCGATCGGCGACTTGATCGTGCACCAGTCGATCCACGTCTCAAGCAACCGCCGCGCGCCCTCGACTTGCTTCACGCCGGCGTCCGCCGCGCTCAGCGAGAGGCGCGCGTCGTCGAGCATCTTCTGCATCTCGACTTTGCTCGCGACCAACCCCTCGGCGCGGTGGAGGTCCGTGCGGGCGCGATCCACGGCAACGCGCGCGACGGCGAGTTGCCCGTCGTTTTCCGCGAGGCGCGCGACGTATTCGGAGTCGTCGAGTTTCACGACCACCTGCCCGTTGGTCACCATGTCCCCCTTGTGCACCCCGATCCAACGCACCACGCCCATGAAGCGCGGGCTGAGCTCGATGCGTTCGTGCGCGACGATGTATCCGGTGACGGTCAACGTTCCTCCCTCGGCCCTGCCGGGCGCGGCCGCGGCGTGCGGCGCGGCGGCGTTCGTGCCCGCCTTCGACCGCGCGGCCAACTCGCGGTCGGCCTTCGCCGTGGCGGCTTCGCGTCCGGACTTCAGGCCGGAACGGATGCCGTCGGACGCGCGGGGATACGCCAGGAACGCGACGACGGCCGTGATGGCAAGGACGCCGAAGCCGATCATCCACGGGGTGCCACCCGCGCGGCCCCGGCGGTTCGGATCGATGCGGAGACTCTCGAGGGGATCCTGGCTCATAGGGATTTCAGGGCGGAAATGACGGGAAGACGGGCCGCACGAAGTGCCGGCAGGAAACTGCCGACGATGCCGATCACGACGGCGAACAGGACGCCGGTGACCATGAGGTCCGGCGTGACGCGGAACTCGAACAACGTTTCCGCGAAGGTCTGGAAATCCAGCGTGCCGGCGGAATAGCCGTTCATGGGAAGCGCGAGGAGGCAACCGAGCGCGCCGCCAACCCCGGCGAGCAAGCCGCCCTCGATCAGGAAACTCGCGACCACCGCGCGGCGGGAAAACCCGAGCACGCGAAGGGTCCCGATCTCCCGCGTGCGCGACGCGACGCTCGCGTACATCGTGTTCATGGCCGCGAACACGGCGCCGAGCGACATCGCGGCGCCGAGCAACCCGGCGACCATCTTGATCGGGAGCGCGGTCGCGGTCTGCTTGGCGTAGTAGTCGACCTCGCGTTCGGCGCGGAGGGTCAATTGCTTCTCGTTCTCGATCCGGTGGACGAGCAACCCGAGCGAGGCCTCGTCGCGCGGGCGCACGAGGATGCTCGAATACTGCTCGCGGTCGAACACGGCGCGGGCCTCGTCGGCATCGAGCCAGACTTCCGAATCGAAGGCGCTGCCACCGGCCTCGAAGTGTCCCACGACCACGAACGACCGCGCCCCGGCGCGGATCGTACCGCCGATCTCGAATCCCTCGAAGCGTTTGCCAAGGCGGCGCGAGACGACGACCTCGCGGTGGCCGGGTTCGAACCAACGCCCCTCGACGAGCCGGACCTGGGGCCGGAGCTCGACGCCGCGCGGGGTGACGCCGCGGAGGAGCGTGTTGGCCTCGCCGCCGCCGGCGCGTCGTGGCGCG
>JANYDN010000052.1 GCA_025363585.1 Verrucomicrobiota bacterium | reverse complement strand
CCTGGCCGCCGCGGCGCTCGACGCCCGTCAATGCGCCTGCACCCAGATCGTTCCCGGACTCGAGTCGCACTACCGGTGGAAGGGAACGCTCGAGTGCTCGCGGGAACTTCTCGTGGTTTTCAAGACGCGCCGCGCCCTCGTGCGCGCGCTCGAGCGCACCGTTTCCCGGTTGCACCCTTACGAAGTCCCGCAGTTCGTCGTCATCCCCATCGAGGGCGGTTCGAAAGCCTATCTTGCATGGATCGACGCCGAGACCCGGCCCGTGAAAACCCCGCCGCCCGGCCCGAACCATCGAGCCAGGGTGGGTGGCGGCGGCCCTGCCTCCACTTCCTGACGGGACGCCGCCGCCGGCTCTTTGCCCCCTTGGTTGGCCTTGGTCCCGCTACCAATGAATCGAAGGCGATGTTCCTTCTTTTATCCGCAGATGTCGCAGATGTGGGGCGCCACGGCCCAAAACACTCCGACGGTTTGAGACACGCCTCACCCAACGTGCATCTGCGTCATCTGCGTCATCTGCGGATAGTGCTTCCTCGAAGGTTCATTGCGTAGAGCGCCCCGTCGGAAGACGTCCGGCCTTGGCGTGAAATAATTCCTCGGCCGCGACCAAACGGATCCCGCTTAGCCGGAACGATTCGTTCGGAACATGGAGATTTCTCACGCCAAGGGGGATCAAGACCGACAAAGTCGCCATGAAAGCGCCAACATCGATCTCACCATTCGGTGAAATGACATCCGGTGGTTTTTGCTCCCCTTGGTTGGCCTTGGTCCGCCTTGGCGTGAAATAATTCCTCTGCCGCCATTGCATGCTTCCGGCTTAGATCCCGAGCTTCTGCAACTCGCGGTCGAGCGTGACCTGGAACTGCTGCAGGTCGGCTTCCGAAGGCCGGTAACCCTTGGTCGGCGGAACCATTCCGAATCGTCCGGACTGGTCGAGGTACCATTGCGCGGTCTGCCCATCGGTGAACGTCACCGACCCGCTCGCGATCGCCCCGGGCCGCGTGATGGAATCGACCACCACCTTGACCTGCGCGCCCGCCGGGGCCGCAGGGGCCGCGCTCGGATCGACGATGGCCGCGGCAGCGTCCGGAGCCGGAGCCGCGGCTGGGGCCGGCGCGGGCTCGGGAGCCTTTGGGGGATCCGGGTCCTTCGGCACGACCTTCAGATCGTCCACGAGGATGCGGACCTCCATGTAGGTCAGCTTGATCCCGAACTCCGTCTCGAGCTTGCGTTGGAAATCCGAGAGTTTCGCACCGTCCTCGATCCATTTCCGCGCCACCTGGGCCTGTGCCGGCGTCAATTGCATGGCGGCCAGCCTAGGAACCACCGCGCCAACCGGCAAGCGAGCTCGCGGACTTCCTTCCGGGCCGGCCGAGGAATTTTTCTCACGCCAAGGCGGACCAAGAGGAACCAAGGATCTGCCGCTCCCCGCTCCCCGCTCCCTGCTCCCTGCTCCCCGCTCCCTGCTTCAATGCTCGTGCATCGGCGACAGGAAATACAACCGGCCCTGCGGCAACCGCGACGCGAACGGAATCCCCAGGTCCACCTTCACCGTTCCCGGCGACGCCTTGGTTTCCCCCAGCATGCGGAACAGGCTGGAGAGTCCCGGCGGCGCCTCGAACGAAACCAGGTTCGCCTTCTCGACGCCGGCCAGACCCATCGCCCGTTGCACCGCGACGTCGAAATTCCCCAATTCGTCCACCAGCCCTTTCTCCAGCGCGCTCCGGCCCGAAAGGATGCGCCCGTCGGCGATGTTTTCCCAATCGTCCGCCAGCTTGCGTCCCTCGCCCTCGTTGAGTTTCGCCGCCCGCTCCCGCCCGTCGCGCACCACCTGTTTGAAACGCGCGAAGCTCTCGTCGATCATCGACTGCATGATCTGGTGTTCCTCCGGCAACTCCTCGTCCGGACGCTTCTCGCCGCTCATCATGTCCTTCAGCTTGCCGCTCTTGGTGATCTCCGGACGCACGCCGACCTTGTCCATCAATCCCCGGTAATTATATCCGTGGAATATAACCCCGATCGACCCGGTCATCGTCAGCTCGTTCGCCACGATCCATTGGCACGGCGCCGAGACATAATACCCGCCCGACGCCGCGAGCGAACCCATCGAGACCACCACCGGCTTCTCCGCGTTGTCCTCGACGAATTCCCAGAGCAACCGGTAGATCTCGTCGCTCGCCAGCACCTCGCCACCCGGAGAGTCGACTTTCAGGATGACCGCCTTCACCGCGGTGTCGCCCTGGATGCGATCCAATTGGTCGCGCACCAGGTCCACCAGCGTCCGTCCGCCCGGCTCGGTCGGTTGGCCGGTGATGACGCCCTCGACGGAGATCACCGCCACCTTGTCTTCCGCGCCGTTGTCCTCGATCACCACCTCGGCGAGTTGGTCCGCCCCGTGCCCGCCACGCGAGGCGGATCTCACGCCCTTGAGACCCTGCCCGAGCGCGATGGCCACCGCCACGATCGTTCCGCCGCCGACCAGCACGACCAAACCCAGGGTGATCCAGAGCCAGGCATAAGGCCGGCGACGGATCGGCGCGGCCGGCGACGGCGAATGCGAATGCGTGGGCGAATTCGGGGGCGGGACGACCGGGATCGTCGGCAAATTGGGCGGCGTTGATTCGTCCATCGGGAGCGGACGCTATCGCCCGGATCCCGCTCCCGCAAGCCGGCCGGCGCCCGGTTCCACGGCGGATTGCCAATCCCACGCCGTCACCGCATGCCCGTGCCCGTCGCCTTGTCGTCCCCCGTCGCCAGCCACAATTCCCACTGCCGACGATTGTAATCCGCGATCACCCGCACCTGTTCCTCCCGCGCATTCTCCAGTTCGCGCTCCGCGTCGATCGCCTCAAGCACCGCGCCCACGCCGAACTCGCGCCGCGCCCGCGTCAACGCCAGCAACCGTTCCGCCGCCGCGAGTTTCCGCGCCACCACCGACAACATCGCGGCCGAGGTTTCCGCGCGGGTCCGTGCGTCGATGACCTCGCGCGTGATCGCGTCGCGCTCTTCTTCCAACGCGAGGCCCGCGAGCTTCACGCGAGATTCCGCCGTGCGGATCCGGCTCCGGTCGCCGATCCCTCCCGGACCGATCCGCCACGAAACCGAAACGCCGTACTCCTGGAAATCATCACCGTGCCCAAAGCCGTCGTTGCGTCCGCCCACCAATCCGCCCGCCGCCGCCTGCGCGCCGACCATCGGCAGCCACGGTCCTTTGGCCGCGCCGTCCCTTGCCGCCCGAGCCGCCGCCGCCCGAGCCTCGGTCCGACGCAACTCCGGCCGACGCGCCATCGCGGACGCGACCAGCGAATCCAACGCGCGATTCGTGTCCACCAAAGTCACCGGAAGGAATTCGCCGAGCATTGGGCGCAACTCGATCGCCATCGGCAACCGCAGCAACTGCGCGAGCCGCGTCGAGGACACGCGCGTGTCTTCGCGCGCCTTGAGCCTGGTGACTTCGGTCGCCTCCGCGCGCACCTCCGCGCGCACAGCGTCGCCCGCGAACGCGATTCCCGCGTCCACCGCCGTGCGCACCTGCGCCAGAAACTCGCCCGCGATCCGCGACGACTCGTCCGCCACGCCCACGCCCGCGTGGGCCCGCAGCAACTCCACATACGCAGCCGCCGCCGTGGCCGCGACCTCGCGCCGGCTCGCGTCCGCGTCCGCCTCGCTCGCGCGCACGCTCTGCTTCGACGCCAACACGCGGTAGATCGAATCGCCGAGATCCAACTGCGCCTGCAACGTGAGTGCCGCCGTGCCCGACTGTTTCGACGCGTCGAACACGTTGCCCACGACATCCTGGATGTTGCCGTCGTGCCGGCGATAACCCACGCCCGGCGCCAGCCACGGCAGCAACTGCTGCTTGTCCTGTTCCAGGACACTCCTCGCTTCCTTCACCCGTTCCCGCGCCATCTCGACCGCGAGATTCTTCTCCCCCGCCAACCGCAACACCGTCGCCAGATCAATATCCCGCGACTCCGCATTCGCCCGACCAATGGCCAGCGCCACCCCGAACACCCCGAGCGCAACCCTCGACGCCCAATATATAAGTTCCCTATTGACTCTCCTTGTCCCCATTCCGTGTGTTCCGTGCATTCCGTGGTTAAAAAATAATAACCACCCCCTTCCGCGGTCCCCTCCCCGTCTTCTTCCGCCCGCATGTTCCGTGGTCCCCTTCATTTCCCGTCCCTCACCTTGACCGTGGTCCCATCGATCGGCGCCGTCTTCGCCGGCGACACCAACGTCGCTCCTTCCGCGATCCCCGACAGCACCTCCGTGGTCATGCCATCCACGAAGCCCGCCTTAACAACGGTCTTCTTCACCTTGCCACCGTCCACCACGAACACCGACGCACCGCTCCGCTCCACCAACACCGCTTCCGTGGGCACAAGCATCACGCCCTCGTGCCGTTCCACGCCGATCCGCACCGTCGCGTACATTCCCGGACGCAATCGGTCCGACGGATTCGCGAGGTCCGCCTCGACCGCGAGCGTGCGGCTTGCCTCGTCGATCGCGCCCGCGTGGCGGCTCACCGTTCCCGGGATCACGTTGGTAAGTCCCTCGACCATCACGCGCACCGGCAAGCCCGGCTTCACGAACACCGCCTCCGTCTCCGGCACCGGCACCACCGCGCGGACGATCGCCGTGTCCGCCAACGTCACGACCGCCGACGCGCCGCCCACCACGCCCGCGGGCACGAACGCGCCGGGATCGACGAAGCGCGCCGTCACGATGCCGTCGAATGGCGCCGACAGGTTCGCGTAGCGCAGCAGCGTGTCGGTCTTCTCCAACTCCGCGCGTGCGACTTCCAGCCGGCCCTTCGCGGCATCGACCGTGCTCGGCGTGACCAAGTCCGGCGCCTTGCCGCGCGCCTCGACAAGCCGGCGCGCGTCGAGTTCGGCGACGTTCACCTCCGCCGCCTGCTTCGCGCGTTCCGCGACCAATTCCGGCACCTCGATCTCCGCCAAAGCCTGCCCCGCTTTCACGCGGTCGCCGCGGTCCACCGCGATCGATTTCACGAAGCCCGCGACGCGCGCCTGCACCGTCACCTGCCGGTTCGCGCGCAGCGACCCCGGCAACGCCACGTACCGCACGATGTCCCCGCGCGTCGGCCGCACCACCGCGACTTCCGCCGGCTCCGCCATGGCCACGGCCGCGACGAGACCGCCTCCAAGCGCGACGGCCACCTTATATAATATCCTTCCAGATCTCATGATGCCGATTCTCCCTTCTCGTAATACGCACTCTCCGGATCGCCCGGATCGAGCGACGCCGACCGATGCCTCGCGGGCGCCAGCAACGCGAACATCGCCGGCAACACTCCGAGCGTCGCCACGGTGACCACCGCCAACCCGCCGACCACCGCGCGCGCCAGCGGCGCCGTCTGCGCCCCGCCCTCGCCCCGACCCAACGCCATCGGGATCATTCCCGCGATCATCGCGGCAGCAGTCATAAGGATCGGCCTCAACCGCGACGTCGCGCCGGCCACCGCCGCGTCCGCCGGCGAAGCCCCGCCTTGCCGGGCCTTCTCCGCGAACGTCACCAGCAGGATAGCGTTC
>JANYDN010000006.1 GCA_025363585.1 Verrucomicrobiota bacterium | reverse complement strand
CCGAATTGGAGGAGCGCCTCAAGCAGGCGGAGGCGGCGAACCGCGACATCGCCGAGAAACTCCAGCTGCCGGAGGAGGTCCGCCTCGCGAGCATCCAGGTGCAGCCGGTGAACTTCCAGGTCACCGAGGAGGGCGACGGGGCCTCCGCGCTGCAGATCCCGCCCATCCCAGCGTTGCTGGTCATCCCCGGCAACATCGGCTTCCTGAACCAGTTCTTCTCCGTGCAGGTGTTCACCGAGAACGCCGCGCCGGCGGGCTCCGGACTGTCGGTCGCGAACATCCAGGCGAACCTCGTTTTGCCGCCGGGGAGCGACCTGATCCCGGGTTCCTCCGACGATCCGCTGCGGTTCGCGCGCGTCGGGACGGCGAAGGAAATCCAGCCGGTGTTGCCCGTGCGCGGCGTCGGGCCCGACGGAAAACCCGGGACGGCGGACGACGTCGGGCGGTTGCAATCGGGCGACGCCGGGCAATGCGAGTTCCTCGTCGAGGGCCTCATCGAGGGATTGCACGTGCTCAACCTCGCGTTGACGGCGGATCTCGACGGACTCGCCGCGGGCAGCGTGAGGATCAAGGGCGCGGCCGCGGGATCGGTCTTGGTGCGCAACCCGAAGTTCTCCCTCGCGTTCACGCATCCCGCGACGGTGCGGAGCCAGGAACCGTACGAGGCCGCGGTGACGATCCTGAATACCTCGGCGGTTCCCGCGAACGACGTGAGCGTGACGTTGCCGACGGCGTCGTTGTCGGGCGCGGAGTTGATCGGCGACGCGACGGTGTTCGTCGGGAACATCGCGCCCGGCCAAAGCGCGACCGCGCGATTCCGCGCAAGGGCGCTGCGCACGGGACGCGTGCGTTTCTCCAACCTTTCGTTCGGCACCGAGGTGACCGAGGGACGTTTCCACCTGACGATGGGCATCGACGAACGCGGGGTCGAACTCTCGCCCGACACGCTGGCGTTGCCCGCGGAGGTGGCGCGCCTGCCGGAATCGATCCGGATCGCGGCGGACCGCGTGATGGGCCAGGCGTTGAGTGTCGCGACGGCGCCGCTCGTTCCGCCCGGGGTCATGCCGCTGTCGCGCGACATCGTGCGCGTGCGCGCGCTCGAGCTCGACGAGGCCGGGCGGCGGTTGCGTTATGGCGACGAACCCGCGCGCGTGCTCGCGGACCTGCTGCTCGACTGGCAGGGCGCGCGCGTGTTCGACGCGGGATTCGACCAGATCCTGCGCGTCACGGAAGCGGGCCGGGAATGGCGCGACGCGATCGGCGCGGCGGTGTTGGGAACCGGCATGGACGCGCCCGCGGTGCTCGCGACGCTCGGCGTGGACCTTGCCGGGCGCGGCGAGGGTTGGGTGGTCGTGGCGGACGATCTCGCGCCGGACGCGGCATCGGTGGACGCGGTGACGGTGCCGGACGGAATCGTGGAGCCGGCGCAATCGTCGGTTCCCTCGGCGCTTTGGTACACGTCGCCGACGGGTCACTGGCTGGTGGCGCGTCCGGCGTCGGCACCCGCGGTGCGTTGGAGATTGGCGAAGGCGGGCGGCGGATTCCACGTCGCGCTGCTGCGGTTGGCGGGGGACGGAAAGGGCGAACGCGCGGCGTTCGGTGCGCCTGCGTTGGCATCGGGCGCGTGCCTTCGGTTGGATACCGCGCCGGCGGTCGTCTCCTTGGGAGTGGACCGCGACTGTGACGGTGTGGCCGACGAGTCGCGTCCGGGCACGGTCGAGGCGGTGCGCGAGGCACCGCCGCGGATCATCGCCGCGTTGCAGGAACCGTCGGTGCTGGCGGGACGTCCGCCGAATCCGTGCGTCGGACCGGGCGATGTCCTGAACTACGGCACCGTGATCGGGGTGCTGTATTCGAAGGCGCTGGCGGCGGCGGGCGTGGGCGATCCGTCGGGCTACACCGTGGATCCGGGCAACGCGGCGCAGTCGGTGCAGATCCAGCCCGGCGGACGTTTCGCGTTGTTGAACCTGCGTCGCGGCGTCGCGGCGATCCGGCCGCGAATTCTTTCGGTGACGGGTCCGGTGGATCCGCGTGGAAATGCCTTGGCGTCGGGCCCGGTGGCGGTGCGCCACGAACTCGACGGGGCGCCGTACCGCGCGGGCGTGGCCGTGAACGGACGCGTGCTGCGGGCCGATGGTTCGCCGGCGGCGGGCGTTCCGGTGACGTTGTTGATGGACGACCGCTCGGCGTCCGGCGACACGTGCAGTGCCTGGAAGTTCCGGCCGAGCCAGGTGATCACCGACGGCAACGGCGACTTCACCCTCGACTTCATCCTGGGCGACGTGCCGTTCGTGTTGAGCGCGACGGACACGTCGGGTTTGTCGGCGGAAGCATTGTCGGTGGTGCTGCAAACCGCGGCGTCGGGCACGGCGCTGCGCGAGCAGTTGCTGGCGTTGGCGGGAAAAAACCAAGGATCGCTGCTCGAGGCGTTCGCCGTCGGCGCGTTGTCCGACGTGGTGGCGAAGGCCGAGGGACTCGACCGCGCGGAATTCCGGGACACCGCGACGGACGGCCGTTTCGGCGGCACCAATTTCGTGGGACTGCGGTTCCGCGGCCGCGGCGTGGTGGTGGGCACGGTGTTCGGATCCGACGGGACGACGCTCGCGCCGAACACCGCGGTGAACCTGTTTCCCGACCCGTCGTCGCAGGAACTCGGGCGCGGCGTCTTCGCCGACGCGTCGGGGCGGTTCGCGTTCACGGGCGTTCCGCTCGGCGCGTTCACGCTCGCGGCCGACAACGGCGCGGGCCTCACGCGCACCGTCGCGGGCAACCTCGCGCGGCCCGGCGAGACGAACCGCATCGACGTCGTGCTCAGCGCGGTGGCGACGCGCCATGGGTCGATCCATGGCCGCGTGACGGAATCCGACCTGCAAACCCCGCATGCGGGCGCTCGCGTGTACGTGGGTGTGTCCCGCGGCGGGCGGATCGCGAACGTCGTGGCGGCCGTGACGTCCGACGCCTCCGGGCTGTTTGATTCCGGCAGCATTCCCGTGGGCACCTGGGATGTCGCCGCCGTGTCGCGCGATGGACGTCGCTCCGGCGAGACGCGGTTGGTGCCGGTCGCGGAGGGCGCGGGGGCGTCCACCGTGGTGAGCCTCGGTGGCTTCGGATTGGTGACGGGGCGCGTGCTGACGTCGGCCGGCGAACCCGTCGCCAACGCGTTGGTGGGCGGCGGCGTGACGCTGGCGACGGCGGGGGACGACGGGCGTTTCACGATCGTGGACGTGCCGCTGGGCAAGCAGCAGTTGGCGGCGGTGGTGACGCCCGAGCGCAACCCGACGATGCGGTTCGCACGGCACGGCTCGCGTGCGGTCGACGTGCTTCCGGGTATCGCGAACGTCGCGGACATCATTTTGGAGCCCGCGGGCGTGGTCCAGGGAAGGGTTCTCGACGAACTCAACCATCCGGTGCCGAACGTCAACGTGGCCCGGCCGGTGATCGGCGGGTTCCTGTACACCGCGGCGGACGCGACCGGATTCTACCGGTTCGAGGGACTCGGGCTCGGCGACCACACGGTGAGCGCGCCGGCACCCCCGGTGGCGGACACCGACGTCTCGGGCACTCTCGCGACGCTGGGCGACGCGGGTGCAAGCGAGGCGCAACTGGCGGCGGCGATCGGCAACGCGTTCGCGATTTTTGCCGGCACCAAGGACCCGTTGCTGAACGGCGAGGGCGCGGCGTTCAGTCCGGGCAGATGGGGCTTCGCCAACACGCGGCTCACGGCGGACGGCCAGGTCGCGACGGTCGACGTGCGGTATTTTCCGCGCGGTTTGGTTTCGGGCGTCGTCAGGAACGGGCAGGACGTGCCGATCGGCGCGAAGGTCCGGCTGACCGGGATCCGCCCGGCCGCGAATGGCCAGCCCACCCTGCGGGTGATCGCGGACCAGGACAGCGACGCGCAGAGCGGCGTGTTTTCGTTCCCGGGCAGCATCGCGTTCGGCGCCATCGAGACGCCGTTGCCCGGTCAACCCGCGCCCGGCGAATACGGGTTGCAGGCGGCGTCGCCGTTCTTTCCCGTCGTCTTGACCCACGCGGGATTGCTCACGCCGGTCCGTCCCGCGGACACGGGCATCGTCCTGAAATTCCCGCCGCCGGCGGAAACGCAGGGACGCATCGCCGGACGGGTGTTCAATCCGGACGGCAGTGGCGCCGCGGCGGGCGTGCGCGTCCTCGTGCCCGCGTCGACCTCCGTGCCGGTGAGCGAGGACATGCGCCGCCGCGGCTTCGTTCCCGACGATCTTCCCAACGCGGTGACGCAGGAAGTCGGCGCGGACCTGGGCGCCGCCGGACATGCCGTGCCGCCCGCGTTTCCCGCGACCGTGCTCCTGCCCGCGCCGTCGACCTACGAGGTCGTCGCGTTCGAGCCCGCGACCGGCCGCGTTGGTTTGTCGCGGGTAAAAGTCGAACCGGGCCGGACGAATTCCGTCGACGTCCATCTCCTCGGCCAGGGCACCGCGCGGGTCCGCGTGTTGCTCGCCGATGGTTCGCCCGCGGTTGGCGCGGACCTAGTCGTGCAATCGCGGGAATTCCCGTACGGCCGCCTCACCGCGACGTCGGGCGCCGACGGGAGGTTTGATTTCCCGAATCTCTTCGCGGTGGCGCACGACGCCTCGGCCTCGCTGCGGGTGGGCGCGGCGATCGCCACCGGCCGTTCCGCATTCGACGTTTCGTCCGGGGGCGTCGCCGACGTCGTCGTGCGCCTGGGCCCGGTCGGATCCGTTGCCGGCCGTTTCCTCCGCTCGGACCGTCTCTCGCCCGTCGCCAACGCCACCGTGCGGGTGGGGTCGTTCGTCGTCGCCACCGACGGTTCCGGCAGCTTTTTCGTCCCGGGAATCCCGGTCGGTGCGTATCGGGTCGTCGCCGTCGATCCCGTGAACGGACTCCTCGCGGCGGCCGACGCGACGATCGGCTTCGATGGCGACGTCGCGCGCGTGGAACTGGTGGAACCGGTGCTCGGGACCGTGCGCGGCACGGTGGTCGACGGACTGCGGTTCGGCACCGTGCCCGCGGCCTCCGTCGAATTGACGTTCACGGACGGTCTCAACCCGGGTCGCACCGCGACGACCGATCCCTCGGGGGCGTTCCAGTTCGAGGGCGTTCCCGCGGGTGCGTTCGTCTTGAACGCGAGGGATCCGCGCGACGGATCGAGTGGCAGCGCGTCGGGCGTCGTGATCGCGAATGCCGCGGACGTGCCGGTGCCCGTGTACCTCGCGCCGCGCGCGAACCTGCACTTCAAGGTCGTCACCGCGTCGGGCGCGCCGGCGACGAATGCATTGGTCACGCTGGTGGGATCGGGATTCGCCGGAAGTCTTGCGACCGACGCGTCGGGGAAAGTCGCGTTCAACGGAACGGCGCTCGGGAACTTCACGGCGTTCGCCCGTTCCCTGGATTTCCCCGGATCGCGCGACGTCGGGTCGGTCGTGGTCGCGGTGACCGCGACGGGCAACGCGGACGAGGCGACGATCGTGCTGCGCGGCATCGGCACCGTGACGGGCCGGGTGTTCCTTTCCGACGGCACCACCCCGGTCCCGGCGGGCGCCGAGGTGCAGGTCGCGTCGCTGGGCGGACTCGTGGACGACGAAGTGGCGCGGGTGCTGACCGACGCGGCGGGAACGTACGTGGCCACCAACGCGCCGGTGGGGCCGAACCGCGCGTCGGTGCAGCGGGGCGGTCTCGCGGCGAGCGGCGTGGCGGACGTCGCGACGCCCGGCGCGACGGCGACGCGCGACCTCGTGCTCGCGGCCAGCGCGACGGTGACGGGACGCGTGGTGCGGCAGGACGGCGCGACGCCCGCGGCGTTGGTGGACGTGGTGATCCGGTTCGGATCCATCGGCGGCACGACGGATCGCGCGTCGTTCCTGACGGCGATCGACGGCGTGTTCCGTCTCGAGAACGTGCCGTTGGGGCAGGGACGATTGCTCGAGGCGGCGGCCGAGTCGTTCGACGGCATCGCGCGCCGCCGCGTCGACCTCGCGTCGAACGGGCAAGTGCTGGACGTGGGCAACGTGGTGCTCGACGAGTCGTCGCCGTCGGTGGTCTCGACCGTCCCGGCGGCGAACGCGGGCGGCGTGCGGACGGACGCGGTGATGGAGGTGTTGTTCGACGAAACGATGGATCCGTCGACGCTGGCGGACGGCGGGTTGCAACTGCGCGACGGCGGGGACAATTCGTTGCTGCCGTTCGCCGCGGAACTGGTGGTGCCGGCGGGCGACACGCGGGCGCGGTTGGTGCGGATCGTGCCGACGCGGCCGCTGCGGTCGTTGACGCGGCACACGCTGCTGGTGATCCCGTTGTTGCCGCAGCCAACGGGCCCGACGCTCACCGCGCCGCGCGACCTCGCGGGACGCCTTCCCGGATTGGCCACGGTGGTGGCGTTCACGACGGCCGACAACGATCCGCCGAGGCTGGTGTCGGTCTTCCCGGCCAACGGTTCCGTGCAGGTCGAGGTGGGCACGCTCGACGCGCCGATGACGCCGAGCCTGAAGTTCGACGAATTCATCCGGCCCGGCGTGACGATGTCGCTCGTGGGTCCGGACGGCGCGGTGCCGGGCACGGTCGATCTGCAGGCGGGCGGCGTGATCGTGCGGTATCTCACGGACAAACTGCTGCGCACCGACGCGCGCTACACGCTGACGATCGCGAACGTGTTCGACCTCGCGGGCAACGCGCTCGCGGGACAACCGGTCGTCTCGGTGTTCGACACGCTCGACACGCGCGGACCCGCGTTGCAATCGCTCGCGCTGCGCGGCAATCCCGCGCCGATCGCGGGCCGCGCGGTCGAGCTCGAGGCGGTGCTGGCGCAACCCGAAGGGGCCGTCCGCGTGCGCTTCTTCTCCGCGCTCACGAATCCGATCGCGACGGTCGTGGTCCCGCCGTACCGGGTTCCCGTCACGCTTCCCGCGTCGGGCGGCGTCATCTTCACGGCGATCGCGTCGGACCGGTTCGGCAACGACGGCGAGGTGCGTCGATTGGTCGTGGACACCGTGCCGAACCAACCGCCGGTGCTCTCGCTGTCGCGGACCAATCCCGCGACGGGCGCCGTCGCCACCGGGGCCAACTTCGGGTTGGCCGTCGCCGCGACCGACGACGTCGGTGTCGCCGGGATGTCGGTCACCGTGACGGGCGCGGTTTCGTTCGCGGCGAATTTTCCGGACGGCAACGCGCGCGTCGTGACGTTGACCGCGCCGGAAAACGTCGCGCCCGGCGCGTCGATCCACGTGTCGGCAAGGGCCACCGACACGCTGGGATTGGTGTCGGAACCGGTGGCGCTGGACATCCCGGTGTTGGTGCGGCAACGGCCGGACCTCGTCGTCGCCGCGGCGTTCGAGGTCGTCGAGGGAGTGTCGACCAACCTGCCGTTCCTCGCGACGGACGCCGACGGCGGCGTGGCGTTGGTGACGGCGACCGCGGAAGGAACGGGACCGGGGACGGTGCCGTTCGCGGTGCTGGCCTTCGCGGTGAACGGCGCCGCGTCGGTGACGAACGAGCCGCCCGTGGCGTCGTTCGACGGACGCCTGTCGTTGCGCGCGGACCATCCCGGCACCAACACGATCCGGTTGCGGGTGGTCGACGCCGACGGGTTGGCGAGGGAAGCGACGGTGGCGGTGACGTCGTTGGGGGATCTTGACCGCGACGGCATTCCGGACCGTGACGATCCGGACATCGACGGCGACGGATTGACGAACGCGCAGGAGCAACTTCTCGGGACCGATCCTCGAAACGTCGACACGGACGGCGACGGGATTCCGGACGGGGTCGAGGTGGCGCTCCATCTGGACCCGCTCCGGGATGACGCCGGCGAGGATCCGGACCACGACGGCCTGACGAACGCGCAGGAAGCCGCGGCGGGGACGAATCCGTTCAACGCGGACACCGACGGCGACGGCATGAGTGACGGGTATGAATTGGCGAACGGATTGAACCCGTTGGTCGACGACGCGAACGGCGATCCGGACCACGACGGTTTGACGAATCTCCGCGAATTCCAGTTGGGGACGCGGGCGAACAATCCCGACACCGACGGGGATGGATTGAACGACGGCGCGGAGATCGCGCGGGGAACGAATCCGTTGAATCCGGACACGGACGGCGACGGATTGCCGGACGGGACGGATCCGAACCCGCTGGGAACCGGCGGCGGATTGACGTTCGGGGTTCCGGTCGAGATCAGCGTCCAGGCGGGCCTGCACGCGGAGGTGGATCTTTCGTTGGTGTCGGAGACGTCGCGGATCGTGCTGTTCGGCGCATCGCCGACGAACACGTTGCCGTCGTTCGCCGCGTTGGGCGGGTTGGTGGTGGCGAACACCGCGACCAATGGCCGGGCGCAATTGCACCTGTCGCTGGACCCGGCGCCCGGGGCGCAGGGCGAGTACCTGCTGACGGTGCGCGGCGCGGCGGCGGACGGCGCGAGCGGCGCGGCGGACTTCCGGGTGGTGGTGTTGCCGCCGGCGGTCGCGTTGCTCGAGACGCATTGGCGCGATCCGGTGGACGGCGCGTGGACGGATGCCGCGCGTTGGACGGCCGGTGTTCCCGACGCGGACCACGCGGCGATTCTCGATGCGGCGGGGAACTACACCGTGACCGTGGGCGGACCCGCGACGGCCGCGGCGTTGCTCGCGGGCGGCAATGGCATCGGCGCGACGGTGCGCCTGGACGCGGGCGGAACGCTGGCGCTTCCCTCCAATTCGGAGATCCGCGTGGGATCGACGCTGCGGATCGCGGGCGGGACGTTGGCGGGCACCGGGACCGTGACGGTGCGGGGCACTTTCGATTGGACCGATGGCGCGATGAGGGGTGCGGGCAAGACGCGGTTGGCGGCGGGAGCGACGGGAGCGATCACGGGCGGGAACATCAAGTCCGTCGGCGGAGGTCGACGCCTCGAGATCGCGGGAAGCGTGGCGTGGACGGGCGGCGACATCGTGGCGGTCGAGAGTTCGGGAACGATCGCGGTGTTGGCAGGCGGGACGTGGGAAGTGTCGGGCGGGAGTTTCCGGGACAATTGCTTCGAGGCGGTGACGCTGGAGAACGATGGGTTGATCCGGAAAGTGGGGACGGGAACGACGACGCTGGCGGGCTTGAATTGCGGGAGCCCGCAACACGTGTTCGACAACCGCGGGACCGTCGAGGTGGCGGAGGGCGTGTTGCGGGTGGGGACGTTCAACGCGACGTCGACCAGCCCAGGCAATTTCACCGTGGCACCGGGCACGACGCTACAGTTCATCGGCAACGGGACGCAGTTGGTGACAGGAACGATTTCCGGCGCGGGACTCGTGCGGGTTTCCGACGGCGTGGTGTCGCTTGGGTCGCCGCAGTCGCTGGATACGGTCTTGGCGGAGGGCGGCCAACTGCGGGCGCAAAACACGACCGTAGCCATCGCGAAGCTCACGATCGCCGGGGGGGACGTGTCGGGCGACGGGTTGGCGACGGTTTCCGGAAACTTGGCTTGGACCGATGGATCGATGTCGGGTCCGGGCACGCTGCGGTTGTTGGCCGGAGCGACGGCAACAATGGAGAGCGGCAACCAGAAAGCACTGCGTGACGGCCATCGGTTCGAGATCGCCGGCAACGCGGCGTGGACGGGCGGCGACATCGTGGCGGTCGGGAGTTCGGGAACGATCGCGGTCCTTACGGGCGGGACGTGGGAAGTGTCGGGCGGCAGTTTCCGGGACAATTGCTTCGAGGCGGTGACGCTGGAGAACGACGGGTTGATCCGGAAGGTCGGGCCGGGCACGACGACGTTGGCGGGCTTGAATTGCGGGAGCCCGCAACACGTGTTCGACAACCGTGGGACCGTCGAGGTGGCGGAGGGCGTGTTGCGCGTGGGAACGTTCAACGCGACGTCGACCAGCCCGGGCAATTTCACCGTGGCACCTGGCACAACCCTGCAATTCATCGGCAACGGCACGCAGGTGGTGTCCGGAACTATCTCCGGCGCGGGACTCGTGCGGGTTTCCGACGGCGTGCTGTCCCTCGAGTCGCCGCAGTCGTTGGCCTCCGTGTCGGCGGAAGGCGGCGAACTGCGCGCGCAGGGCACGATGGTCACGGTGGCGAGTCTCGCGCTCGCCGGTGGCAACGTGTCGGGCACGGGGTCGGTGGTCATCACCGGCAGCCTGTCGTGGACCGACGGATCCATGTCGGGCCCGGGCACGACGCGGTTGTCGGCGGGCGCGACGGCGACGATGGAAAGCGGCAACCAGAAAGTCCTCCGCGACGGGCGTCGGTTCGAGATCGCCGGCAACGCGGCGTGGACCGGTGGCGACCTCGTGGTGGTCGGGACATCGGGGACGATCGCGGTGTTGGCGGGCGGGGCGTGGGAAGTGTCGGGCGGGAGTTTCCGGGACAATTGCTTCGAGACGGTGACGGTGGAGAACGACGGATTGATCCGGAAAGTGGGGGCGGGAACGACGACGTTGTGCGGGATCAATTGTTTGAGCGGTGCGCACGTGGCGAACAACCGCGGCGTGGTGGAAGTGGCGGCGGGGACGCTGCAGTTGGTGACGGCGCTGACGACGGCGACGCACACCGGAAGCTTCGTGGTGGCGGACGGCGCGACGCTGATGTTCGGGGGCAACGGGGTTCAGAACCTCGCGGGATCGATCGTGCAGCCGGGCGCGCTGCTGATGGGCACGGGGTCGCGCGTCAACGTGGCCGGCGACGTGGCGGTGCCGTTGGTGACGACGACGGGCGGCGTGTTGTCGGTGGCCGGGGCGGCGACGATCGGGCGGATCGCGGCGTTCGACGGCGGGGTGGCGTTCGCCGGGAACGCGGCGGCGGACCGCGTCGAGTTGAACGGCGGCTTTGCCGGTGGCTCGGGAGTGCTGACGGTGAAGACCGCGCTGGCGTGGACGGCGGGTTCGTTGCAAGGCCCGGGCACGACGCGGCTCCTCGCCGGAGCGACGGGAACGATGGAAAGCGGCAACCAAAAAGTCCTGCGCGATGGGCATCGGTTCGAGATCGCCGGCAACGCGGCGTGGACGGGGGGCGACATCGTGGTGGTCGGGACATCCGGAACGATCGCGGTGCAGTCGGGCGGGACGTGGGAAGTGTCGGGCGGGAGTTTCCGGGACACTTGCTTCGAGGCGGTGACGGTGGAGAACGACGGGTTGATCCGGAAAGTGGGTGCGGGAACGACGACCTTGTGCGGGATCAATTGTTTGAGCGGTGCGCACGTGGCGAACAACCGCGGCGTGGTGGAAGTGGCGGCGGGGAC
>JANYDN010000381.1 GCA_025363585.1 Verrucomicrobiota bacterium | reverse complement strand
CCTTGGTCCCCCTTGGCGTGAGAGAATTCCCATGCCGCGACCGCAGGGTTCCGTCCCGGCTCGGTCGGGAATGCTTGGATCCTTGGCGTCTTGGCGCCTTGGCGAGATACCCAATCGAGTTCTTACTGCATGGATACGGCTTAGGTCCGCCGTCTCACGACGTCGGCCACGAATGCGGGCATGTGCATCACAGCGGTGGGGCGTCCTCCGAGGCCTTCCCACCGCACTCTCCGAGGGCGCTTCGCGCGAACCTAACTCAATCCTCCCGGTGGAACGACTCGGAGTCCGGGGGGCCTAGTTCTTGAGATAGCCCGCCAGCCACTCGAACACGGTGCGGTGCCAGAGTTCGCTGTTCTGCGGCTTGTTCACCCAGTGGCCTTCGTCGGGGAAATACAGGAGCCGCGACGGAACGCCCTTGCGCTGGAGCGTCGTGAAAAGGCTCAGGCCCTGGTGGATCGGTACTCGGAAATCGAGCTCGTTGTGGATCACCAGATTCGGCGTCTTGAAGTTCGCGGCGAATTTGTGCGGCGACCACTTCTCGAAGTCCGGGTTTTCCCACGGGATCCCGTGTTCCCATTCGTCGAACCATAGTTCCTCGGTCGTGCCGTACATGGTCGCGAAGTCGTACACGCCGCAGTGCGTGACGAGCGTCTTGAATTTGTCGGTGTGTCCCTGGAACCAATTCATCATGTAGCCGCCGTACGATGCGCCGGCCGCGGCCATGCGGTGGGTGTCGACATAAGGTTGTTTCTCCACCCAGGCCAGCGATGCCATGAGATCGCCGAAGACGCGCCCGCCCCAGTCGTGCGAGATCTCGTCGGTGAACCGTTGCCCGAAGCCGGTGCTGCCGCGCGGATTGGGCATCGCCAGCACGTAGCCCTGCGCGGCCCACGTCTCGGCGTTCCAGCGGTACGACCAGGAATCCATCCACGCGCCCTGCGGTCCGCCGTGCACCCAGAACACCAGCGGGTATTTTTTCGACGGATCGAACCCGGGCGGTTTCAGGATCCACAATTGCACCGGCGTCCCACCCGCGCCTTCGACGGTCGCCGTCTCGGGACGCGGTAGATCAAGGGTAGCCAACCGCGCGTCGTTGAGTTGGGTCAGGCGCACGTTGGCGCTGCCATCGAGCGACACGCGTTCGAGTTCGGCGGGCGCGGAAAGAAACGAGCGCGAGAAGACGATGCCCGTGCCGTTGGGAAGCGTCCGCGCCTCGCCCGCGGCCCCGCCTTCGGTCAATGGCCGGGGCGCGCCGCCCGCAAGCGCCACGGCATACAAGCGCTTCGTGCCGCGGTCTTCCGCCTGGATCACGACCGTATCCGATCCGGCCCAATCGAGGCCTTCGACCGATGCATCGAAATCGCGCGTGAGGCTTTTCGCTTCGCCCGTGCGGCGATCGAGAACCATCAACTCCCAGCGGTCGGCCTCGAACCCGGCCCGCGCTTGGGCGCGGTACGCGAGCCATTTGCCGTCGGGCGAGTAGCGCGGCAGGCCGTCTGCGGCGGGGTTGCGCGTGATCTGCCGGCGCTCGCCGGTCGCGAGGTTGATCGACTCGAGGTCGTGGTTGGTGTTCCACGCTTCCTCCCTCGCGAGCGCGGGGGTGACGGTGTGGACAATCTCCGAACCGTCCGGCGAGAACGCGAATTCATCCCCGGCATCGAAGGTGGACGACGTCGGGACGGCATCGCGATTGCCAGGCGTCAGGTCGCGTGGCGGTCCGGACGGGACGCCGTTGGTCAACGGCACGACGAACAGATGCTGGCGTTTGCCGTCCACCCACGAGTCCCAATGGCGGTAGAGCAGCGAGTCGATCACGCGCGCCTTGACCTTGGATTTCTCGCGCGCGTCCTGCTGGTCCTTGTTGCGCTTGTCGGAGTCCGCCGCGGGCAACGAAGAGAATTCGGGGAAGACGGCGGAGACGAACGCGATGTTCCTGCCATCCGGCGACCAGACGGGCTGGCCGGCCTCGGTGGCGAGGGTGGTGATGCGCCGCGGCTCGCCGCCGTCGAGCGCGAGGACGTAGAGCTGGAAGGTGCCGTCGCGATTCGATTCGAACACGAGGTGTCGTCCGTCGGGCGACCATCGCGGGTGTCGGTCGTGTTTGGGCGAGCGGGTGAGTTGGCGCGGCTCGCCGCCGTTCGTCGGGACCAACCACACGTCGCTGTCGGTCCGGTTCTCGGCCTTGTCGACATCGGTCACCACATGGGCGATCCACTTCCCGTCGGGCGACGGCTGGGGGTCCGAGACGCGGTGGAACGCGACGAGATCGTCGAAGGAGATCGGATGGCGATCGGCCGCGGCGAGCGATGCGGCGGCGAGCAACGCGGGGAGCAACGGGGTGCGCATGGTTAAGGGATTTTTCTACAGGAGGTAACGGAGTAAAGGGAGGGAGAGGGATGACGGGGAATATTTTACAGAAGGGAACGAAGAGAACGAAGGGGTGTGGCCAGCTCCGGCCATTGGGAGTTCCTATTCAGTCTCCCTTCTCTCTGTTTCCTCCTGTAAAAAAATCCGTGCCCTCGTTTGTGGCGGAGCTCGGCTTGGCCATCTTCTTCGTTGCCTCCGTTTCCTTCTGTTAAAAAATTCCTCTCCCTTCAGTACCGCAACCCGCGGGTGAACGTCGCCCCGGCGGCGAGGTCGGCGACGCGTTGGGTACCCGCCTCGCGCTCGAGGCACAGGGGACCGCGGTAGTCGATGTCGCGAAGGGCGCGGTGGAACGCAACCCAGTCGACCTCGCCGGTGCCGACCACGACCTCGTTGCCCCACGTGCCGGGCGTCGCGGTGCGGGTGGCGTCCTTGAGGTGGACTTGGCGGATCCACGGCGCGAGCACGCGGAGCGCCTCGACGGGATTGCCCTTGTCGTAGAGCAGCATGTTCGCGGGATCGAAATTCACGCCGACGTTCGCGCGGTTCAAACGCACCAGGAACGAGCGCAGCGTCGGCGCGTCTTCCTGGCCCGTCTCGAACGAGATTCCCAGGCCCTGCGACGCGAACAGATCGGCGATGTCGCCGATGCGCGCGAGGAGTTTGGCGAAGTTGGGATCGGAGTCGTCGTGCGGCAGGAACCCTGCGTGGAGCGTGACGAGTTCGAGCCCCAACGATTTCGCGATCGCGGCGTTCGCGACAAAGTTCGCCCGGTTCGCCGGCCACGTCGCGTCGGGAACCACGCCCCCGGTGACGCGGATGGTGTCGAGCGTGGCGTAGTCCTCGCCCACGGTGGTCATCATTCCCGAG
>JANYDN010000380.1 GCA_025363585.1 Verrucomicrobiota bacterium | reverse complement strand
CCTTGGTCCCCCTTGGCGTGAGAGAATTCCCATGCCGCGACCGCAGGGTTCCGTCCCGGCTCGGTCGGGAATGCTTGGATTCTTGGCGTCTTGGCGCCTTGGCGTGATACCCAATCGAGTTCTTACTGCATGGATACGGCTTAGGGCCCGCGAGGGTGGCGATACAGCGACCGACCGAGGAAAGCCGCCTGGCGTCGCCGACGCTTCTTCCCGCCGCATCCCGCGACGGCGGGACGCTTCGCGCGGGAACCGTTTCCGCGCATCGCTCCTCGCCCCGCGCCCGCCACCTACTCTTCCGGACCTTCGATCTCGCCGTCCTTGGGTTCCCCGGACTCCACCCAGCGGATGGTCTTGTAGATCAGGACGCCCATCGACGTCAGCACGATGACCGCCAATCCCAACCCAAAGAACACATCGAAGCGCCGCGCGGGTTGCAGGAAACGCAGCGGATATGCGAACGAACCCATCGCGACCACCGCGAGCAGGATCGCGAAAAGACGGAGTCGGCGACGTGCGGCCGGAGTGTTTTCCGCCTGCGCGCGCCACACCAATTTCCAGAACATCCAGCCCAGCGCCGCACCGATGGCGAACAACGGCAACATCCAGGCATTGGGTTCGAACACCAGCTTACCCGCGGTCCCAAGGCCCACCGCCGCCAACGACGCCAGCATCCCGCCGAGCGACGCGCTCGAACCCGCGCTGACCAACCACCGGAATCTCGGGTCGGCGGCGAACTCGACGGGCGGGGTGGGCTTCACGGTCGGTTCGGTTCGGATCCGGAAAGCGCCGTCACAACACGCGCGCCTCGCCCTTGCCCGCGACGATGTCGCCGATGATCCACGCGCCGTGGCCCGCCTTGCGGATCGCCCGCAACACCGCGTCGGCCTTCTCCCCGTCCGCGACCACGGTCATGCCGATGCCCATGTTGAACACCTGGTACAACTCGGCTTCCTCGACGCCGCCGCGCTGCCGGATGAGTTCGAAGATCGGGAGCGGATCCCACGTTCCCTTGCGGACGACGGCGTCCGCCTTTTTCGGAAGCACGCGGGGAAGGTTGTCGACGAATCCGCCGCCGGTGATGTGGGCCAACGCGTGGATCGCGCCGGTTTTTCCCGGACGGTTGAACTTCGCCAGCAACGATTGCACGAGCGGACCGTAGCTCACGTGGACCTTCAGCAATTCGTCGCCCAGGGTTCCGTCGAGTCCCGCGACCTTGCCCTTGGGCTTGAGTCCCAGTTGGTCGAACAGGATCTTGCGCGCGAGCGAATAGCCGTTGGTGTGCAGGCCGCTCGACGCGATGCCGATGATGGCGTCGCCGCGGCGGACGTTTTTCTGTCCGTCGAGCATGCGCGAGCGTTCGACGACGCCGACGATGGTGCCGGACACGTCGTACTCCCCGTCCTGATAGAAGCCGGGCATCTGCGCGGTCTCGCCGCCGACCAACGCGCAGCGATTGGCGGAACAGCCGCGGGCGAATCCGGCGATGATGTCGGTGAAGACGCGGGGCTCGAGTTTCCCGGTGCCCAGGTAATCCAGGAAGAACAACGGCTCGGCGCCGAGCACCGCGATGTCGTTCACGCAATGGTTGACGAGGTCCTCGCCGATCGTGTCGTGGCGCCCCATGGCGAACGCGATCTTCAGTTTGGTCCCGACGCCGTCGACGGAACTCACGAGGACGGGTTCGCGGTACTTCTTGGTGTCGAGGGCGAAAAGGCCGCCAAAGCCGCCGACTTTCCCCAGCACGCCGGGACGTCGCGTGGACGCCAGCAACCCGGGCAGGGTGGACTTCACCTTGTTTCCCAGATCGATGTCCACGCCGGCCGCCGCGTAGGCTTTCTGCTTGCTCATGCGCGGGCGAGAGTTGGGGAACCGTCGTCCGGTGTCGAGCCGTGAGGGGGACGGGAAAATCCGTGGCGGCCGTCGTAAGACGGTGGACCGAAACCAATCCCCCGCGCGAAGCGCCTTTGGACTGCGGCGGGAAGTCCTCGGAGGACGCCACGCCGCTGTGGCGGCAGCAACCACGACAGAAAGGAACGCGGTCCCGCGGCCCCGCCCTCGCGGAGCCTTGCGACCGCTCCCAAGGTGTTCCCATCGCGGGAACCGAGGGCGCCTCCTCCCTCGCCCGGGGAATCCCCCGCAAGGAAATCCATTTGGCTTCGCACTCGCCCATGGGTAGTAATGCACGCGTTCCGGCAGGATTGGCCGGCACCCATCGATCCATGTCATACCTAATCGGATTCCTTCTCGGGGCCCTCGCGTGGTTCGTC
>JANYDN010000337.1 GCA_025363585.1 Verrucomicrobiota bacterium | reverse complement strand
GTCGATCGGATACTCGAGCGCGGTCGAGGTCCAGAGGCGTCCCGAGTGGTCGAAGGTGAGCGGCACGAACTTCCCGCCGTCGGGTTCGGCGGCGACGAGTTCGACGACGAAGCCGGGCGGGACGGAGAACGCGCGCTGCTGTTCCTCGGCGGCGAGCGGCGACGCGTGCGCGGGAGCGGGCGGGATGGGCGCGCCGGCCGGAAGCGGGTTGTCGGGCAACACCTCGATCGTGATGTCGCGGAATGAAGCGACGGGCGAACCCCCGCCGTGGAGCTGGAAGCCAAGGCGACCGCCGGGAGCGATGGTGGGATCGGCCTCGAAGTGGTCGACGCCGAGGACGCCATTTAGCCAGGTGCTGATGCGGCGTCCGTCCGCGCGGACCACGTAGTCATTCCATTCGCCGCGCCTGAGGACCTTCTCGATCGACGCCATGTCGGACCATGCGAGGACGCGGTTGCGGCGGGATTCGTCGTAGAGGCTGGCCCACCAGGTGGGATCGCCGAGATCGCATTGGTAACCGGCCATCTCGGAATTGCCGGGAACGCGTTCGCTGCGGATCTGGACGCCGCTGTTGATGAATCCGTTGGTGCCCTGGAGGCGGAACTTCAGGCGGAGCACGAAGTTCGTGTAGCGCGCGGAGGTGGCGATGAACTCGTTTTGGCGGACCGTCTTGTCGAACGCGCCGCCGACGATGAGTCCGTCCTTGGCCTGCCAGAGGTCAGGCTCGCCCTGCCAGCCGTCGAGGGACTTGCCATCGAAGAGCGGGAGGACCGGATGGGAGGGCGCGGGCGGCGCGCCGACGGTGAGCGGCGCGAGGGCGAGGCAGAGCAGGGAGGACGCCGAGAAGACGCGGCACTTCGAGGACATGGGCAAAGTTTGGACGCGCGAACGCGGGTGTCACGCGATGTTGCGTCCGAAAAGAAAAACGCCGGGGGAAATCCCCGGCGATACGGTCGGTTGTGGGCCGGGTGGGTTCCACCGTGTCACCACGGCGGCCACACGGGGCTACGCGGTCAGTTCGTTGTAGCGCTTCTCGACGAACTCCCAGTTGATGACGTCGTTGAACGCCTGGACGTAGTCGACGCGGCGGTTCTGGTACTTGAGATAGTACGCGTGTTCCCAGAGATCGAGGCCGACCAGCGCCTTGCGGCCGAACATCAGCGGGTTGTCCTGGTTGGGCATGGTCTCCAGCTTGAGCTTCTTGTCCTTGTCGATGGAGATCCAGATCCAGCCGCTGCCGAAAAGGGAGAGGGCCTTCTTCGTGAACTTCTCCTTCGCTTCCTCGGCGTTGGTGGCGTCGAGGGCCTGCAGCAGCGCGCCGCCGAAATCGTCGCCGGGTGCGGTGCCCTCGTTTTTCTTCAGGGATTTCCAGAAGAGCGAGTGGTTGTAGTGGCCGCCGCCGTGGTTGCGGACCGCGGTTCGGATGGCTTCGGGAACCTTGTCGAGACCCGTCAGGAGTTCCTCGACCGACAGCTTCTGGAGATCGGGATAACCGGCCAGCGCCTCGTTCAGTTTGGTGACGTAGGCCTGGTGATGCTTCGTGTGGTGGATCTCCATCGTCTTCGCGTCGAACGAAGGCTCGAGGGCGTCGTAGGCGTAGCCGAGCGGCGGCAGTTTGTGGGGACCGGCGGCGGCAGCGGGGGCTTGGCCGAAGACGCGGCCGGTGGCGATGACGGCGGAAGCGGCGAGCGCGGAGCGGATCGCTTGGCGGCGGGTGACGACGATGTTCATTGGGGTCAGGATGGGTTGACGAAAACGGAACCGTACGGTGGTTCGCGCGTAGAATTGCCGACGCATGCGGGGCGTGCAAGCGCCCGGATTGGGGCATGAGCGCGGGCAATCACTCGGCCCCTGCGAGGCCGACAGAAACCATTGGATGTTCCTCCAAGGCCCGACCCCACTGACGGGGTGCCATGCCGCAATGAACCGCAAGGGAAGCATTGTCCGCAGATGACGCAGATTCCGCAGATGCACGATGGGTGAGGCATGTCTCGAACCGCCCGAATGTCTTAGCCGTATCCATGCAGTAAGAAATCAATTGGGTATTTCGCCAAGGCGCCAAGACGCCAGGAATCCAAGCATTCCCGACTGAGCCGAGAGGGAACCCTGCGGTCGCGGCATGGGAATTCTCTCGCGCCAAGGAGGACCAAGGCCGGCCAAGAAGGCGGGAACGTGTATTGGGAACCAGACATCGGATACCACCGTTCGGTGAAATGACACGCCGGCGGTCTTTGCCCGCTTGGATGGCCTTGGCCCGGCTTGGAGTGAAATACTTCCCCGGCCGCGACTGCGTGGTTCCGGCTCGGTCGGGAATGCTTGGCGTCTTGGCGTGAAAATCAAATTGCATGGATCCGGCCTGGCGTTCGTTTGTCGTTGGGCGTCGCGGTCCAAAGTGAATTCCGCAGCCTTTCCGGATTCCTTCCGTCCGGATGTTTGACACCCCGGCGGCGGACCGGGAGGGTCCATCGGCAGGACCATGAACACTTCGTCGAACCCCGGGATGGGGGGGCCGTTGGACGAACTCGCCAATCTCGCGACCCAGGTGGCGCAGGTATCGGCCACCGCGTTGGTGTTGTGGGAGGACGGGAAACCGCGGGTCGAGGGATCGAGCGGGATCCAGTCGGAAGACGCGCGGGTGACGGAGGAAGTGGCGGCGCAGACGCTGGTCGCGGGCGAGTGGCTGGAGCCGCGGGAGTCGGCGGAGTTGGCGGGGAGTTCGTTCCGTTGGTTCGCGGGCGTCCCCTTGGAATTGCCGTCGGGCGGCCGCGCCGGGGCGCTGGTGGTGTTCGACCGCGTGCCGCGGCGATTGACGACGCGGCAACGGGCGGCGTTGCAGACGGTGGCGCACCAGGCGGTGGTGCATCTCGAGCTCCGCCGCCACGCGACGTCGCTGGCGCGCACGCACGAGGAGCAACGCCGCACCGAGATGGCGTTGCGCGAGCACGAGGCCTTTTACGAGGCGCTTGTGGAAAGCCTCCCGCAGAACATTTTCCGGAAGGACCTCAACGGGAGGTTCACCTTCGTCAACAAACGGTTCTGCGCCGTGCTCGGCAAGACGCGCGGGGAGATCCTCGGCAGGACCGACTTCGATTTTTTCCCCCGCGAGCTCGCGGCGAAGTACCAGGCGGACGACCGGCGCCTGTTGCAGACCGGGGAGTTTTTCGAGACCACGGAGGAGAACGCGACCCCGGACGGCGAGCGTCACTACGTGCACGTGATCAAGACGCCGATCCTCGACCCGAACGGCGAGCGCATCGGCATCCAGGGAATTTTCTGGGACGTCACGCTGGAACGCCGGACTCAGGATGACCTGGCGCACGAGCGGGACCTGCTGCGGGCGTTGCTCGAATACGCGCCGGACATCATCTACTTCAAGGACGCGAACAGCCGGATCCTGCGCGCGAGCCGGGCGTTCGCGCGGAAAGCAGGCGTCGCGGAACCCGCGTTCCTGGTGGGAAAAACGGACCACGACCTGTTCCTGAAGGAGCACGCGGACCTCGCGCTCGCGGACGAGCGGGAGATCATCCGGACGGCGCTGCCGATCGATGGCAAGACGGAGAAGGAGATGTGGCCGGACGGGCGGGAGAACTGGGTGCTGACGAGCAAGCTGCCGTTGCGCGACACGCGCGGCAACGTGATCGGGACGTTCGGGATCTCGCGTGACATCACGGAACTGAAGGCGGCGCAGGAGAAACTCGAGCGGGCCGAGGAGAACTACCGGAGCATCGTCCAGAACGCGGTGGACGGGATTTTCCAGACGACGCCGGACGGGCATTACCTGTCCGCGAACCCGGCGTTGGCGCGGATCTACGGGTTCGAGACGGTGGAAGAGTTGATGGCGAAGCGGACGGACATCGCGCACCAGGTCTACGTGGACCCGCGGCGCCGGGAGGAATTCCGCGCGAGCCTGCAGGAGCACGACCAACTGGGGGACTTCGAGAGCGAGGTCTTCCGGAAGGACGGGAGCAAGATCTGGATCTCGGAGAACGCGCGTGCCGTCCGCGATTCGGCGGGGCAACTCCTGTTCTACGAGGGAACGGTGGCGGACATCACCGAGCGGAAGCGCTCCGAGCGCGAGCTGCAGCAGGCGCGCGACGCGGCCCTCGCGAGCGCGCGGGCCCGCTCGCAGTTCCTCGCGAACACCAGCCACGAGATCCGGACCCCGATGAACGCGATCATCGGCATGACGCGGCTGCTGCTCGACACCGCGCTCACCGCGGAACAGCGCGACTACGCGGAGACGGTGGGCTCGAGCGCGGAGGCCTTGCTCACGATCCTCAACGACATCCTCGATTTCTCGAGGATCGAGAGCGGGAAGCTGGAGTTCGAGACGGCGGAGTTCGACCTGCGCGAGATGGTGGAGGACACGGCCGAGCTGCTGGCGGAGCGCGCGTTCGCGAAGGGGATCGAATTCGCGGCGTGGATCGACCACCGCTTGCCGGCGGTGGTGCGCGGGGACGCGGGGCGCGTGCGGCAGGTGCTGACCAACCTGTTGGGGAACGCGGTGAAATTCACGACCACGGGCGAGGTGACTCTGCGCGTGGAGCAAGTGGCGGGCGACGACGGCGCGACCGCGCGAGTGCGGTTCGCGGTTCGCGACACGGGCATCGGGATCGCGGAGGCGGCGCAGGACAAGGTGTTCGAGGCGTTCACCCAGGCCGATGGATCGACGACGCGGCGGTTCGGCGGGACCGGGCTCGGCCTTGCGATCAGCCGGCAATTGGTCGGCCGCATGGGCGGCGAGCTGGGGTTGCAGAGCACGCCCGGCCGGGGATCGACGTTCTGGTTCGTGGTGCCGCTCGGCCGCGTCTCGGGGCCGCCTCCGCAGCCCGGGCTCGACGGACCGCCGGCGCGGGTGCTGGCGGTGGAGGATCACCCGGCGGCGCGCGAGACGATCGAGCACGAGCTGGAGGGAACGCGATTCCACGTGGAGTGCGTGGGCACCGCCGCGGCGGCGCTGGACCGCATGCGCGAGGCGGCGGCGGCGGGCGTCCCGTTCGACGCGGCGTTGGTCGACCTCCAGTTGCCGGACATGGACGCGTTGACGTTGTCCCACGAGATCCACGTGTCGCCGGGACTGGAGCGGGCGAAGTTGGTGGTCGTAGCGCCGCTTGGCCAACGGCTCGATCCCGGGCTGCTGCGGACGGTCGGCGTGTCGGCGCATCTGGTGAAGCCGGTGAAGCGCGCGCGCCTGCTCGAGACGCTCTCGGCGGTGATCCGCGGCGAGGACTCCGAGGCCCGCACCCGCACCGCGAGCGCGATGTCGCCCGGCGCGGGCGCGTGGTCCGGCATCCGCCTGCTCCTGGCGGAGGACAACGTCGTGAACCAAAAAGTCGCGCTGGCCCTGTTGAGGAAAATCAACCTCACGGCGGACGTGGTCACCAACGGACGGCTGGTGATCGAGGCGGTGTCGCGCCGGCCCTACGACCTGATCCTGATGGATTGCCAGATGCCGGAACTGGATGGGTACGAGACGACGCGCCGGCTGCGGCGGGAGGAGGCGGACGGGACGTATGGGCGACGGACGCCGCATTACGTGGTGGCGCTGACGGCGAACGCGATGGCCGGCGACCGGGAGAAGTGCCTCGCGTCGGGCATGGACGATTTCCTGACCAAGCCGATCGAGGTCGGCGCGTTGGAATCGGCGTTGCGGCGGGCGGTGGCGTTCCGCAGCGCGGCGGAATCGCCGATGGTTTTCCCCTCGCCGGAACCCAGGCCTGCCGCCGCCACGCCGGGCGTCGCGCCGTTGCCGCCGGTCCTCGATCCGTCGGTGCTGGACGCGCTCCGGGTGCCCGGCGAGCCGGCGGCGCTCGACGAGTTGATCGACCTCTTTCTTTCCGACGCGTCGAAACGGTGGGCCGCGATGGAGGACGCGGTGGCGCGTCGCGACGGGTCGGCGACGCGGGCCTCGGCGCACGCGGTGAAAGGCAGCGCCGGCAATCTCGGCGGCGCGCGATTGGCGGCGCTGCTGCAATCGGTGGAAGTCGCCGCGTCGGCATCGGACTGGACGGCGATGGAACCGGCGTTGGCCGCGGCGCGGATCTCGTGGCGGGACTTCGTCGACGCGCTCCGCGCCGCGCACAGTTCCGCCTGAGCCACGGTGGGTGGCGTGGGTGACGGCGGCCCTGCCGTCACCTCGTGAGTTGGGGATGCATGAATCCATCGGCCCGCCACGGTGACGGCAGGGCCGCCGTCACCCACGCAGCATCGGCGGAATGCCAAACGCGCCGCGCCGGTGGAACTTCATCCACGGCTGCTCCCGGCCGGCGGACGCAACGCGGTGTTCGACAAACCGCCGCAAGATCGACAATTTTCCGACATGGAAGCCCCGCCGTCGCTCGAGAGCCCACAGGCCAGCGCGCCTGCCAAACGCCCGCTGTGGCGGCGACTTCTCAAATGGTTTCTGTGGCTCGTGGCGTCGGTGGCGTTGTTCGTGGTCGCGGCGGCGGTGTTCCTGGTGATCGCGTGGAAGAATGGCCTCGTGACCAAGGTGTTCATGGGGATGAACGCCAAGAAGAACGCGATGGAAGCGCCCCTCGAGCGCCCGTGGCCGCCCGCGGGTACCCCGCCGGGCGTCTCGCCGCCGGACGATTGGAAGCTCCCGCGACTCGACGCGCGCGACGTCGCTTCCGCGTCGGGCTTCTATCGCCCCACCAATCTTTGGGAAGTCCGCCTTCATTTCACCGCGGCACAGTGGGATGCCGTCCAGATCCAGTTCATCAAGCCCTCGTTCGAATTCGGCAACGGCAATGCCAAATTCCCGCTGCGCAACCCGGCGGCGCCAAGGAACGGACTCGCGGGCGTCATCGGACTCGTCGAGCCGTGGTCCGCGGGAGACGTCGACGTCGGGGGCATCCGCTTTTCGAACGCCGGGATCCGCATCAAGGGAAACGGCACGCTGATGAATTCGATGGGAACGCTGAAGCATCCGTACAAGATCGATCTCGACCGCAACGTCGCGGGCCAGCGCCTGGCGGGCGTGTCGGAATTGAACCTCGGGAACCTTGCCTCGGACTTCTCGGGGATGAGCGACGCGTTGGCGTTTGCCTACTTCGCGGAGGCCGGGGTGCCTTGTCCGCGGACCGCGTTCGCGCGGGTGTTGCTGTCGATCGACGGCAAGTTCGACGGGCGTCCGCTGGGCCTTTACTCGCTGGTGGAGAATGCCGACCGGCACTGGGCGAAGGAGATGTTTCCCGGACGGAAGATCGGTCTCTTCAAGCCGGTCACGTACGAGTTGTTCGCGGACCTCGGCACGAATTGGAGCGCCTACCAAGGCATCTACGACCCGAAGACGAAGGTCGACGACGCGGGGAAGCAGCGCGTGATGGAGACGGCGCGGTTCGTGTCGGGCGCGACCGACGCGGATTTCGCGGCGCGTTACGCGGAGTTTTTCGACGCGGACGAGACGGCGCGGTTCGTGGCGGCGCACGCGTTCATCTCGAGTTACGACGGCTTCCTGAACAACGGGCAGAACTACCTCATGTACCTCGACGCCGCGGACGGGCGGTTCGGGTTCGTGCCGTGGGACCAGGACCAGGCCTGGGGGGAATTCCTTTTCGTGGGAACGACGCGGGAACTGGAGGAGGCGAGCATCCTGCGCCCGTGGATCGCGGAGTTTCGTTTGCTGGAACGGCTTTTCGCGGTGCCCGATTTCCAGGCGCGGTACCGCCGCGAGGTCGAGCGGCAGGCCGCGTCGGTGTTCGTTCCCGAAAAACTCGGGGCCTTGGTGGACCGTCTCGCCGCGCTCGTCCGTCCGGCGGTCGAGGAAGAGAGCGACTATCGGCGGAAGCGGTTTCCGGAGGCCATCACGGACGATTGGTCACGGGAAGATCGCGTGTCGCGGCTCGACGACCCCAAGCGCCCGACGCACCAGTTGAAACGGTTCTTCGCCAAACGCGCGGAATCCGTGCGGGACCAACTCGCGGGACG
>JANYDN010000287.1 GCA_025363585.1 Verrucomicrobiota bacterium | reverse complement strand
GGTCCCGGTTCGGCACAGATGGAACGCGAATCGAGGGTTGGTGGTTGGCCGGGCTAGATCTGCCTTACGGGCCAATCGCCTACCATCTTCCCGAGGACCTATGGTCCCTGCTGGACGGGGTCGCGGTCAGGACTTTGGATCGCGCGCCGAACAGCGGTGGCTATAGTTCGTCCGATGTACTCGGTCGTCTTGGGCAATGGGCTGCGGACCGGTAGTCGTTGTTAAGAAGGGCGATTAAGCCGCCAGCGGGAGTTGTTCGGCGAAGGCCCGGAGCAACGCCTGCACCTGTTCCCGTTGGACGCTGGGAAATCCCTCCAGAAAGTCGTCGATGGAGTCGCCGGCCGCCAAATGGTCGAAAAGACTGCGGACGGGAACGCGGGTTCCGTTGAAGACCCAGATGCCGCCAAGGGTTTCAGGGTCCGAGTGGCAGACCGATGAAAGTTCCATGGCGCCACGCTAGGCGGTGTTTCCCGGTGCAACAAGCTCCGACGGGTCCCGACGCCGGGCCTTGAGTCCGTGAGGGGATTCCCGCGGAATGACGCGGCGTGGCGCGGGTCATCCTTCATCTCGACATGGACGCGTTCTTCGCGTCGGTGGAGCAGCGCGATCGTCCGGAACTCAAGGGCCTGCCGGTGATCGTGGGCGGTTCGCCGGAGTCGCGCGGCGTGGTGTGCGCCGCGAGCTACGAGGCGCGGAAATTCGGCGTGCGGTCCGCGTTGCCCAGCCGAACGGCGGGACGCTTGTGCCCGCAGGGGGTTTTCCTCCGGCCGAGGATGGATCGGTACCGCGACGAGAGCCGCGCGATCATGGGCATCGTGGCCGCCGCAGCGGAGGGCGTGACGGTGGAACAGGTTTCGGTGGACGAAGCTTACCTGGATTTCACGGCGGTGTGCGGCGGCGGGGAAACGGAGCGAGATGTAGACGGGGCGTTGCTGCGTGCGGTGCCGTTGGGGCGGGCGTTGAAGGCGCGGGTGTGGTCCGAACGCGGGCTGACGGCCAGCATCGGGATCGCGTCGAACAAGCTCCTGGCGAAGCTGGGAAGCGACTTCGCCAAACCCGACGGGCTGACGCTGATCCCGGAACGGGACAAGGTGGAATTCCTGCGCCCGCTGGGGGTACGGGCGCTGCACGGCGTGGGCGCGGTGACCGAGGGCGTGTTGCACGGGGCGGGGCTGCGGACGGTCGGCGATCTCCAGGACCACACGGGGGACCTGCGGGCGTTGGTGGGATCGTGGGGACCGGCGTTGCGGCGGTTCGCATTCGGCGACGACGACCGGCCGTTGGATTCGGGCGACGAGGTAAAGAGCATCAGCAGCGAGGAGACGTTCGTGCGGGACACGGCGGACCGGGTGGTGTTGAGGGCCTGTCTTCGGGAACAGTCCGGTGAATTGGCGGGCAAACTGGTGAAGCGTCGGTTGGCGGCGCGGACGCTGCAGGTGAAGGTGCGTTACGGCGATTTCACGACATTGACGCGGCAATTCTCGGTGGAGGAACCGCTGACCGAGGCGCGTGACCTGTATCGGCTGGCGTGTTGGTTGTTGGGACGCGACCGCTTGGTGAGCCGTCCGCTGCGACTCCTCGGGCTGGGAGTGAGCGGGTTGAGCGAGACGCGGGCGCGGCAACTATGGCTGGGGTGGGAGAAGACGAAGAGCTCATCGAGATGACGTGGGGGGCGACGTAGCGCCCACCTCTCGTATTTCGTGGTTACCAATTCCACGGACCTGCACGGCTTGGATCAAGTTGGGTGGGTGAACCACGAAACACTCGAAACACACGAAAAGTTCAGGAAGGGAGATTCGATGGGTTGTCGGTGAGGTTTTTAAGGATCTCGCGTTCCCGAGCGGGCCGCGTGAGTTCCGTACTACCGCTTGCCAAGCCGGTCTGTTTGAGATTGGGTCCGCATCAATCACGTTTTCCCATGCGCTCCTCGACGTCCTCATCCATGCCCGGGCCGGCCAGATCGGCATTCACCCTGATCGAACTCCTCGTCGTGATCGCGATCATCGCGATCCTCGCCGGCATGCTGTTGCCGGCGTTGGCGAAGGCGAAATCGCGCGCGCAAGGCATCAGTTGCATGAGCAACTCACGGCAACTGATGTTGGCGTGGAAGCTCTACAGCGGGGACAACACCGACAAGTTGGTCGGCTCGGGGACGCCCAACTGGACCTACGGAAGCTGGCTCGACAGCACCAAGGGCAAGGAATCGGATCCCAACAACTGGGATCACGATGCCTATACCAAGAAGAGCGTCCTGTGGCCGTACTGCGGCAAATCGATCGGCATCTGGCATTGCCCGGCGGACACGACGCGCGGGTTCGACACGCGCCGGAAAACCTATGTGCCGCGCATCCGTAGCATGTCGATGAACTGCTGGGTCGGCGGGCCGGCGTGGGGCGAGTCGGGCGCCGGATGGAAGGTTTACATGAAGGAGTCGGACCTCTCCGTGCCCGGACCGTCGGGCACGATGGTGTTGCTGGACGAGCGCGAGGATTCGATCAACGACGGTTACTACGTCGTGGACATGAACGGCTACAAGGACGGGAGTCCGGACGGGATGATGAAACTGGTGGATTACCCGGCGTCGTACCACGGCCGCGCGGCCGGGATCGCCTTCGCGGACGGGCACTCGGAGATCCACAAATGGCAGTCGGCGGAGATCAACCGCCCGATCAAGAAGGGCGTGATCCTGACGCTGAACATAGCGATCGGGAACAAGCCGGACCTGAAGCGCGACGTGTTCTGGATGGCGGAGCGTTCGACGCGGAAGTGAGAGGGCGGGCGGGGACGCCCTCGATTGCGCAGGCGAGACGCCCGCGACTACGGCAGGCGGGACGCCCGCCCTACGCAGGCTACTCGTAGCGCAGGGCGTCGATGGGATCGAGGCGCGAGGCTTTGAGCGCCGGGTAGAATCCGAAGATGATGCCGGTCGCCGCGCTGACGCCGAACGCGACGATGATCGACCACGCCGGGATCACCGTCGGGACCTGGAAGAGTTTGGGCACCGACTGCGAGATGGTCGCGCCCAGGGCGATCCCCAGCAGTCCACCCACCAGCGAGAGGACGATCGATTCGGTGAGGAATTGGAACAGCACGTCCCATCCGCGCGCGCCGACGGCAAGACGAACGCCAATTTCGCGGGTCCGCTCGGTGACGCTCACGAGCATGATGTTCATGATGCCGATCCCGCCGACGACCAAGGACACGCTCGCGACGACGCCTATGATCATGGTCATGACGCGTGAGGTGGCGGTGGCGGCCTCGGCGATTTCCTGCTGCGTCCGGACGAGGAAATCGTCGTCGCGGCCGGGGCCCATCTTGTGGCGCTGGCGCAGCAACTCCGAGATTTCGGTCTGGACGCTGGCAAGGTCGTCGGGCGATTCGGCCTGGGTAAGGAACGACCTAAAGGTGGTGGCGCCGGTCAGGCGCTTCATCGCGCTGGTGTAGGGAACGAGGACGATGTCGTCCTGATCCTGCCCCATCATGTTCATGCCCTTCGCCTGGAGGAGACCCACGATCGTGAAGGGAGCCGACTTGATGCGGACGATTTGGCCGACCGGATCGACGTCGTCGCCGAACAGCGTCTTGGCGGTCGTGCGGCCGATGATGGCGACCTTGGCGGCGCTGCGGACCTCGGACTCGCCGAAAGTACCCCCGCTGGTACAGGGCCAGGCGCGGACCTCAAGGTAGTCGCCGCCGACGCCGATGACCTGGGCATTGGCATTCTGGTTGCCGACGGCGAGCTGGGCGAACGAACGGACCTCGGGACTGGCGCCCTTCACCCCGGGGACCTCGCGGCGCACGGCGTCGAAATCTTCCTTGGTGAGGGTGCCCGCGGTGCCGAATCCCATGTTGAAACCGCCGCGGGAGACCTGGCCGCTGAGGACCATGACGACGTTCTGGCCGAGCGAGGCGATCTGGCTCTCGACCTGGACCTTCGCGCCGATGCCCATCGAGACCGAGGCGATCACGGCCGCGACGCCGATGATCATGCCGAGCGCGGTGAGGAGCGTCCGCAGCAGGTTGCGGTGCAGGGCGCGGATGGCGAGTTTGAGGGTGGCGCCTATCATGGGTGGAGTTGGACGGCTTGTTGTTCGGCGTCGAGACGCGCGAGTTGTTCGGACGCCAGGAGCCGGCCGGCGACTTCGGTGTCGCTCTTGATGAGACCGTCGCGCATCACGACGATGCGTTTGCAGTAGCTCGCAATGTCGAGTTCGTGGGTGACCATCACGACGGTCATGCCCGTGTCGTTTAGCCTCTGGAAAATGCCCATGATCTCGATCGACGTGCGCGAATCGAGGTTGCCGGTGGGTTCGTCGGCGAGGAGCAGGGCGGGGCGGTTGACGAGCGCACGGGCGATGGCGACGCGCTGCTGTTGTCCGCCGGAAAGGCGGTTCGGGGTGTGGTCCTCGCGTCCGGCGAGGCCGACCATGGCGAGTGATTCCATGGCGCGTCTGCGCTGCTCGCGTCCGGGAAGGACGGGACGTCCGTAGAGCATGGGAAGCTCGACGTTTTCGACGGCGGTGGTGCGGGCGAGAAGATTGAAGCCCTGGAAGACGAAGCCGATTTTTTTGTTCCGGAGATCGGCGCGGTCATTGCGGTCGAGCGTGCCGACGTCGATGCCGTCGAGGAGGTACTTCCCCTCGGTGGGCCGGTCGAGGCAGCCGATGGTGTTCATCATCGTCGACTTGCCGGAACCGGACGCGCCCATGATGGCGACGAACTCGCCCTCGAGCATCGTCAGCGAGACGCCGCGGACGGCCTTCACCTCGATCTCGCCGGAGGCGTAGGTTTTACTGAAGTCGACCAGTTGGATGACGGGCTTCACGGGGAACTTGGATGCGTTGGCAAACGATCAGCGACCCGGGGGGCGACCGCCGCCAAACCCTCCGCCGCCATTGAGCGGGCTGCGCATCTGCGCGGCGGGATCCGGCACGGCGGGTCCCTTGACCCCCGTGATGACCACGTCGCCCTCGTTCAAGCCGGACAGGACCTCGTACACGATGCCGTCGGTGATGCCGAGCTTGACGGTGACGGGACGGATGGCGGGCTTCGTGGCGTCGTCCGGATCCTTGTCGAGGACGTAGACGGTGCGGGTGGTCGGGCCATCGGGACGCGCCGGCCGCGGGGCACCGCCGCCTCCCCCTCCGCCACCGGGTCCACCGCCCTCGGCCATTCGTTTGCGCATCTCGTCGCGGAACTTCTGGTAGGCCGCCTTTTGTTCCGCGTTGAGGCTGTCGTTGAACTTCTGGCGTTCCTCGTCGGTGGGGCGTCGACCCTCGCCCTGCCAAGGAGGGACGGGGAATCCGTCGGGACCGTTGGGGGCGCCGGCGCCGGCAGTGCCCTTGGCCGCGGCACCGGCGGCGGCGAGGACTTTGACGCCGGTGGCGGGCGGGGTGAAGCGGAGGCTACCCGCGGAGAGGACGAGGACGTTGGTGCGGTCGGAAGTCACGATGCTGGCGGTGGCGGTCATGCCGGGGCGCAACCGCATCTCGGGATTCTCGACGGACACCACGGTCGTGTAGGTGACGACGTTTTGGTTCGTGGTGGGCGCGAAACGGACCTGCTTCACCCTGCCGCTGAACTTGCGGCTCTGGAACGCATCGACGCCGAAATCCACGCGTTGGCCGACGTCGACCGACCCGATGTCGGCCTCGGAGACGGCGAGCTCGATCTGCATGTGGGAGAGATCGTCGGCGATGGTGAAGAGGGTGGGCGTGCTGAAGCTGGACGCGACGGTTTGCCCGACCTCGATGTTGCGCTGGATGACGACGCCGTTGACGGGCGCGTAGATGGTGGTGCGCTGGAGGTCGACGCGGGCGCTCTCGACGGCGGCGTCGCGCATCTTGCTGTTGGCGACGGCCTGCTGGAGGGAGACGTCGGTCTGGGTGTATTCGGTTTCTGAAATGAGCTTGGCCGCGAACAGTTCCTTCGCGCGCTTCAGGTTGAAATCGGACAACGCTTCCTGGGCCTTGCTGGAAGCGAGATCCGCGTCGGCCCGGGCGAGGGCGCGCTCGAAGGACGCGGGATCGATCTTGGCGATGACCTCGCCTTCCTTGACGACGCTGTTGAAGTCGACCTTGAGGTCCACGATCGTGCCGGAGACCTGCGACCCGACCTGGATCAGGCGGGTCGGCGAGATGGCGCCATTGGCACTGACGCTCTGGACGATGTTGGTGCGGACGACCGAATTGGTCCGGAACTCGACGGGCTTGGCCTTGCCGAACTTCTCGGAAAGTTTGTCGCAACCGGACGCGAGGCCCAAAAGAGCGAGCAGGGAGAGACAGCCGACGACGCGTCGGGACGGGGTGCGCATGAGGGAAGTTTGTTCGGGATCGTTGGGAAAGGCCAGCATTCGCGCGGCAAGGGGACCGGGGACGGGTTTCGACACCGGGTGCGTGGAGTGGGTCTGCGGAGAGGCGATCCGCGGCTCACGGTCGTGCATGACTTCGGGGAAGACCGGGGGCGGCGTGGGTGGTTACACCCGACGCCGGCAAGCGGGCCACCCGGAGGCGATTCGTTTGGAAAACCGGATTTTCTCACGCCAAGCCGTATCCATGCAGTAGCGGCCGAGGAATTATCTCACGCCAAG
>JANYDN010000286.1 GCA_025363585.1 Verrucomicrobiota bacterium | reverse complement strand
GGGGCGCCCCGACCGCCGACGTGTGTGGGCACTCGCCCGCAGAGCCGTCGCTCGAAAGGGAGCATCGCCGGAGTCGCGAACTCCTGAACGGGACGAAACAGGAGAATTCGGGAGCGCGGGACGCGCTTGGGAGTTGTCCGGACCCGCTCGAACGGGGAACGTGGCCCCGTCATGGCGGCAAAGAAGAAACAGCCCGCGGACGGCGCTGAACGTCGTGTTCCCGAAGTGGCGTTGGTGCCGTGCCTCCGGAGCATTCGCGAGGTTTTGGGTCCAGTGGTCGGCAAGCCTTCGGATACCGACAAAGGATTCGGAGTCGATCCCTCGCTGTTCCGGAAGTGGCTCGCGGGTTCGGAATCCCCGAAGGAAAAGGCGGTGGGACAGGTCGCCAACTATCTGGCCGAAAAACTTGCCGATCCCGTTTCCTCGGGAGTTCGCGACGCCGTGCTGACGATCCTTCGCGATTACGACGCCAAGTTCGACACGAAGGCCGTGGACCTTGGCTCGCTCACGCGTTCACTACATCGCCTGCGCAAGCTTCCCGCGCCGCGGTCGGCGATGCCCACGCCACCGATCCCCGCCCATGAGATCGCCTTCTGCCGATCGTCATTGGCCCGCTATCTGGACGTCGTCCAAAAATCGTGGTGCCAGCTTCCCCTCGTCGGGATGGATCCCAAGGCGAGCGATCCGGAACTCGGCGGCCGACTGACGTTGGACGCGGTTTACACGTCGTTGGACACGACGCTTTCGGACGAGGTGGTTCAATCGGCCGAACGGTCGAAGGCCTCGATGTCGGTGGCGAAGGCGACGTGGGACAATCCCGCCTCCGTGATTCTGGGTGACCCGGGTTCGGGCAAGAGCACGTTCTGCACGCACCTGTGTTGGAAACTCGCGCATCGGGAGAACAAATGGCGGGAGAACCCCGGGCAACCGCCGCCGAAACTGGATGTCGAGGGATGGTCCGAAACCACGCGGCCCTATTTTCCGGTGATCCTGTTGCTCCGGGTGTTTTCGGGTCGCCAACCCGCGGTGCCTCCCGAGCCGTCGTCGGCGTTGCTCTGGGAATTCTTGGTCTGCGAAGTGCGCGAACGGGATCCCGGCGTCGATGCGCAGGCCTTGGGCCTCGCGGACCGCAATGGTTGGTTGGTCGTGTGTCTCGATGGCATCGATGAAATCCCGCCCGCCCGACAGGAGTTCGTCCGCGGATGCCTCAAGAGTTTCTTCGAATTTCACTCCGGCAACCGCTTCCTCCTGACCTCGCGGACCATTCCGTGGAAGAAGCTGGGATGGGCATTTCCGGGATTCGAGGAGGTGCCATTGGCCGACTTCGACGACGACAAGATCCGGCATTTCGTCCGTGCGTGGTACGAGACCCATCGGCTGGCCGGGCGCTACTCCGAGGCGGAAACGGACGAACGCAGGGAAAGCCTCGAAGGCGCCGCGCTGCATCGCGAGGAACTGCGCCGCCTCTCGGGGAAACCGATGTTGCTGACCGTGATGGCGTTGGTCCACACGCACTACGGGCGGCTGCCGGACGACCGCACCAAACTTTACCAACGCGTGGTGGAGCACCTGGTGTTGCGATGGGACGAGGTTCGGCGCATCGGCGGCGAGGTTTATCCCGGCATTCCCGAACTATTGCGCAAGGCCGGGCCGAAAGCCGACGAGAACTCGCTCCAACGCGCGCTGGCCGAGGTAGCGTACCGTGCCCACGAAGGCAAACCGACGGGCGAATCGCGCGGCAAGGATGCCGCCGACATCCCGTTGGATTTGCTTCGCGCGGTGCTTCGCAAGCTTCATTCGGCCGAGAGTGGCGACTGGGCCGAGGAGGTGGTGCGGACAATCCAGGTGCGTTCGGGATTGCTGATCCCGCGCGAGGAAGAGGTGTTTTGCTTCCCCCACCGTTCGTTCCAGGAATTCCTCGCCGCGCTACACCTCATCAAGCAAACGCGATGGCAGAAACGCGCCGTGGAATTGGTCGAACCCACGGGCTACTGGCGGGAGGTCGTCAAATGGGCAGGTGGTCGCGTTACCCACATCGTCGATGCTCCCGAACAAACCATCACATTGCTGCGCGAGTTGGCGCCGAAGGCACCGGGCAGTACCTCCCAGGACTGGCGGCGTCTGGCGCTCGCCGCCGAAGTCCTGTTGGAAGCCCAACCCGGAAAACTGACGGACTTCGACGATGGAACCGACACCATCGAGCGCATCGTGGATCGCCTCGCCGCGTTGGTCGAATCGCGCGACACCGGCCTCACCGCCGTGGAACGCGGCCGGGCGGGGGAAGCCCTCGGACGATTGGGCGATCCGCGTTCGGGCGTCGCACCCACGTGGCCGCCGACCGAGCAGCGGCCTTTTTTCTCGTGGACGCCGTGGATTGCCGCCGACAGCGAATCGGAGATTCGGACAGGACGGGGATTCCAGATGGGCGGCGATCCCAAATCTTGGAGCGGACAAAGGGCGGTCCCCTGTCCGATCCGCCACCCATTCAGGATGGCGACTTATCCCGTGACCAACGCGCAGTACGCGGCGTTTGCGGCGAACGATTATTTCGCGCGTAAGAAGCTCTCGCGGCAGAAGGGTATGGGCCCGCGGTTCCTGACGCCCAATCATCCGGTCGTGGGCGTGAGTTGGCGCGACGCGATGCATTTCTGCAACTGGCTGAACGAGCAATTGCACGCGGGACAGGTGACCGGCGCTTCGCTGGGCTTGGATGGTGGCGGCCACGGGGAGGCGGGAGCCTTGCGGATCGCATTGCCGGCCGAAGTTCAATGGGAACGGGCTGCACGCCACACCGACGGGCGTCGTCGTCCATGGGACATCGAAGGTTCGAACGAAGACGCGCGGCTTGAGGAATTTT
>JANYDN010000260.1 GCA_025363585.1 Verrucomicrobiota bacterium | reverse complement strand
CCGGCACGCCGCCCGATCCCGCCGAACGCATTTCATCGCGCGACAACAGGTGGGCGTGGATGAGGTCCGCGCCAAATTCCGCCGCGGCGTCCGCGGCGTTTCGGAGATCGAGACGCAGCGTTCCAGCCGGGGCGTCGAACGCCTGGCGCGTGGCGGTGCCCAGCGTCGCGAGCCGGCACCGGACGCCTTGGGCCGGAAGTTCGGCCATCAAGTCCAACGCCACCCGTTCCGCGCCGCCGCGTTGCAACGCGGTGATGACTTCGAGCACGCGGAGTCCCGGATCGTCCATCGCGTCCAACGCCGCGCAATGCACCACGCGAAGCCGCGACCGTGCGCCCGCGAGCGCTTCGCCCAACGACGACGCGCCCGTCGCGGCCAACGTCGCGACCGCCGGACCGTCAAGATACAGCGCCGCGGGCGACGCGAGAATCGCGTCCGACACCGCGTCGGAAAGATCGCCTCCCGACCGGGCAAGGCACGTGCTCCATGCCTGGGCATCCGGCACGTCGGGGGGTGCCGTACCGAACGGAACCCGGACGGCGCCGAACGCGCACAGTCCCTTGCCCGTCGCACTCGGGGCCGGCCAAGAGGGTTCGCGATGGACGAACCAAGTCCCCGCGCGGACCAATAACCACGGGCCCGGATCTTCCGGACGCGCGGTCCAGTCGAAGCCGTCGCTCGATGCGACTCCGGCGTGCAGTCCCGCGCGCTTCAGCGAACGCAGCGTTCGCCGGGTTCGCCACGGTCCGGCCCGCGCGACGGAATGAACCCAGATCCGGGCCGGAGGACGTCCCGCACTCATGCGGTTCAATACGCGGACGGGAAGCCGATCGAAGGAGACGTGGACGAAGGAGTGGGATCGGGATCCAACGCCCGTCCGTGGGAGTGCATGGACGCCGCGTCATCCGGCGTCGTCCCGCCGACCGCGACGCCCTCGGGTGCGACGCCGGTGTAGACGAACTGCGTTCCCTCGGGACCGGGCTGGTAGGGAACTTGTCCGTCGAAACGATTCCCCGACGACCAATAGTGATAGTGCACGGATGAATGGTCGAAGGGACCGTTGTAATGGATCCAGAATCCGTCGTCGGCGGGCCGCGTGAAGATCCGACGCGCACCCGCGCCGACACTGGGTCCGCCGCGGCGGGAAGAAAGGATGCCGCGGACCAACAACGCGATCACGACGATCACGACCACCGGCACGAACAACGCCATGAGGACTAGGGGAACGGCCATTGAAGGATGGGCTGTTTGCTATCGCGCCCGCGTGGATCAAGCAAGCGTGGCGCGGGCGTCCTCGCCTGCGGTAGTCGCGGGCGCGGCGTAGCGCGGGCGTGGCGCGGGCGTCCGGCGGTAGTCGCGGGCGTCTCGCCTGCGCGAGGCTTGGGTCGCGTGACCGGAAAGCACGACCCCCCGCGTTCCCGCGGTGGGAACGCTTTTGGAGTGCGGTGGGAAGGACCCCGCCGTCGCGGGGGACGCCACACCGCTTTTCTCCAGCGAGTCGAAAACCCATCGCAGGCGGGATGCACACGCCGCGTCTCGCTACGGAAAGCGGTGTGGCGCCCCGTCGAACGGGGCTTCCCACCGCATCCCGCGACGGCGGGACGCTTCGCGCGGGGATGCCTCGGTCCACGGTCTCACGACCGCGGCCACGATTCATCGGTGGCCACGTTCCACGCCGCGGTTCATTCGCCCGCGGGCACCAGGATCCGGAAACCATTGTCCGCGTTGCGGCTTCCCGGCGTGTTGCGATAGCGCGCGGCGGACCGCACCGAATCCGCGCCGTGCAACCATGACCCGCCTCGCAGCACTCGCCGGGGTTTGTCCGACAGCGTCGGGTTCACCTGCTCCGGATCCGTCGCCGGGCCCGGTTCGTACGGCGCATGCCAATCACGGCACCATTCGAAAACATTCCCCGGCATGTGGAGTCCCCATGCGTTCGGCGGGAGCGACGCCACGGGATGGGTTCCAATCCCCGCGCCGGGTTTGCACCAAGCGATCTCCCCGGCGCGCGAGGCGTCGTCGCCGTTGCGCCACGCGGTGGTGGTGCCGGCGCGACAGGCGTACTCCCATTGCGCCTCCGTCGGCAGCAGGCACGCGCGGCCACTCGTCTCCTTCACCCACCGGCAAAACGCGAGCGCGTCATCGTGGGTCACGAGCGTGACCGGATCATTCGTGGTCTGCGGAAATCCCGGCGTGCGCCAGGTGTAGGCCTTGCTTTGCGACAAACCGTTCCCGTCCCAACCGAACCCGCCGCTGGGTCCGGACTCGGCCTCGGTCCGGTACCGGGTCGCGTCGACGAACACCTGGAATTGCCCGCGGGTCACCGGGAACTTCCCGAGATGGAAATCCCTCGTGATCGTCACCGCGCGTTGCGACTCGTCGGCACCGCGTTTGGCTTCGGTCGTCGGGGATCCCTGTGAGAACGTTCCATGCCGAACCAGCACCAATTCGATCCGCGTCCGCCCGAGCTCCAGAGTCAGCGACGGTTCCGCCGCGCCCATCGGCAACGCGACGACGAGCCATGCCAGAAAACAAAGAACGCGATTCATTCTGGAAAGGTTTCTTTCTCCGCCCGCGCTCACGCCGGCAATACCCGAGCCGTCGCCGGACCACTCGCAAGGTACGCCAGCAGTCCGTGGAGGTTGGCGACCGGGAGTCTTCGTGGCGCCTTGGCGTCTTGGCGAGGAATTCGATTTGCATGGAGCCCGGATGCCCGCGCCGCTTCCCCGCCGATTGACTCGGCGCGCGGCGTTCCGCAACGTCGCGGGGTCTCGCCCCGGAACATGAGCAAAAAACCAGCACCGCGCGCCAACATCTCGGCGCTGCTCCAGGAACACCGCGTCTTCAAGCCCGCCGCCGCGTTCTCGGCACGCGCCCACATCAAGTCCCTCGCCCACTACCGCAAACTCTGGAAGGAGTCGGTCGAAAAACCGGATGCGTTCTGGCGCCGCGAGGCCAACGCGGAATTGGTCTGGGACAAGCCGTTCACGAAGGTCCTCGAGTGGAAGGAACCGTTCGCCAAATGGTTCGTCGGCGGTCGCCTCAACGTCGCCGCCAACTGCCTCGACAAATGGCTCGGCACCGCGTTCGCCAACAAGGCCGCGATCATCTGGGAAGGCGAGCCCGCCACCGAGGGTCGTCCCGGCGAGGAGCGCGTCCTCACCTTCCAACAGCTCCACCGCGAGGTCTGCCGCTTTGCCAACGTCCTCAAACGGCACGGCATCAAGCGCGGCGACCGCATCATCATCTACCTGCCGATGGTGCCCGAGGCCGCGATCGCGATGCTCGCCTGCGCCCGCATCGGCGCCGTGCACAGCGTGGTGTTCGGCGGGTTCAGCGCGCAGTCGGTCGCCGACCGCGTCCAGGATTGCGGCGCGCGGATGATCATCACGTCCGACGGCGGGTTCCGTCGCGGCGCGGTCGTCGCGCTCAAAAAGAACGTGGACGCGGCGCTCGCCATCACCGGCGCCGACGGCGGGCGGACCGCCAAGGCCGTCGAGAAGGTCATCGTGCTCCGCCGCACCGGGCAGGAGGTCCAGATCGCGGAAGGCCGCGATTTCTGGTGGCACAAGGAGATCGAATCGGCTGACGCGGAGTGCCCCGCGGCGTCGCTCGATTCCGAGGCGCCGTTGTTCATCCTCTACACCAGCGGTTCGACGGGCAAACCCAAGGGCATCCTCCATACCAGCGCCGGCTACCTGCTCGGCGCGAAGATGACCCACAAGTACGTCTTCGACGCGCGGGACGAGGATGTCTATTGGTGCACGGCCGACGTCGGCTGGGTGACGGGGCATAGCTATATCGTGTATGGGCCGCTGGCGAACGGCACGACCTGCGTGATGTACGAAGGCGCGCCCAACTGGCCCGAGCCCGACCGCTTCTGGCGCATCATCGAGAAATACCGCGTCACCATCCTCTACACCGCGCCCACCGCGATCCGCGCCTTCATGAAGTGGGGCGACGACTGGGTGAAGAAGCACGACCTGAGCTCGCTCCGCCTGCTCGGGTCCGTCGGCGAGCCGATCAATCCGGAGGCCTGGATGTGGTACCACAAGGTGATCGGCGGCGGGCGATGCCCGATCGTGGACACCTGGTGGCAGACCGAGACGGGCGCGATCATGATCACGCCGTTGCCCGGCGCGACGCCCACCAAGCCCGGCACCGCGACGTTGCCGTTCTTCGGGATCCTTCCCGAGGTGGTCGACGACCAAGGCAAACCCGTCCCGAAAAACACCGGCGGGAAACTCGTCGTCCGCAAGCCGTGGCCGTCGATGTTGCGCGGCATCTGGGGCGATCCGAAACGCTTCAGGGAAACGTATTGGACCGAGGTGAAGAACGCGTACTTCACGGGCGACGGATGCCGCCGCGACGAGGATGGCTATTTCTGGATCGTGGGACGCATCGACGACGTGCTCAACGTGGCCGGACACCGCATCGGGACCGCGGAGGTCGAGAGCGCGCTCGTCAGCCATCCGTCCGTGGCCGAGGCCGCGGTGGTGGGACGTCCGGACGAATTGAAAGGCCAGGCGTTGGTCTGTTTCGTCACGCTGAAGACGGGAAAAGTGGCGTCGAAGGAGCTGAAGGACGAGTTGCGCAACCACGTGGGCAAGGAGATCGGGCCGGTCGCCAAGCCGGACGACGTGCGGTTCGCCGACGCTTTGCCCAAGACGCGTTCCGGCAAAATCATGCGCCGCCTGCTCAAACAGGTCGCCAGCGGGCAGGAGATCAAGGGCGACACGACGACGCTGGAAGACCTTTCGGTGTTGACCAAGTTGTTGAGTCCCGACGAGTGACGCCCGAAAGCCTGGAAATGGTTTGTCCGGGGCGTCAATTTTTTGGGAGAACCCCGGCCTCGACGGTGTTGATCGACGGAAACGGCCGAAAAACCACGTGTTTTTCGGCCTTTTTCTTTCCCTGAAAATTTCCCGGGAATCTTTGCAACTCTTCCCGGGGCAATCCGTGAAGGGTTGGTGGAGCGGGACCACGCAAGTGACCCTCTCCCTTCAGGATGCCGCTAGGAGGTGGCGGTAAGTGGGTGCCAGTCACCCAACCCTCGGGTGGGGAACCCGACCGGAGTGCAAGTTTCGGTGCACGCCGGGGCCGCGCGGATAGCCGCGCGGGTGCGAGGCGGTCTGGAATTGGTCGGGAGGCCAATCCCCGGGTCGCCTTGCATTCGTTGTCCCGCCGATATCCGGTTTTCCTACGGAAAACCGGAGTCGGCGGGACTTTTTTCTTCCGAACCCACGCGTCCACGACCGGGCCGTTACCCGGCCGGGATCCGCTCGACCCGCTCGTCCGAGACCAACGCTCCCAGCAACGCGCGGATCGTCGAAGTTTGCCCCGGCAACACGAAGTCGGGCGCCACTTCGCACAACGGCGCCAACACGAATCGCCGGAGGTGCGCGCGAGGATGCGGTAGCACCAGTCCCGGCGTGTCCAAACGCAGGGAACCCCACGCGATTAGGTCGAGATCGAGTGGACGCGCCTCGTTCGTCACCGCTTTGGGACGCCGCCCGAAGTCGCGCTCGATCGACTGCAACGCCGCAAGCATTTGCTCGGGCGTCATTGCCGTCGGCACCTCCAGACGCGCCGCCGCATTGACGAATCGTGGCGATCCGGGGGGACAATCAACCGGGGTTGTGTCCCACGGCGAGGACCTCGCGACGGGCAAGGCGGACAGCCGGTCCAGTCGATCGAACGCCCCACGGATCGCCGCGAGCGAGTCGCCAAGGTTCGATCCGAGAGCGACCAGAGCGACCATCGGCGATGCGGTGCCGGTGGCGTTCACTTCAACCCGAGCACGTCGCCCATGTCGTAGATCCCGGGCGGGCGTCCGACGACCCATTGCGCGGCACGCAGGGCGCCGTTCGCGAACGTGTCGCGACTGCTGGCCTTGTGCGTCAGTTCCACGCGCTCGCCGTCGGCGGCGAACATCACCGTGTGGTCCCCGACCACGTCGCCGCCGCGCAGCGCGTGCATCCCGATCTCGGACGGCGTCCGGGCGCCGACGATCCCGTCGCGTCCATGACGGACTGCCTCCGCCAACTGGACCTTGCGGACGTCCGCGAGGATCTCGAGCAGCGTCGTCGCCGTACCGCTGGGCGCGTCCTTCTTGTGATGGTGATGCATCTCGATGACCTCGAGATCGAACCCCGGTCCGAGGATCTCGGCCGCCTTGCGGGTGAGCCAGAAGAGCGTGTTGACACCGGTCGAATAGTTCGAGGCCCAGACGATGGGGATGCGGGCCGCGGCGGCGCGGATGGCGGACTTTTCGGATTCGTTGTGCCCGGTGGTCCCGATGACGAGCGCCTTGCCATGGGCGGCCGAAAGCCCGGCGATGCCGGCGGTGACGTCGTGGAGGGTGAAATCGATCGTCACGTCCGCCCGTGCGAGCGCGCCGGCGATGTCGTCGCCCACGTCCACGCCGGCGACGACCTCGATCGCGGGAATGCGCGAGGCACAGGCAAGGAGGGCTTGGCCCATGCGACCCTTGGAACCGTTGATCAGAATGCGCGTCATGTCGGGGCCGATTGAACAGGAACCCGGGCCGTAGGGCAATTCGACGTGTGGCCGTCGAAGTGTGGCCGCCGTCATAAGACGGTGGACCTCGACAAGCCCCGCAGAGTCGGCCCGACAAGACGTAGCGCGGGCGTCCCCGCCTGCGTCCATGCGCAACAACCCAAGCCGCAACGCTGCGGCATGCCGTGGGTGGTACCGGCCCGGTGCCACTCCCCAGCCGGTTCTCCAACGCGATTCTTGCAACCTGTGGCGGCGGGCCGCCGCCACCCACGCAGGTCGAGCCGATCGTCGCCTTGGTTGACACACATGCGCGGGACCCGGGTTCGGTCCGCCGTCTCACGACGGTCGCCACGGGGCTTCCCGAGGGATTCCCCTTGGCATTGACGCCCGGAAAAACTTCACTCGCCCCGCAACTTTCCGGGTCTTTTGCGGTTGGACCGCCAGAGGCTCCTTTGTCATGGCATTTCTTTCCCTGAAATCCGTGTTCGCGCAGGCGAACCTCGGGTCCGTGGACCAGATCGATACCTGGTCACGGGCCTGGAGCGCCGCCGCGGCCAACGGCTCCGCCGAGCCGCGCCTCGCGTTTTTCGCGCGCGAATCGGGGATCGCGGAGGACGCCTTCCTCAAACGCCTCGGCGAGGCCCTCGGCTGGCCGTTCATCGAGTTGAAAGGCATCACCCTCGAGAACGAGGTCCGGAAACGCATCTCAACCAAGGTCGCCTTCCAGCACATGGTGATCCCCGTGTCCGTCGACGCCGGGGTCCTGAAGGTCGCCGTCAGTGATCCCTTCGACGCCTCCATGCTCGCGGCGGTCCAATTCGATGCCCGCGGCGCCGTCGATTTCTGCCTCGCGCCCCGCGCCGAGATCGAGAAGGCCCTCAAGAAATACTACGGCGTCGGCGCCGAGACCCTCGACGAGATGTCGGGCGACGATCCCGTCGAGCTCGAGTTGGCCGACAACCGCGAGATCACCGGCGACGACCAGGACGCCTCGGTCATCAAGTTCGTCAACCAAGTCATTTGGGAAGCGTACAAGGACCGTTCGACCGACATCCATTTCGAGCCGTCCGAGGACGAGTTGCGGATCCGCTACCGCATCGACGGCATCCTGCACCAGACCCCGCTGCCACCGCAGATCAAGCGGTACCAGGCGGCGTTGATCTCGCGCATCAAGGTGATGAGCGGGATGAACATTGCTGAAAAGCGCCTGCCGCAGGACGGACGCATCAACGTCCGCATCAAGGGCGAGGAAATCGACATCCGCGTGTCGACCGTCCCGACGGTCTGGGGCGAGTCCGTCTCGCTGCGGTTGTTGACGCGCGGCAAGATTTTCTTCGGGCTCGACCGGCTCGGGTTCGGTGCCGACGAGGAAACCCACATCCGGGACATCATCGTCAAACCGCACGGCATCTTCCTCGTCACGGGTCCGACCGGTTCCGGCAAATCGACGTCGCTGTACGCGTTCCTCTCGACGATCAACTCGGTGACCAAGCGGATCATCACCATCGAGGAACCCGTCGAGTACGAACTCAAGGGCATCAACCAGATTCCCGTGCGTTCGGACATCGGCCTGACCTTCGCGGTGGGTCTGCGGCACATCCTGCGCCAGGACCCGAACGTGATCATGGTCGGCGAAATCCGCGATCTCGAGACCGCGGAGATCGCGATCCGCGCGTCGCTCACCGGCCACTTGGTGTTCAGCACGCTGCACACCAACGACGCCCCGAGCGCGTTCACGCGGTTGATCGACATGGGCATCGAGCCGTTCCTCGTCGCGTCGTCGCTTGAGGCGGTGATGGCCCAGCGCCTCGTGCGCATGATCTGTCCCAAGTGCAAGACGCCGCAGCGCGTCGACGCCGATTATCTGGGCAAGGTCGGGTTTCCCGCGCACGAGATCGCGACCGCCACTTTCTGGAAGGGCTCCGGATGCGAGGAATGCCGGCAGCTCGGCTACCAAGGCCGGACCGGCATCCACGAGCTTCTGGTCATGACCGAACTCATCCGTCCCCTCGTCATGAACCGGGCCCCGGCCACCACCATCGGGCAGGCCGCCAAGGCCCAGAACATGCGCACGCTGCGCGAGGACGGGTGGCGCAAGGTCAGGCTAGGCCAGACCACCATCGAGGAAGTCCTCCGCGTCACCCAGACCGAGGAACACGTCAAGGGGCTCATCGGCGACGAGAAGGTGATCGGCAAATGAGCAGCCAGACCCGTTACAAGACCTGCCAGGTCCTTTCCGTCGGTGCCGAGGGGACGTCTCTTTTCCCGTTCGAGGCGACCCGCGAAGATCCCAAACCGCAGCCCGTCGTCGTCGTGCCGCCGGGCACTCCCCTTCCCAAGGGACACGGCGCGCGCGATTGGCAGCAGCTGGTCCGCCCGCGTCTCGGCGTCGCTTGGTTCGACCCGTCGGCCGTCTTCCTCCATCTCCTGGAGTTGCCCACCACCGATCCCGCCGAGATGGCGTCGATGGTCGAACTCCAACTCGAGAAGCTCTCCCCCCTTCCCGTCAACCAGGTCGCGTGGACCATCGTGCCGCTCGGCCGGGCCGGCGACGCCGCGACCTCCGTCCTCGTGGTTCTGGCGCCGCACTCGGACGTCGACTCCCGGCTCGGCGAACTCGAGCGCGACGGATTCGTCGCCGACCGACTCGAGGTTGCGCTCGTGCGGGAATTGGCCGAGGTCGCGAAGGGCGACGGGCTCTGGCTGATCGCGGATCCCGACATCGCGCCGAACGTCGCCATCGCCGCGTGGCATTCCGGCGGGCGTTGGCGTCGCATCGATCTCCTCCATTTGCCCGCCGATCCGGCGGCGATGGGCGGCTTCCTCAAGAAGTCGTTCACACAGACCGCCTGGGCGGCGGAACTCGATGGTTGGCTCGAGCGCCTCCCGCGCGTCCGGCTCGTCTCGCCCGCCGCGTGGGCGCTCGCGTGCGTGCCCGATCTCGAGGAATGGAGCGGCCAATCGGTCGAGACCCTTCCCTGCCTCCGGCGCGAGGTGGTCGCCGCGCGCACCGCCGCCGGCCAACTACGGACCACCGACGGCTCGCTGGTTCCCGCCGGACGTTCCGCGCGGAACCGGCAGAAATACATCGACCGCCTTTGGATGCAGGGCCTCGGCACGCTCGGGGTCCTCTACCTCGTCGGCGTGCTCGGCTACATGGCCATGCTCACCTACCGCGAGGGCGTGCGCGACGACGAGAAGGTCAATCTCAAGGGGCTCGCGCTGCAATACACCAACGCCATCGCGCTCAAGGAGCAGGTCGACGTGCTCGAGGAGCAGGTCAACCTCCGGTTCGCCGCCCTCGATTCGTGGAAAGCCATCGCCGACCGGCTCCCGGATACCATGACGCTCTCGACGTTCAATTTCATCCGCGGCCGGACCCTGCGCGTCGACGGCACCGCGTCGGATTCGGCCCGTGGCGACGTCCTGAAGTTCAACTCGGATCTCGCCAAGCTCACGGTGCGCAACGCGCCCCTCTTCTCGAACGTCCGCGCCCCGCGCATCGACACCCGCCCGGGCGGGAACGTCGGATGGTCGTTCGAGGCGGACCTTAACGTCGGGGAGGCCAAATGACCGGCTGGTTCGACCGTCTCAACCTGCAACCGCAGGAGCGCCGGCTCGTCCTCGGCGCGATCGTGGTCGTGGCGCTCGTGCTCAATTACTGGGTCGTGTGGCCGTTCTTCCAGGATTGGCCGAAGGTCAACCGCGAGCTCGAGGAGGTCTATCGCGTCAAGGCCCGCTACACGACGGAGACCTCGAAGACCAACCAGTACGCCAAGCGCCTGCTCAGTCTCCGCAGCATGGGCGCGCAGGTGGCGGCGGAGGACGCGCCGACCCGGCTGCAGGTCACGATCCTGACCACCGCCAACACCACCGGCGTGCAGGTCAACCGCCTCATCCCGGTCACCCAACCGGCCCGCGTGGGTGCGAATAACCGCACCAACCAGTTCTTCGAGGAGTACCAGGTCACCGTCGACGTGATCTCGGGCGAGCAGGAGTTGGTCGATTTCCTTTACCAATTGGGAAGTGGCGACTCGATGGTGCGGGTGCGCGACGTCAACAACCTGAGGCTCGACCCTTCGCAGACGAAGCTGTCGTGCAGCCTCACGCTGGTGGCGAGTTTCCCGCGCCGTACCCCGGTCGCGGCGCCACCGCCCCGGAAACCTTTGCCGGGTTCCGTGGTTCAACCGAAGGCGCCGGGTGCCGCGTCGACCAACAAGACGACCAAGAAGTAGCTTTGCCGTGAAACCGAATCCCCTCGCCCCTTTGTGGCTGGCCGCCGTGATTGCCGCCGTCGATGCGTCGGCCCAGACTCCGCCCGCGGTAGCGCCCGCGGTGGCCGCCCCCGTCGCCGCCATTCCCGCGCCCACGACCAACCGGGTCGCCGTCCCGAGCAGATTTCCCCGTCCCAACGTCACGCCCGCCGCGCCGAATGTCGGCGGACCGCGCCCCGGTCTTCCGGGTCCCAATGGCGCCTTCCCTCGCCCCGGCGCACCCGCGGGTCAACCCCCGGGCGCCAACACCCAGACCGCCGCCGACCAAGAGGCAAACGACGCCGCGGTCGCCGCGGTCAAGAGCGCCGATTCGCCGGAATCCATCGTCGAGGCGCTGAAGTTCAAAAACATGGAGCTCGGCCAGGTCCTCGAGATCTACGGACACATCACCAAAAAGACCATCCTCCGCGGCCAGGGCCTCAACGCGCAGACGCAGATCACCTATTTTCCCGAGACCGCGCTGAGCCTCGAGCAAACCATCCAGGCGCTCGACACCATCCTCGCGCTGAACCTGATCACCACGATTCCCACCGGCGACAATTTCGTCGTGGTCGTCCCCTCCGCGCAGGCCAACCAGATGGGCGCGAAGTTCAGCGACAAACCCGCCACCGGCTACAACGAGGCCGCGCAGTTCGTCACCCACGTCGTCGTCCTCAAGCACGCCGATCCGAAGGAGGCGACCGACCTCGTCAAGACGTTCGCCAGCGCCCAGGGCGCCAACGGCATCGTCACGCTCGAGACATCGAAAACCCTCATCCTGCGCGACTACGCCATCAACGTGAAGCGCATGCTCGAGGTCCTCGCCAAGATCGACGTCGAGGCGCCGGACGATTTCTCGCTCGAGGTCCTTCCGATCAAGTACGGCAAGGTCGCCGACATCTACATGACCCTGCAAAGCGTCATCAGCGGCCAGAGCGGCGGTGGTGCACTCGGGGGCCAAGGCGGCGGGTTCGGCACCCAGGGTGGATTCGGCGGAGGCAGCCGCGGCGGTGGCGTCGGACGTTCCGGCAGCGGCAGCAATCGGTCCGGCGTCGGCGGCGGTTACAACAATAGCTACGGCGGAAGCGGCTACGGTGGCGGTTCGGGCTATTACCAGAACTCGGCCGAGCCCCCGACGCGTATCGATTCCTTCGGCAATTACGCGCCGAATCAAGTCGCACCCCCGACCCGCGTCGGCGCCACCGGCGGCGCGGGCCAGACCTTCGCCCAACGCGCGGCCGGTACCGGTCGCGGTGCGGGCCAGGGACTCGGCGCCTTCGCCGAGTTGCTCCAGAACGCCAACATCACGCCCGACCTCCGCGGCAACACGCTCATCGTGTACGCGCGCAAGAAGGAGATGAAGAAGATCAAGGAGGTCATCGAGAAAGTGGATACCCTCCTCGCCCAGGTCCTCATCGAGGCGATCATCATGGAGGTGTCGCTCAACAATTCGCAGAAGCTCGGCGTCAACGTGGGGCAATCCCCGAAGCAGTTCACCTCGAACCCGAACGTCACGGGCGGCGGCACGCTGAACAACTCCGGCGACGGGCTCGGCGCCGGGCAGAATTTCCTCAAGGGCGTCACGGCGGGCACCAACGCCCTGAGCGCGTTTCCCTCGGGCTCCGGATTCAATTACTTCGCGCAGCTCGGCCAAAACTGGGACATCGCCGTCAACGCACTCCAGACCGACGGACGCGCCAACGTCGTCCAACGCCCGCGCGTGCTTACCTCGCACGCGACACCGGGCCGGTTCGAGGTCGGTTCCGAGGTGCCATTCGTCACCGGCTCCTACAACGGCGGCAGCTTCGGCGTGTCGTCCCAGATCCAGCGCCAGTTCGTCGGCGTTTCCCTCGACGTCGTCCCCTTCATCACTCCCGACAAACTCGTGGTGATGGAAATCAGCCAGACGATCGACCAGCTCGGCAGCCCGGTCCAGATCGACAACAACAGCGTGCCCACCACGCAGACCCGGTCCGCGACCTCGACCGTCACCGTGCGGAACAAGGACGCGATCATCCTCGGCAGCTACATCAACTCCAGCATCACGCGTTCGAAATCCGGCGTCCCGTATCTCCAGGACATCCCGCTTCTCGGCGCGCTGTTCTCGAGCCGGTCCAAGGATTCGGCGCGCACCGAACTCATCGTCATGATGCGCCCGACGATCCTCCTGACGCCGGCCGAGGCCTCCGCGATGGCCGACCAGGAACGCGGGCGTCTTCCGGGCGTGCGCGTGGCCGAGCAGGAATTCGAGGCGACCGAACGCTCCGAAAGCCGCAAGGCCGACAAGCAGATCGATGCCCTCCGGAAAAAAGACCATTCCCAGCCGCCCACGAGCGCGCCGGTGCCCACGGACAACGGCACGCAGGGCAAACCGGAAGACATCAAACCGGAAGGCAAGTAGCCGGCGTGGCGTGGCCCACGCGGTGACGCGACGGACGTAGCGCGGTCGTCTCGACTGCGTCTTGGGAGTTTCAAGTTTCAGGCTTGAAACTTGAACCCCCCCCCATCCTTGCCTCGAGACATCGCGCGACATGCTTCCCAAGCAGGTCCGCCTCGAGATTCACCGGGTCCCCGACCCGACGCTCCTTCAGCACCGTCACGTCGCGCGTGTGCGGGATGATCATCGCCCGGAATCCGCGCGCCGTCACCGACGCCACCGTGAGGCTGATCCCGTCCACCGTCACCGACCCCTTGAAAACCAAATGGGGCTTCACGTCCTTCGGCGCCGACACCTCGAGCACGTGGTCGTCCCCCACCCGTTCCCAACGCGTGATCGTTCCCGTGCCGTCGATGTGACCCGTCACGAAATGCCCGCCGAACCGATCGCCCGCGGCCAGCGCGCGCTCGAGGTTCACCGACGCCCCGACCCGCGCCACCGACAGGCTTGTCCGGTCCCACGTCTCGCGGAGAAGATCGAAACCGAGCAACGTGTCGCGGCCCGACCGACGCCGATGGACCAAGGTCAGGCAACAACCGTTGACCGCGATGCTGTCGCCGATCCGCGAGCCCACCGCCACCGTGCGGGCACGCACGACGAGCCGAATCGCGGCGTCCCCTTGACGGATCCCCATGATCGTTCCCATCTCTTCCACGATGCCCGTGAACATGCGTCGAGCATCGTTGGCGCGCCGGCCCTGCTCAAGATCGCAGTCCTGGGCGCGCCGCCCGCCCTGTCGCCCAACTTTGACGCTGCGCCCCGCGTCGTTGCCCGTAGTCTGGAGGCATCGCCGATGATCCGAAGCTTCCAACGCCTTCTGTTCGCCTGTCTCGCCGTGGGAACGGCCCTTGCGCAACGCGGCCCGACGGGCGCCGGCGACACCCGCGGCCCCGGACGCACGACGTCCCCCGCGCGGCGGCAACCCGCGTTTTCCGTCCGCGAGGACGAGTCCGGCTGGTGGTTCGTCCGGCCCGACGGACGACGCCTGTTCTCGCTCGGCGTCTGCGTCGTCCAACCCGGCGCGTCGCGCGGGGGCTACGATCCCGAAAACCCGTCGTACGCCTCCTGGCGCCAGTGGCCGGACGAAAGCCTATGGGCCACCCACACCGCGTCGCGGCTCGGGTCCTGGGGATTCACGACGCTGGGCGCGTGGTCGGACACCGCCTTGTTGGACGCGACGCGCGCGCCCGGATTGCTCCTCACGCCGGTGCTCCACGCGGGCGCGAGCGCGGGCGCTCCGTGGTGGGATCTCTGGGACGAGCGCAACCTCCGGCGCATGGAGGAAACCGCGCGCACCGTCGCCGGCCCGCTCGTGGGCGATCCCCGCGTCGTCGGGTATTATTCCGACAACGAGCTCGGCTGGTGGAACGCCAGCCTCTGGAAATCGACGCTGGAGCAAGGCACGGCGAGCGGCCAGCGACGCCGGCTCGTCGCCATGCTTCGCGAACACTACGACGGCGACTGGAAGCGGCTCGCGGCCGACTTCGACACGGAGGCGGCCGCCAACTGGCGCGATCTCGAGCGCGGCGGGATGGTGTTCCTGCGCCCCGGGAGCAACGGCATCCGGGCCCAGCGCCGGTTCCTCGGCTTGCTCGCCGAGCGCTACTACAGCGTGATGCGCGACCTCGTCCACCGGCTCGATCCCTCCGCGCTCTATCTCGGCGACCGCTACCAATCATTCTATTATCCCGAGGTCGCGATCGCCGCCGCGCCGTACGTCGACGTGGTTTCCTGCAACCTCAACGCGCCTTGGATCGACGGCACTTTCCCGCGCTTCCAACTCGACACGCTGCATCGCCTCACCCGCCGGCCGATCGTCGTCGGCGAATTCTATCTGGCCGCCACCGACAACCGCTCCGGGAACCGCAACTCGCACGGCTCGTACCCGGTCGTCGCCGACCAACCCGCCCGCGCTCGCGCGGCCGCCACGACGCTCCGGCAACTCGCGGGGTTGCCCCAGGTCGTCGGCGCGGATTGGTTCCAGTTTTCGGACGAACCCCGCCACGGCCGCGCCGACGGCGAGAATTTCAACTTCGGCCTCGTCGACGTCGACGACCATCCGTACCAGGAACTCACCGCCGCGTTCGCGTCGTTCGATGCCGCCAAGGAACGCGTCCTGCCGCGTCGTCCGCGTCCCGACGCGCGCGCGGGAATCCCGCGTTCGCCCGCCGATCCCTTCGCGCGATTCGACCTCGCGCACGCGCTCGGCGAATGGGACCGCGAGAGAGGATTCGTGCCCGCCGAATCGACCGCGCCGATGGCCGATCTCTACGTCGCATGGAATCCGCGCGCGCTCTGCCTCGGCATGTTCGGTTTGGACATCGTGGAGTCCGCCTACTACCGCAGCACGTCGATGCCGAAGGTCGACCGCGCGCTTTGGAACGTCGCCATCGACGGCAAGCCCATCGTCCGCGCCCGCATCGGCGCCGGCCGCGAGGCGCTGACGTCGGACGAGCGCGTGCGGGTGGAGTCGCTCTCGGGAATGGACGTCGAGGTGCGCAACGTCGCCGCGATGGAAATCCCCGCGTCTGTCCTCGGCAAAAACGGGTTCGCGCGCGGCGACACCGTGGATCTCGACATCGAGTGGATCACGCACGCGCGTGCGTACCGCGTCGCGTGGCGAGGCAAATTCCACCTGGATTGAACCGTGCCTTTACATGGTCCCGCGGCACCGTAGCGTGGCCCCGTGGATCTCACCGCGGAGACTTTCGGGCCGGAGATGGGCGTCGCTCTTGCCAATTTCGATCGCCACGTCGTTTGCCTTGAAAAGGTCCCCGACGATTGCGAGACCTCGCTCCGTTCGCTCATGGAAAAGGCGCTGAAGGCCTACCAGAACCGCGGTCCCGAACTGCGCCACGGCATCGCGCTCGACCGTCACCTCACGATCATCCTGAGCCAGACCGACGGGCCGCGACCGCTGTGCGGGATCTACTTCAACCTGCATTCGCCGTGGTCCAAGAAGGCGGTGCAGCCGGAACCCTCGAAAGCCTAGCCTGGGTGGGTGACGGCGGCCCGCCGTCACTTTCGGTTTCCACCGCCCGATCACTCCGGCAATCGCCCGCCCATCTTGGGTCGCGCGCCGAACAACGCCGTCCCGACGCGCACCATCGTCGCGCCCTCCTCGATGGCCACCTCGAGATCGCCGCTCATGCCCATGCTGAGCACCGGCAGCGCCGCGCCCAACCTGTCCGCGCAACGATCCCGCAACTCGCGGAATTTCCGGAACACGGGCCGCACCTTCTCCGGATCGTCCGCATAGGGCGCGATCGTCATCAACCCTTGGATCTCGAGCCGCCGGAGCGAGCCCAACGCCTCCATCGATTCCAACACCGTGGTGGGACTCCAGCCGAACTTCGACGACTCGCCCGCCATGTTCACCTCGAGCAGCACCGGCAGGGTCTTTGACTGCTTGTCCGCTTGCTTCTGCAATTCCGAGGCGAGGTCGAGACTGTCCACGCCCTGCACCATCTCGAACAACGCCACGGCGTCGCGCGCCTTGTTCGACTGGAGATGGCCGATGAAATGCCAACGCGCGCGGCTGGGCGCGAGCGGGATCTTGGCCTTGGCTTCCTGGATGCGGCTTTCGCCGAACACCGTCAGTCCCAGACCCACGGCCTCCGCGATGGCCTCGGCCGGATGAAACTTCGAGACGGCGACGAGCTGGACGTCTCCGGGCACGCGTCCCGAACGCGCGCACGCACGAGCGATGCGTTCGTTCACCACGGACAAATTCTCTGCAAGCACGGACACGCCGCGACGATAGCCACGACCCTGCGACGTAGCCACCGCCGTGATGTAGCCGCCGTCGTGATGTGGCCGCCGTCGTGAGACGGTGGACCAAGGCAAGGTTTGCCGCGCGAAGCGCTTTCGGAGTGCGGCGGGAAGCCTTCGGAAGGCGCCACACCGCTTTGAAACAGAACACAACGTACAGCTTGCCGTGGCGGCCGTCGTGAGACGGCGGACCTAAGCCGTATCCATGCAGTAAGAACTCGATTGGGTATCACGCCAAGGCGCCAAGACGCCAAGGATCCAAGCATTCCCGACCGAGCCGGGAGGGAACCCTGCGGTCGCGGCATGGGAATTCTCCCACGCCAAGGGGGACCAAGGCCGGCCAAGAAGGCGGGAACGTGTATCGGGAACCAGACATCGGATCCCACCGTTCGGTGAAATGACACGCCGGCGGTCATTGCCCCCTTGGATGGCCTTGGCCCGGCTTGGCGTGAGATAATTCCTCGGCCGCTACTGCATGGATACGGCGAAGCCATGCATCTCGAC
>JANYDN010000245.1 GCA_025363585.1 Verrucomicrobiota bacterium | reverse complement strand
CGGGAACGTGTGTTGGGAACCAGACATCGGATCCCACCGTTCGGTGAAATGACACGCCGGCGGTCTTTGCCCCCTTGGATGGCCTTGGCCCGGCTTGGCGTGAGATAATTCCTCGGCCGCTACTGCATGGATACGGCTTAGTTCGTTATGAACGGGAATATCGGGCACCAAAGCGGGAGCCTAAGTTTGTTACAGGAGGCAAGGGAGGGAAGGGAGGTGTTCCTCGGTTCGTTTTCCCGACAGCAGGAAAGGGGCGTCGTCGGGGCCATCCACGTCTTCCGGATCGTTCGTTGCCCGGCGTGTCGGGGTCGCCTCGCGTTTCACAAGGAACCGACCGGACAAGGAACCCGCTACCGGTTCCAGCTCGGCTGCGCGCGCTGTGGGGTGGTCTGGGATACCGGGAAGATCTCCGACGACAGCACGGATTGATTCGCGCGCAAGGGCCCGTCTGGAAAGCAGGCAGACAGGCTAGAAGCCCGAAGAATGCGGTCGCGTGGGGATTCTCTCACGCCAAGCCGGAACAAGGCCAAGGGACGCGTATCCACGAAGCGAAAGACCGACAGGTGTCATTTCGCCATGCGGTGGGATTCCATGTCCGATTCCAAGCCCTTGTTCTCGACCCCTTGGCCTGCATTGGTTCGGCTTGGCGTGAAATATTCCCCTTCTCGGAACGGGTCATTCCGGCTGCGCCGGATCCATGCATCTGGAATTCAAGGAAGACTCACGCGAAGCCGCGAAGCGGCCGGGGGCCGAAATCAAATCGCCTCTGGGGCGAATCGGACGCAAAAATCATGAACTTTCCGGCGGTGGCCCGTGATTAACAGACAAGCGGCCGCGAAACGTTCCTTATACAGTCACCGTCATCCCATCACCGTCATGAAATCCATTGCCTCCACCCTGTTTGCCCTCCTGGCCCTGCTCCTCGGCGCGGTCGCGTCGGCCGACAGCGGCGCGCGCACCGACATCAACCCGGCCCTGATCTACGCGCAGGCCATCGCCGTGATGCCCGATCGCGCCGTCCAGGATCATGCCTTCACCAACGAATGGCGCGGGCGGGTTCTGGACGAGAAGTTCAACCAGCAGGTCGCGACCTACGACAACGCGTTCAAGCTCCTCCGGCAGGCGGCGCGGCAGAAGGCGCCCTGCGACTGGGGTTATGATCTTTCCCAAGGGCCGGAATTGTTGCTGCCCAGCTTGGCCAAGGGGAAATTGCTATCCCAGGCTGCTCGACTGCGCCTCCGCTGGCATCTGGAAAACGGCCGTCCGGACGACGCGCGGGACGACTTGCTCGCGGCGTTCGTGCTCGCGCGGCAGGTCTCGCGGGACGGCATCCTCATTTCCGCCCTCGTTCAAGTTGCCATGGAGAACATATTGGTCTCGGGCGTCGCGGAGAATTGGTTTCGGTTCGGTCCGCAGACGTTGCAGGAGGTCGTGGACGGCATCGACGCCGCGCCCGCCCGGGGCACGATCGCGCAGTGCGTCCCCACGGAGCGGATGGCGTTCAAAGACTGGATGACGCGCAAGATCCGGGGTTTCCAGGCGGAATCCCGGGACGAGGCGGAAGCGTTGCAAAAGACCCGGGCTCTCATGCAATCGAGCATGAGCGACGGCGAGGCTCCCGAGGGGGCGGCCGGTCCGACTCCCGATGCGGTCATCAAGGCCGCGGGCGGAACGACCGCCGGCGTGCTTCGGCACCTTCAGGAACTCGACGCGCTCTACGACGAGGCCGGGGTTTTGCTGAAGCTTCCCTACGGGCAGTTCCTTCCCGGGGTCAAGGCCTTCAATGCGAAGGTCTCGAACCTGCCGAACCTGTTGGCGCGTGTCTTTTTCCCGCCGTTCGAGAAGTGCCGGCTGAAGGAATTCGCCTGCCAGGCGAAGCTGGCGATCCTCCATGCCGCCCTGGCGTACCGCGTGACGGGCGAGGCCGGACTCGGGCAGGTCCAGGATCCGTTGTTCAACGAGCCGTTCCAGTTTCGTCGGTTTGAATTCGAGGGCGCGGACCGTGGGTTCGAACTCGGATCCAAAATGAGGTACATGAACGACTGGAACGCCTCGTTGATTTTCGTCGAGAAGGACGGCCCGGCCTTTTATCTCGACGGAAAGAATGCGGGCAAGCCGGTGAAATGATCCGGGCTGGGTGCGGTCTTGGCTTCATCCCGTGATCTCCGTTTCGAACACCGAACCCGTGCTTCCCACGACAGCCATCGACGGGCCCGACCTCATCGGTCGGGCCCGTTCGGGCGACGGCGATGCGTTCGGCGAGTTGTGCCGCGAGCACGGGGACCGTTTGCTGCGCCAGGCCCTTGGGCTGTGCGGCGACACGGGCGCGGCGGAGGATCTCGTGCAGGAGACGTTCATCGAGGCGTGGCGTTGCCTGCCGCGCTACCACGGTGGCTGTCGGTTTTTCACGTGGCTTTGCAGCATCCTGATTCATAGGCATCGCAACGCGCGGCGAAAACGTTGGCCGCTGCCGTTGTCGTTCCTCTTCGGCGGCGAGCACGACTCGGCCGAGGGATTTCTCGCGCGCATTCCCGATCCGGGCCGGTCGCCTGGAGAGCAAACGGAACAGGCGGATCACGCCGGGCGCGTGCTGCGGAGCCTCGAGGGACTGCCGGCGAAGCAACGCGAAGTTGTCTATCTTCGGTTTTACGCCGAGGATTCCCTTGAAGGAATTGCCGCCGCGATCGGCTGTCCGATCGGCACCGTGAAATCCCGGTTGTTCCAAGGTCTGGAGCGCCTGCGTCGAATGAAAATCCTCGCCGAGGAAAACACGCCATGAATAACCCTCCCTGTGATCGCGAAGCCGTGGCGCTGCTGGCGTCCGCGTCGCTTGATGCCGCATCCACCGACCGCACCCGCGGGCATTTGCAGCAGTGCCCGGCCTGCCGCGAATACTTCCGGGAATTGTCGGAAGTCTGCACCGGCCACTCGCGCGCCGCCCAGCGATTGCCGGCCGCGGAAGTGTCGGCGCGCCTGCGGGGTCGAATCCTGATGTCGATCAAACCCCGCCCGCGGCGTGGGTGGTGGGATTTCGAGGCGGCACTCGGCATGCGTTTTGGCGGTCTCGCCGGCGCCGCCCTCTTGGCGCTGCTGCTGGCCGCCGGACTCATGTCTCGGCATCCACCGGCTGGAACTTCACCGTTGGCCGCCCATTCCGAATCGCCTTCGCCAACCTCCGAGGTGCCGCCCGAAGGCACGCAGCCCAAACTGATGGCCTATCGCCTTGCTTTGAACCGTTCGACGGACGAATTCGACCGACTGCTCGCCCGCGAAGCCGCGCGCGCTGCATTCCGGCCGACCCCGGCATTACGGCCCGGCATGGCGTGGGTGGATTCGGAACTCTGAGACGAACGATTTGGCTTGGGTGGGTGACGGCGGCCCTGCCGTCACTTTCCACGGACTGACATTTGCATCGCCGGAATTGCCCGAGGATTCAGAGTTCGGTGAGGAGATCTTGTATGGGCAGACCCGGACCGACTCGCAGGCGGTGGGGGCAGGGCTGCCCCCACCCACGGATGCCTCGGAACGGCTGCGGCCGGGCGGATGGGCATGAATACGTCGATGAATGCTGCAAGTTCGAGAACGGTTGGATGGCCTTTGATCGCGATCGGCATCGCGGTGACGGTCATGAGCCCATGGATTGTTTTCCCGGGCTTGGAACTGCTGCTGGGAATCGAGGCGATCGTGGGTCGTGAAAGCGTCGTGTATAAGCCGGATGGCGGTTATATCTATACAAACCCGGGGCGATGATGCGCTGGGTCGGAGCGGTCGCTTTCCTTGGGTTGGCGCTTGTCTCCGTGGGCGTGGCGCTGGTCTTGCGTGGACGCCGGAGTCTGGTGGTTCCCAATGACGACATTTGACGAGGAAAGCGTAGTTTGCGGTGCCTGCGGGCAGGTGTTCATCCACCATGCCCTGACGAGCACGAACGCGTTCGGGTCGCCCGACCTGGATACGCGTCCACCGGAGATGCGGCGCTCGACGATGGGCGCGTGGCTCCAACGGTGCCCGGCGTGCGGATACTCCGCGCGCAAGGCAGCGAAGTTTGGCGAACGGTTTCGGCCGGTGCTGGACGGCGCGGCCTACCGTTCGCAACTCGCAAGCACGGAGTACCCAATGCTTGCGTCCACCTTCATCTGCGCTGCGCTGCTGGCCGAGGCGGCGGGACGAAGGGACGAGGTGGGGTGGGGATACCTGCACGCGGCGTGGACGCTGGACGACGCGGGGAAGGACGAACTCGCGCGGTCGGCGCGCGGGAGGGCGGCGGACACGTTCCTTGGGCTGCTTGCCGAGGGCCAAACGTTCGCGCCGGAGCCGGGCGTGTCCGAGCTAGTCGTCGCGGATTGCCTGCGGCGCGGCGGACGGGGTGCCGAGGCCCTGCCCGTCATCGAGCGAACGTTGGCTCAAGGGCACCAGGACCTGATCCAAAAAATACTCGTCTTCCAGCGGGTGCTCATCCAACGCGGGGATACTTCCCCGCATTTGATAAGGGAAGTGGTCGAGGGCAAACAAGGGATGGCTTGACGGCCCCTGAGCCGAACGAATCTTCCCCTCTCAATAGAACGTGGTCCAGTTGCCGGACTGCTGCCATTGGAGCCGGGCACGGGTGCGGGTCTCGACATGGCCGTCGGCAAAGGCGGTGTTCACGCTGTCCACGTAGCGGCCATAGGTATGTCCGGCGACGGCCTGGAGGATGTTGGTATTCCGGGTGCCGCTGGCGAGGCAGAGGTCGCTTAATATCGGTTGGACCGAGGCGACGGGATCCTCGAGCCGCGTGGGCCAGCCTTCCTTCGTGCGGCTATAGGCCCCTCCGGTGGTCGGGGAGGGGAACAACTCGCCGTTGTCTTCCAAGGGACGCGGAACCCACCAGCAGTGGAAAAGAATCGCGAAGGTCTTGTATTGGCGGACGAAGTATTTGTTGAGGTCGGCCACGGACGACAGGGATCCCAACTTCTGGGTTTTCATCCAGCTTTCCACGTCGGAACGGTCGCCCGGTCGGGCCGGACAGAACCACATGGGGACGGTCAGTCCGAACGGTTCGAGGTTGGTGGCCAGGCCGATGGGGACGTCCCAGGGGTTGAGTCCGGTGCGGGGCATTTTGAACGAAGGGAGGCGGCCCTTCGGGTCGTCGGTCGCATAGAGGTTCGCGGCGAGGCCCCACTGGCGGTAGTTGCTGGTGCAATGGGTGACCTTGGCGCGGAACTTTGCCTTGCCGAGCGCCGGCAGAAGCATCCCGGCGAGGATCGCGATGATGGCGATCACGACGAGGAGTTCGATGAGGGTGAAGGCGGCGACGCGCGGGGATGCTTTCACGGGATTGGATGGAATGGGGACCGGGAAGGGATGGGTTTCAAGATTCAAATTTCAGGATTCAAGAATCTCGCCCCGTGAAGGTGGGCAGGATGCCTTCGTTGGGTAGCCTGCGCGCATTTCCGGCGAGGCGTTTCGGGGCGTTCCCGGCTTCGGCGGAGCGGGCCTTGGCAGCGCCAAAACCTTTTTCCCGGTGCGTGTCGCCGCGGCATGCAGGGCACGGGCGGGGACGCCCGTGATTTGCGCAGGCGGGACGCCCGCGACTACCGCAGCCGGGGACGGCCGCTCTACACATGCTGCTTTGGGTTGAGGGCAAATTGTCGCTCCACTTGGCGCCGCGGGCCGGGTAGGGTCGGGAATCCCGTCGGCGGTCAATGCCGGTCACGGGAAACCAAGACCCCGATGAGCAGGGCCCAGATCGCGATTGGCAACGTTCGGATGCGTCCGACGGCGCGTCGCGTTCCACGGAGGAACCGATGAGCGGGACCGACTCGCTGGTCGTCGCGGCGACCGGGGGCGTGGTGTTGCTGGGGTTGCGTTTGTTCCTGCGATGCCGCATCCGTTACCGAATCGGCCGGACGGAACTCCGGTTCCATTTGTTCGGGATCCCGATCCGGCGCATCGCGTACGACGACATCGAGAAGATCTCCAAGCCGCGTCGCCGGCACGGGAAGTTCCAGTATGAGAACTGGGCGAACACGCTCGCGGGCGACCACCGGGAGTTGGTGATCCACCGCCGCACGGGGCTTTGGAAGAAGCTGCTGATCACACCGTCGAACCGATATGAATTCCGCAAGCGCCTCGAGACGGCGATCGCGGCGAACGGCGGGACGGTGATGGAAATGGACGACGACGCCGAAGGGGCGGCCGCGGATTAAGCGGTGCGGCGGACGGGGGTTCCCGGTTCCACGGGGTCGGAAAATCCGGATTCCCGGCGGAAAGTTTTTGCGCCGCCCGGCCCGGGGCCCGTTAGACTCCCCGCACGTCACCCATGTTTGCGTTCGAATCGATCCGCCGTTCCTGGCCCGTCTTGCTCGTCGGGATCCTGTCGTTGCTGCCGTGCGCCGTTGTCGTCGCGACCCCGCCCGTCGGTCCTTCCCTCGACGCCTCGTACCTGCGCCCGCCCGCGGAACCGCCGGGACCATCCTCGCGACGCGCGGGCATCGTGGTGTCGGAGATCATGTACCATCCGGCGGCGCGTCTCGACGGCAGGGACCTTCGATTCGTGGAGATCTTCAATTCCCAGGCGTGGTTCGAGGAACTCGGCGGATGGCAGTTGAAGGGCGACATCGATTTCACGTTCCCGACGGACTTCACGTTGCCCGCGCGTTCGTACGTCGTCGTGGCGGCGAATCCGGCGGACCTGATGGCATCGTCGTCGGCGACGGGCGTGCTGGGACCTTATACCGGGTCGCTGTCGCACGGGACGGGCACGGTCCAATTGAAAAACCGGCTGGGCGCGGTGCAATTCGAGGTGGTTTACCGGGACTCCGGACCGTGGCCGGTGGCGCCGGACGGGGCGGGTCCCTCGCTGGTGTTGTCGCGCCCGAGCTATGGCGAGGCGGACCCGCGGGCATGGGCGGCGAGCGAGGTGGCGGGGGGATCTCCGGGTGCGGCGGAACCGGCCGCGGGAGGGATGCGGACGGTGTGGATCAACGAGGTGTCGGCGAACCCGGTGCCGCCGGCGTTGGATTTCGTGGAGCTCTTCAATTACTCGGGCGAGCCCGCGGACATTTCCGGCTGCGTCCTGACGGACAATCCGTCGGTCGCCCGCCATGTGTTCCCGGCGGGGACGGTGATCGCGCCGAATTCGTGGCTGATGGTGGATTCCTCGGAGCTGGGTTTCGGGTTGTCGTCGGGAGGCGAGGCATTGTTCCTGGGTTCCGCGGACGGGACGCGGGTGTTGGACGCGGTACGGTTCGGCCCGCAGGGGAGGGGCGTTTCGTACGGGCGCGTCCCGGATGGCTCGCCTCGGTTCGATCGCCTTGCAACGCCGACGCCGGGCACGGCGAACGCGGGGCGGATGGGGTCGTCCGTGGTATTGAACGAACTGATGTACGACCCGGCGTCGGGGGATTCGTCGGACGAGTACGTGGAGTTATATAATGTCGGGACGACGCCGGTGGACCTCGGGGACTGGCGGTTGGAGGACGCGGTGGGATTCACGTTTCCGGAAGGCACGCGGCTGGCGGGCGGCGGATACCTTGTGGTGGCGAAGGCGGCGGCGCACCTCAGGACGAATTATCCGGGCCTTGGGCCTGGCAATCTTCTCGGCGACTACAGCGGCGGGTTGGGGAACAGCGGCGACCGCGTGGCGTTGTCGGCGCCGGAGTTGGTGGTTTCCACCAACAAATCCGGGCATGCGGTGACCAACCGGATCCACGTGGTGGTGGACGAGGTGACTTATGCATCGGGCGGCCGGTGGGGGAAATGGAGCGGCGGCGGTGGCAGCAGCCTCGAGTTGCGCGACGCGCGCGCGGACCGGCGGTTGGCACCGAATTGGGCGGACAGCGACGAGAGCGGGAAGTCGGGTTGGGTGACGGTCGCCGCCACGGGCGTGTCGACGCTGGGCCTTCAAACGGCGAACGCGCTCGAACTCTTCCTATATGGGCCGGGCGAGTGCCTGGTGGACAATGTGGAGGTGGTGCCGAACGGCTCGACGAACCTCGTCGCGAATTCGAATTTCGAAACGGGGACGACGGGATGGGTGTTCCAGGGGAACCATGGGGCGTCGTCGCTCGACGCCGGGGAGGGATACGAGAGTTCGCAATCATTGCACGTGCGCGCGACCGGCGCCGGGCACACGGGGCCGAATCGGATCCGCGTCCCGCTGTTGCGCGTGGTGACGGCGAACCAGACGGTAACCTTGCGGGCGAAGGTGCGTTGGCTGAAGGGCACGGGAAGCATCCACCTGCGCTTGCACGGGAATTGGTTCGAGGCGCCCGGTTTCGTGTTGGCCGCGCATGATCTCGGGACGCCGGGGGCGCGCAACTCCAGGGCCGTCGCCAATGCCGGGCCGGCGATCACGGGCGTCTCGCATTTCCCGGTGCTGCCGGCGCCGCTGCAGGGCGTCGTGGTGACGGCGCGCGCAGACGATCCGGACGGGATCGCCAACCTTGTGCTGCGATGGCGGAAGGATCCGTCGGCGTCGGTGACGGAGGTGCCGATGACCAACAACGGCGCGGGATTATATACCGCGTTGATCCCGGGCCAGGCGTCGACGTCGCTGGTCGCGTTCCACGTCGTGGCAACCGACGGGGCGGCGGTGCCGGCGACGTCGGCGTTTCCCTCGGACGCGCCGGCGAGGGAATGCCTTATACGCTGGGGCGAGCTCCTGCCGGGCGGGGTGTTGGGCACGTACCGGATGTGGATGACGAAGACGAACGTGGACCGGTGGACGAAGCGGGAGAAGCTGAGCAACGACCCGTTGGACGGAACGTTCGTCTACGGGAATTTCCGGGCCATCTACAACGCGGGCGGAATGTACAGCGGGAGCCCGTACCACGCGCCGAGCTGGACGGGACCGGCCGGGGCGGACTGCGACTATGTGTTCGCGGCGCCCGACGACGACGCGATGCTTGGCGGGTCTGAAATGAACCTGTTGAAGCCGGGCAACGGCGGCGGCGACGGCACGCTGCAGGCGGAGCAACAGGCCTATTGGATCGCGGACCAACTGGGGTTGCCGCACTGCAACCGGCGCCCGGTGCTCCTGTATTTCAACGGCGTGCGGCGGGGCGCGACATACGACGACGCGCAGCAGCCGAACGGCGATTTCGTGCGGCAATGGTACCCGGACGATGCCGGCGGGGAATTGCACAAGATCCAGTTGTGGTTCGAATTCGATCCGTCCGGATCCTCCTTCGACGGGGCCGGGGCCGACCTTTCGAACTACCTGGTGGGAGGCGCCAAACGCGTGTCGCGCTACCGCTGGAACTGGCCGCAGCGCTCGTTCGGGAACAACCCGAACAATTTCACGAACCTGTTCCGACTCGTGGACGCCGTGAACACGACGGGCACGGGCGACGCCTATACCCGGACGTTGCTGAACGCCACGGACGTGGACGAATGGTTCCGGACCGACATCACCGAGCATCTGGTCGGCAACAACGATAGCTATAGCTATGGCGGCGGGCAGAACATGTATGCCTACAAGCCGGTCCACGGCCCATGGCAACTGTTGATCTGGGACATCGACTTCGCGTTCGCGTCGCTCGACGCCCGGAGCGACATGTTCTCGATCGGCGGGCAGAACGTGGGGCCGGTCAACACGCATCCGCCCTTCGCGAGGTTGTATTACCAGGGCCTGCAGGACGCCGTGTCGGGGCCGCTCCAGACGAACCGCTACGTGCCGATCCTCGACGCGCGTTACAACGGGATGCGCACGAACGGCGCGACCGGCGTGGGGAGCCCGAACACGATCAAGACCTACATGAACACGCGGCGCGTGTACCTGACGTCGCTCCTTACCAACAAGCTATACGGGTTCGCGTTCACGTCGAACGGCGGCGCCAGCTTCTCGTCGGCCGGCAACTCGGTGACGCTGGCCGGCGTGGCGCCGATCGCGGCGCGGACCGTCCTCCTGAACGGCGTGCCGCTGGACGTGCGTTGGACGACGCTGAGCAACTGGACGGCAACCGTGGCGCTGTCGACCGGAACCAACGTGCTCGAGCTTTCGGGCCTGGATTCGCGCGGGCAACAGGTCACGAACGCGCCGGCGCACATCAAGGTGCGCGTGACGGACCCGACGGACGCGCCGGAGATTTCGCTGGTGATCAGCGAGGTCATGCACCACCCGACGGTGCCGGGGGCGGGGTTCGTCGAGATCCGCAACCGGTCGATCGCGACGGCTTTCGACCTGACGGGCTGGCGGTTGGACGGGGTTGGCACCCGGTTCGCGCCGGGCACCACGATCGGGCCGTCGGCGAACGGCGTGGTGGTGGAGGATCCGGTGGTGTTCGCGCAGGTGTACGGGCCATTGATCAAACCGATCGGTGTGTTCGCTGCCAAACTGAACCCGGGCGGCGGGTCGCTTCGGTTGGTCCGGCCCGACCCGGTCCTGGGCACGGACTTGGTGGTGGACCAGTTTGCCTATGAGGCGGACGCGCCGTGGCCGTCCGCCGCGCTCGCCGGTTCGTCGCTGCAATTGCTCGATCTCGGGCAGGACAACATCCGTCCGGCGAACTGGACCGCGGTGCGGACGGACGGGACGGACCCCGCGCCGTCGTGGCAGCGGATCGTCCTGAGCGGGTTTTCCAGCGGGACGGGCTTGCAGTTCTACATGAGTTCGCCGGGCGAGGCTTATATCGACGACGTCCGGCTCGTGGCGGGCGGCAACGCGGACTCCGGGGACAATCTAATATCGGACGGCGGGTTCGAGACGGCGACCGACGGACTGTGGATTCCGGGTGCGAGCCTGTCGCAGTCGGCGGTGTCCAGGTCGGTGTCGTACACCGCGTACGCGTCGTTCCACATCGTGTCGCCCACCCCGGGCACGGGGAGTCCGGAGACGTCGTTCGTCCAGAATTTCCCGGCCGCCTTGGATCCGGGGACGCAGTACACGCTGAGTTTCCGGTACCTGCCGGCGACGGGCGGGATGCTGGTGGCGCGGACGTCGGACGGCGGGATCCAGGCGTCGGTGGCGCTGGGCCCGGTGAGCCCGGGAGCCTTGCCGCGCTCGACGCCGGGGACCGCGAATTCGGTCGCCACCAGCCTGACCCCATTCCCCGCCCTCTGGCTGAACGAGCTGCAATCGCAGAACGTGACGGGACCGACGGACAACGCCGGCGAACACGAGCCGTGGGTCGAGTTATATAATTCCCGGGCGACGGTGGCATCGCTCGCGGGATGCTACCTGACCGACTCCTTTGACTCCGCGCGCAAATGGGAATTCCCCGCGGGAACGACGGTGCCCGCGCATGGCTACCTATTGGTATGGCTGGACGGCCAACCGCAGCAATCGGTGGCGGGGCAACCGCACGCGGGATTCCGCCCGCTGTCGGCGGGCGGGCTGCTGGCACTGGCATCGATCGCCGACGGCCGGACGAACGTCCTCGACTATGTGCGTTACGTGCCGCCGGGACCGGATCGTTCGCTGGGCCTGTATCCGGACGCGACTCCCGGGGGGCGGCGGATCTTCGCGACGGCGACGCCGCGCGCGGCGAATTCGCTGGCGGCCCCGTTGCTGCCGGTGTTCGTGAACGAGTGGATGGCGGACAATTCGGCGACGGCGCGCGACCCGGTGGGCGGCGGGTTCGACGATTGGTTCGAACTCTACAACGCGGGGGACACGGCGGCGGATCTCGCCGGGTATTATCTCGCGAATTCGTTGGTGAGCCGCCTGCAGTTCTCGATCCCGGCGGGTTATATAATACCGCCGCGCGGGCGCCTCATGGTGTGGGCGGACAAGAAGTCGGCGTCGAACGCCCCGACGGACCCCGACCTTCACGTGAACTTCAAGCTGTCGGCGTCGGGCGAGAGCATCGTGTTGTCCTCGCCGGACGGGACGATCGTGGACGCGGTGACGTTCGGGGCGCAGTCGACGGACGTGAGCGAGGGCCGCGTGCCGGATGGCGGCGTGGTGGCGGGGGCGCTGCCGTCGCCGTCGCCGGGCAACGCCAACCCGATCCCGCCGCCGTCGTTCCTGGGCATCGGGACCGAGGCGGGAGCCGCGCGGGTGAGTTGGACCACGTTCCCCGGGGTTCGATACCAACTGGAGGCGACGCCGGACCTCGAGTTCCCGGCGTGGCTGCCGGTGGGCGACACCACGGACGCCCACGGTCCGGCCGTGACGGTGCGCGACGACATCGGGGACGCCGCGTCGAGGTTCTACCGGGTGCGGTTGGTGCCGTGACACGCCGATGACAATCTTTGGTAACCGTTGCCGTCGGCGTCGGTCGTCAGGGGGTAGGCACCGGGCGCATCGGCGCGGGACGTCGGTTGTCCGGGCCTTCCAATCGCACACCCAACGCACGTCATGAAACATCAGAAAACACTCGTCCTAATGGGGCTTGCGGTCGCGACCGCGGTCTCCGCGGCGCCCGACCTGAGCAAGCTTCCCAAGGCTTCCGACCGCACGGGATTGACCTACGAGAAGGACATCAAACCCATTTTCGAGGCCTCGTGCACCCGATGCCACGGCGAGGATCGGCAAAAAGGCGATCTCCGGCTGGACAGCCGCGAGGCGGTCCTGAAAGGCGGCGAGGACGGAAAGGTCGTGGCGATCGGCAAGGGTCACGAGAGCGCGTTGGTGGTGGCGGTCTCCGGATTGGACGAGGAAAAGACGATGCCGCCGAAGCGTCGGGGCGGACCGGGGGGTGGCCCCGGCGGCGGGCGGGGTGGATTCGGACCGGGAATGATGATCGCGCCGCAAATGGTGAGCCAAGGCGACAAGGACGGGGACAAGAAGGTCTCGAAGTCCGAATTCGCGTCGCTGGCCGATGCTTGGTACGCGAAGCTGGATCCGGAGAAGACGGGTTCGGTGAGTCAGGAAGAGTTTTCGGCGAAGTTGAACGACATCATGCCGCCGCCGCAGCGCCCCGGGGGCAACGACGGTGGGCGTCGTCAGGGATTCGGACCGGGACGATTCATTGGGCCCGGATGGTTCGGTGTCGCGGACGCGAACAAGGACGGGAAACTCACGGCGACCGAATGGAAGGGTAGCTTCACGAAGTGGTACGCCGCGTGGGACAAGTCGAACACCGGCGCGCTCGACGAGGGGCAGATTCGTGAAGGTCTGAACGCCTCCTTGCCGCAACCGCAGTTTGGTGGACCCGGCGGACCCGGCGGTGGTGGACCCGGAGGTCCCGGTGGCGGACCCGGCGGCGGCCCGGGTGGTCGGCCCGGCGGTCCGGGCGGTCCGGGCGGTCCGGGAGGACCTGGCGGGCCGGGTGGTCCCGGAGGTCCGGGTGGATTCGGTGGCCCTGGAGGTCCCGGTGGCGGCGGCGGTGGGCCGGAGCCGAAGCCCTTGACGCCCGAGCAAGTCGGACTCGTCCGCGCTTGGATCGATCAGGGCGCGAAGTGACGCCCTCGGAACCGAGGGAATAATTTCCCGGATTCGAAACCGCCGTCGGTGCGCCTTGGGCGACCGGCGGCGGTTTTGTTTTTGGATGCGAGGAAGGCTTCTCACGGATGAAATGTGGCGCGGAACGCCCCGTGTTTTTCGCGCCGAGGAGCCCGGGGGCGGAAAGGTTTGCGCGTCCATCCGCTTGTAGGCCGGGTCCCCTGACCCGGAGTTGCGGGGAGCGGCAACAGATATCCATCGCGTCGGAATTCCATGGTGGGACGCCGCGTGGGGGCACGCGGCCTACAGGCGGGGCCCACTTAGGTTGACGCGCATGGGCGGTCGCGGTGGGGAGGCGGACCCAGCCAGACCAAGAGGCCGTCTTGCGTTGGCCGGCCTTGGCTGCTTCTTGGCGTGAGATAATTCCTCAGCCGTCACCCACGCATGTCTCAATCCCGGCGACTCAGGGCGCCGGGATGTTCCCGACCGCACGGGCAACCCGCAGTGCATCGGTGTCGCCGCGGATCCAATCGGCGAGCAACCCGGCGTCCGACGGCGAGATGCGGCCATCCTTCACGTTCGCCGGCATGCGGTCGTTTTTCGTGCCGTAGAAACGCGCGTGCGAGGGATCGCCGATGATCCCGATGATCCATTCGCGCGAAGCCCAGCCCGTCAACTCCGGCGCGGAAGCGTCGTCGTCGGCCTTGCGGAACACATGGCAATCGGTGCACGCGAACGTCTCCCGCAGATGGTTGCGTCCGGCATCGATGGCGGGCGCCTGCGCGTCGTCGAGGGCCTTTTGGGACGGCAGCGAGGCCTCGGCACTGAGGGCGGCGATCATCGACGCGAGCGCGTTGGTATCGCGCGCCGCGAGTTTCGGGAGTTTCTCGCGGACGTACTTCGTCATTTTCCCGTCGCGGAATTTGGTGCCGCCGTAGAACGCGTGGTTGGTGATCTTCCCCGCGTCGAGGAACTCGGCGAGCCAACGGCGAGAGCCGAACCCATGGAGATCGGGCGCGCCCGGGGCGTCCGGCGGCACGATGCCGAGTCCGTCGTGGCCGTCGAACCGATGGCAGGAGGCGCAATGCTGGACGAAGAGTTTCGGACCGGCGGTCGCGGGATCGTTGCGGAGCAGGGCGGCGGCCCCGATTTTCGGGACGCCGCCGTTGGCCTTGATCATCTCGGTGATCCGGACGCCTTCGAACCGGGCCTGGGCAAGCGCGGCTTGGTAGTCGGCGTTGTGGGCGTCCTTGTTGACCGAACGCAGCGTCAAGCCGAGCGCGCCGACGAGCAGCGCCGCCAGGAAACAGAGATTGAACCGGTGGCCCCGGCGCGCGCGGGCGACGAACGGCATCGCCGCCAGCACGCCGATGACGAGGGTCGGGATCAGGATGGCCCCGACGAATTCCCCGTGTTGGCCGAAGATCCTTCCCAAAAATTCCAGCTTCAGGAACTCGAAGAGGAACAGGAAGTACCACTCCGGGCGCGCCGCGTTGAACGGCTCCGAGGGATTCGCCGGAGCGAAAAGTTCGGCACCGTGGTGACGCAGCGTCAGGTACATCACGGCGGAGATCACCGCGAGGCAGGCGACGGCATCCATCAGGACTTGGTCCGGCCAGAACGCGGCATCCGGTCCTTTCAACGGCTTCCTCGCGGTCAGTCCGTGCCGACGGAACAACGCGACGTGGGCGACGATGGCGAGGATCATGGCGCCGGGAAGAACGCCGGCATGGAGCGCGAAGAAACGCGTGAGCGTGAGGTGGCCGTAGTCCGAGCCGCCGATGACGAGTTTCTGGAGCGACGCACCGACGAGCGGGACGAGGCCGACGAGATTGGTGGCGACTTTCGTGGCGCCGTAGCCCTTCTGGTCCCAGGGCAGGAGATAGCCGGTGAGGCCAAGGCCGAGGGTAAGCGCGAGGAGGACGATTCCGAACCAATAGTTCACCTCGCGTGGTGCCTTGTAGGCGCCGTCGACAATCACCTGCATGAGGTGAAGCACGAGCAGGACATGCATGGCCTGCGCGGTGAAATGGTGGATACCGCGGAGGATCCATCCGCCCGCCAGTTCGTGCTGGATGTAGTAGACGCTTTCCCAGGCCGTCGACGCGCTGGGGCTATAGGCCATCCACAGGGCGATGCCCGTGAGGATCTGGATGGCAAAACAGAACGAGAGCGTGCTGCCCCAGACATAGCGCCAGCGCGCGCCGCCGGGGACGTTCTCGAACAGCGCCTCGCGGAGGAGGCGCCTGCATCCGGTCCGGTCGTCGACCCAATCGAGAAGGCGTTTCATGCCACCGGCACCTTTCGCTTGCTGCCGGTCCGGAAGTTCTGGAAACGCAGCCAGATCTCGCCCGCGCGCACCTCGACGTCGAGCGCGTCGAGCCCGCGCGGACTGGGGGAATGCGGGTCGTTGATGGAGCCGTCCACGGCGAAGGTGCTCTCGTGGCACGGGCAGAAGAACGCCTTCCGCGTGGGTTGGTAATCGACGAAGCATCCGGCGTGCGGGCACATCGAGTGCAGGGCGACGACCGAATCGCCGACCCGGCGGAGGTAAACGGCGCCGATGGGCACGGCGTGTTGCCGCGTCCAGGCATCGGTTTTTTCCATCACGATGGTGACCCGGCGCGGCGAGCCGTCGGTGGGCAACGCCGAGAGCGGGGCGACGCGGAGGAAGCCGGCCTGGCCGGCGTCGCGCGAAAGGGGATCGAGCCACGCGACGATTCCCGCGACGGCGGGGACGAGCACGCAGCAGCCGCCGATGGCGCCGGCCGCGGCTTCCTTGAGAAAGCCGCGCCGGGTGGGGGCGGGTGCATCCGATGGATTGGACATGACGACGTGGAAACGGCCTCGCGGGCGGGGCACGGTTTTCGGAAAGTGCCCAAGCGGGGAATATTTGCCAATCCCGGAGGTGGCCGGACAAGCGGAACGGCGGCGGGGAGGGGGTGGAGTTTCAAGTTTTCAGTTTCAAGTTTGAAGCGGGGAGGTCCACCGCGTCACCGCTGCGGCCACGAGGCAATCGGCCCCGCGCGAAGCGTCTCGCAGTCGGACGCCGCGCCGCTTTCGTCGCCACGCAGCCGACGGCATGTGTGCAAGCCCCGTGCGGCTGGGCCACCCGGGTTTTGTGCGGCCCGGGACGGCCAACCTGCGAATCGACGCGGGCGGGACGCGCGCTCCACGACAGGGGGCGCATCTTGACACTGCCCCCGATCGCCACGGAAGGGGCCGAGGAATTATTTACAGGAGGCAACAGAGGGAAGGGAGTCATGCACTTCGCGCCCTTCGGGGCTTCGCGTGAGTCATTCCCTGGCCGTGAGACAAGGGCCTTCCGCTACGTGCCTCCGCGCGAAAGCGAAAGAGCCGGGTGGCGCCACCGTGCCGGCAAGCGAGCCCAAACCTCCGTTTTCTCCGTTACCTCCTGTAAACTGTTTTGAGTTCCTCCGGCTGAACCGGGGCTGTGTCCGGATGCGCCCCGCGACAGGTCAGGCCCGTTGGGCCGCTTGAAACTTGAAACTGAAAACTTCAAACTCCGGCCGCGGTGGGAACGCTCGCGCCACGTCCACCGCGTCACCGCCGCGGCCACGGGGCTTAGTCAAGGGTGGAGTGGTGTCGCCGAGCGGCAAGATTTGACCGGTTGACCGAGCTAAATGGCTTGCCCTCCGCACCGGAGTCCGTGGTTACTTTCTCCATCTCCGCAAATGGCAACGACGCATGGCGTCGGGGCTTTGCCCGGAAGGTGATTTTCATCCCGAATCTCATGAGCGAACGCAAGCCGACCGCCACCGCCGTTTTCCCGTACCCGGGCATTCCCACCAGTTCCGATGGCTCCGGGGCCGTCTCTTGGGTCGAGACCCACATCAGCCACGGGGCGTGCGCCTATCCCATCACGTCGTCGACCACGATGGGCGCCTCGTACCAGATGGAGGTTTCCAACGGCAAAAAGAACCTCTGGGGAGACACGCTGAGCTTCGTGCAGGCGGAGTCCGAGCATTCCGCGGCCTCGACCTGCGAGGGTTTCGCGCTGGCGGGCGGGCGGGTCACCAATTTCACGTCGGGCCAGGGACTCGTCCTGATGAAGGAGGTTCTCTACACGATTTCCGGCAAGCGGTTGCCCATCGTGTTCCATATCGGCGCGCGCGCGTTGACGAGCCAATCGTTGAACGTCCATTGCGGGCACGACGACGTCATGAGCGTCGCGGACACCGGATGGGCGATCACCTTCGCGCGGAACGCGCAGGAAATCGGCGATCTCGCGTTGATCTGCCGGCGCGCGGCGGAGACGAGCGAGACGCCGTTCATGAACGTGCAGGACGGCTTTCTCACCACGCACACGGTCGAGAATCTCCGGTTGCCCGAGACCGAGATGATGAAGGAATACGTGGGCGATCCGAACGAGCGGATTCGTTGCCTTTTCGATCCGCGCAATCCGATCATGTCCGGCGTCGTCCAGAACCAGGACGCGTACATGAAGGGCAAGATCGCCCAGCGCGCGTTCTACGACCGCGTTCCGGCGGCGATCCAGGAAGCGATGGACAAGTTCCACGAGATGACCGGCCGGCGGTACTCGATGATCGACGGCTACATGATGGAGGACGCCGAGTACGCCATCGTGGGAATGGGCGGGATGATGGAGACGGCGGCGGCGACGGTGGATTTCATCCGGGCCAAGTACGGCCTGAAGGTCGGCATCCTGCACGTCACGTGTTTCGCGCCGTTCCCGGCCACGCAGTTGGTCGAGGCGTTGCGCCATGTGAAGGCGTTCACGGTCGTCGAACGCATGGACAACCCGCTCGCGCAGTCGAACCCCCTGGTGCAGGGCATCAAGGCGGCATTCGCCGATGCGTTGACCGGGATCCAATTCGGCTCGAACGGCGAGTTCAAATATCCCGCGATCACCTCGATCCCGCGCATCTATGCCTGCTGCGCCGGGCTCGGTTCGCGCGACGTGCGTGCCGGCCATTTCATCGCGTTGTACGACAACATGCGTTCCGCGCAACCGAGGCAGTTCTCGGTCGTCGGCGTGAAACACGCGCTCGCACTGCCCGAGTCCGAGGATCCCGACATTCGCCCCGAGGGCGCTTTCTCGATGCGCGGCCACTCCGTCGGTGGCTTCGGGTCGGTCACGACCAACAAGCTCATCGCCTCGTTCGTGGGCGAGTTGTTCAACCTCAACGTCCAGGCCTATCCCAAGTACGGCTCCGAGAAAAAGGGGCTTCCCACGACCTACTATCTCACGGTCGCGCACGAGCACATCCGGACGCACAGCGAGCTTGACCATGTCGAGTTCATCCCGTTGAACGACGTCAACGCCTTCAACCTCGGCAACCCGCTCGACGGCATCGCGCACGGCGGCAGCGTCTTCATCCAGAGCCCGAGCCTGGAGGCGGCGGACGTGTGGAAGGCGATCCCGGCGTACGGCCGGAAGCTGATCCGGACGAAAAAGCTGCGCGTCTACTATCTCGACACCGTGAAGATCGCGCGGGAGATCGCGACCGATCCCGACCTGGTGCAACGCATGCAGGGCGTGGTGCTGGTGGGCATCTTCATCAAGGTGACGCCGTTCGCGGGCCGCAGCGGGATGGGCGAGGACCAAGTGCTGGGTGCCGTCGAGAAATACATCCGGAAGTACTTCGGCAAACGCGGCGAGCACGTGGTCGAGGAAAACCTGCGTTGCGTGAAGCAAGGCCTGAAGGACGTGCGGGAGATTCCCGCCGAAACCATCGCCGCGCCGGATTCCGGCAAGGACGAGATCCCGTCGGAGGCCCTCGTGTTCGCGCGCTGAACCCACCGTTTTCAATCCCAACGACCGCCATTTCCGGACCGATTCCATGAGCACCACCACGACGACCACCCCCGAGCGGCTGAACACCCGCCCGATCGGAGACGACGTCCTCGACGTCGCCGATTTCAACGAGCGCATCATCGGCGCCTACAACAACGGGACGGCGGAACTGGGCCTGCCGGCGGACCATTCGACCGCGCGGTCGTTGATCCCGGCCGGATCCGCGGTCCTGCGCGATTTCTCGTACATCGCGCCCGAGATCCCGGAGCTGAACTCCGAGAACTGCGTGGCGTGCATGGCGTGCGTCACCGAGTGCCCCGACACGGCGATCCTCGGCAAGGTCGTGACGAAGTCGAAGCTCGACTCCGAGCTCGAGAAAATCGCGGACCCGGCCGAGCGCGAGCACTACCGCGCGCAGTTCGGGAAGACGACCAAGTTCTGGAACGTCTACGAGAAGAAGGGCCAGGAACCCGGTTACTTCGGCATCTTCATCGACCCGACGAAGTGCAAGGGCTGCGCCGAGTGCGTGGACGCGTGCGGCGACCACGGCGCGCTGTCGATGCTCAAGAAGGACGAGGGCACGGTGCTGCGCCGGTTCCAGAAGACGTTCAATTTCTACCGCAAGCTGCCGGAGACGCCGAAGCAGTTCATCAACGAGAAGCTGCTCACCGACATCATGCTGGCGGAGCGGTCGCTGTTGTACGTCGGCGGCGCCGGCTCGTGCATGGGTTGCGGAGAGGGAACGGCGATCCGCATGATGCTCGCGGCGACCGGCTTCGTGTACGGCAAGGAGAACATCGGCATCGTCAACTCGACCGGTTGCTCGACCGTTTACGCGTCGACGTACCCGTACAACCCGTACCTCGTGCCGTGGTCGAACTCGCTGTTCGAAAACGGCCCGACCTACGGCATGGGCGTCCGCGCCCGCTGGGACCAGATGGGTTGGAAGGACAAGAAGCTCTGGGTCATCGGCGGCGACGGCGCGATGCTCGACATCGGCTTCAACGCGCTGAGCCGCATGCTCGCGTCGGGCATGAACATCAAGATCCTGTTGCTCGACACGCAGGTGTATTCGAACACCGGCGGGCAATCCTCCACCGGAACTTTCACGGGCCAGAACACGAAGTTCACCTTCCACGGCAAGGTCATCCCCGGAAAGACCGAGCAACGGAAGGAGATCGCGCAGATCGCGATGATGCATCCCGACACGTTCGTCGCGCAGACGAGCTGCGCGATGACGAACCACTTCTACAAGTCGATCATGGCGGCGAACGAGTACGACGGGCCGGCGATCATCTCGGTCTACACGACCTGCCAGCCGGAACACGGCGTGGGCGACAACATGGCGATGGCGCAGTCGAAGCTCGCGGTGGATACCCGGACGTTCCCGGTGATGATGTACGACCCGCGGAAGGGCGAGAAGATCTCCGAGAGGCTGAGCCTCCAGGGCAATCCGGCGACGACGGAGGATTACTACAAGGATCCGAAGACCGGCGAGGTCTTTGACTTCACGATGTTCGCGCGGAGCGAGGGTCGGTTCTCGAAGCACTTCGCGGAGGACGGCACGCCGAGCGACACCATCATCTCGTCGTGCGCGGAGCGGTTGCGGAATTGGCACCTGCTGCAGGAACTGGCGGGCATCCGGTAGGTTCGCGGGGCAGGGCTTTGGTTTCTAAAAAGGCCGTTTTCCTTTGGGAAGACGGCTTTTTTGTGGGGTTTCGGTCCACCGTCTCACGACGGCGGCTACAGCCTCGAAATGTCGTGGCCGCCGCGGTGACGCGGTGGATCGGCATCTTGCTTTCCGCGCGCGAAGCGTCCCGCCGTCGCGGGATGCGGCGGGAAGGAGCGTAGCGACGCCACGCCGATGTGAGACGAGGCGCGACTTCGTGAGGAAAGCGGTGTGGCGCCCCGCGGACGGGGCTTCCCACCGCACTCCGAAGGCGCTTCGCGCGGGGGGTTGCGAGGGTTTGCCTCGGATCCACCGTCTCACGACGGCGGCCACGATTCGTCCACGATTCGTCCACGATTCGTCCACGATTCGTCCACGATTCGTCCACGATTCGGCCAGGGTTGGGCCACGGTTTGGCTTGCCGATGGCGGGATTCGTCGCTTCAAATTTCGACCGTCACGCCCGGGCACGGGAGTACCGTGTGCCGGGCGTCGCGTTTGACGCCGCCGTTTTTTGGATTTGTCCGCACCATTTTCGCCATCGCACCAACATGTCCTACACCACCTGCACGGTTCCCGAGGGTTCCAAGATCTCCATTTCCGGCGGCAAGCTTTCGGTTCCCGACCAACCGATCATCCCGTTCATCCGGGGCGACGGCACCGGGCCCGACATCTGGGCCGCGAGCCAGCGCGTGTTCGACACCGCGGTCGCCAAGGCCCATGGCGGCAAGCGCAAGGTCGCGTGGATGGAGGTCTTCGCCGGCGAGGAGAGCTTCAAGCGTTTCGGCAACTGGCTTCCCGACGACACCGTCGCCGCGTTCCGCGAATTCCTGGTGGGCATCAAGGGACCGTTGACCACGCCCGTCGGCGGCGGCATCCGTTCTCTCAACGTCGCGCTGCGGCAGATGCTCGACCTCTACGTCTGCCTTCGTCCGGTGCAGTATTTCCACGGCGTCCCGAGCCCGGTGAAGCGCCCGGAGAAGGTCGACATGGTGATCTTCCGCGAGAACACCGAGGACATCTACGCGGGCATCGAGTACGCCGGCGGGACGCCCGCGGCGCAGAAGATCCTCGATTTCATCGCGAAGGAATCGCCGAAAGATTTCGAGAAGATCCGTTTCGGCACCCAGGCCAAGGCCGAGGAATTCTGGAAAGCCGTCGGCGCGACCGACGTCGACACGGACGTGTGCGTGGGCGTCGGGATCAAGCCGGTCTCGCGCAGCGGGACGATCCGGCTGGTCCACAGCGCGATCGGTTACGCGCTCCGGTTCGGCCGCAAGAGCGTCACGATCGTGCACAAGGGGAACATCATGAAGTTCACCGAGGGCGCGTTCCGCGATTGGGCGTACGAGACCGCGGAAAAGTATTTCGGGGACAAGGTCTACACGTGGTCGCAGTACGAGCGCACCAAGAAGGCATCCGGCGAGGACGCGGCGAATGCCGAGCAGAAGGCGGCGTTGGCCGGCGGCAAGTTGCTCGTGAAGGATTCCATCGCCGACATCGCGCTCCAGCAGGTGCTCACGCGTCCCGAGGATTTCGACGTCATCGCGACGCTGAACCTCAACGGCGACTACCTCTCCGACGCGCTGGCGGCGCAGGTGGGCGGCATCGGCATCGCGCCCGGCGGCAACATCAACTACATCACGGGCCACGCGATCTTCGAGGCGACGCATGGCACGGCGCCGAAGTACGCGGGCAAGGACATGGTGAACCCCGGTTCGGTGATTCTTTCCGGCGAGATGATGTTCCGTCACCTCGGATGGGTGGAGGTCGCGGACCTGATCCTGAAGGGGCTCAACGGGGCGATCGGCAGCAAGCGGGTCACGTATGATTTCGCGCGGTTGATGGAAGGCGGCACGCAGCTCAAGTGCTCGGAGTTCGCCGACAACATGATCGCGCATTTCTAGGACGGCGGGGCCTTGGCGTAGAGCGGCCGTCTCGGCTGCGCGGACAGCACCGTCTCGGTGCGTTCCGGACGTGGGGCGCGGGCGGGCTTGCTTCGCGAAAGCCAAGCGCGGGCGGGACGCCCGCGAATACCGCAGGCGGGGACGCCCGCGCCACGCCGCTCTACCCACACTTGGGTTGCCGGACCGGGTTGGCCGTTGCAGGTTGGGCACGCGAACATGGCGGCGAAAAAGCACAAGTCGCTCAAGGGTCGGCTGCTCCTCGACGGGGGCCGGCTCAAGGGATCGTTCTTCCACCGTTCGGTGGTCCTTGTCTGCGAACACAACGCCCAGGGCGCGTTCGGACTCGTGCTGAATCGACCGAGCGAGAACCGCCTCGAGGACGTGTTCGATCGCGATCTGCCGCCGCGTCTCATGGGCGAGACGCTGTTCGGCGGCGGGCCGGTGCAACCCGCCGCGTTGAGCTACCTTCACGTCGATCCCGCCAAGACCGACGGGAACGTCATGGGCATGGTGTCGGTGGGCCACGATCTCGACGAGCTGGTGGGGATTGGTGCCGGCTGGAACGCGGCGCGGCGATTGCGCGTGTTCGCCGGTTACGCGGGTTGGTCGCCGTTGCAATTGGACAAGGAACTCGAACGCGAGGCGTGGGTCCTGCATCCGGCGGAGGCCGCGTTGGTTTTCGACGTGCCGCCCACCGACCTTTGGCGACACGTCCTTCGGCTCGGCGAAAACTGGGAGCACCGGCTGCTCGCGGATGCTCCCGAAAACTTCGGCTGGAACTAGCGTGAGCGTGCCGAACGCCCAATGAAGGCCACGCGCGACGCCGACGATCGGCGCGACTGGATCCTCGTTTTCGCCCTGGCGGACGAGGCGCGGCCGTTTCTCGAACGTTGGGAACAGGGCGTCGGCCAACGCGTCGTGCGCCGCGATCCGCGGGGCTTGCCCAAGGCCATGTCGCGCTGGGAATGCGGCGACGTCGAGGTCTGGACGTGCGGGATGGGTCCGCGCAACGCGGCGCGCTGGACCGAATGGGCGTTTCGCGACCGGCTCCCGCGTCGCGTGGTGACCGCCGGCTACGCGGGCGCGCTCGACCCGGCGCTCGCGATCGGCCAGGTCGTTGCCTCCGCGGACCCGGGATATCCGCCGGTCGACGGCGCGCGATGGGCGCGGTTTCATTGTTCGGACCACGTCGCGACGACCGCGGTGGAGAAGGCGGCATTGCGGGCGCGAATGGATGCGGATGCGGTCGAGATGGAGAGCGGAGTGATCCGCGAAGCCTGCGCGCGCAGGGGAATCCCATCGGCGACCATCCGCGTCATTTCGGACGGGGCCTCCGAGGATTTGCCGTTGGATTTCGGCGCGTTGTTGACCCGCGACGACCGGCTGCATTTCGGAAAGCTGGCGTGGCGCATCGTGCGTTCGCCGAAGCTGATCCCGGGACTGATCCGTCTGGGGAAGACGACGCGGATCGCGGCGGGAAATCTCGCCGAGGTGTTGGTGCGGCATCTCGGGCCGGCGTGATGTGGAGCGGCCGTCCCAGGCCGCGCAAAAAAGCACCGCCCCCGGTGCGCCTTGCCGCGACCTGCGGGGCACGGGCGGGGACGCCCGGGATTTGCGCAGGCGAGGACGCCCGCGACTACCGCAGGCGGGGACGCCCGCGCTACGTCCATGCGGGGGATTGTCCTTCCGCTTCGTCCGGGCAACACTTCCCGCCACACGCCATGAACTTCTCCACCCCCGATCTCACCCAACATCCGCCCCGCAGTCCGCGCGTCCGCCTCGGCGGCTACGCGATCCTGCCCCGGCTTCTCGACAAATGCCGCGCCACGATCGCGGGCCGGGCCGGCGAGTACCATTTCGATTGCCCGCTCGACAAACGCTTCCTCGAGTACGTCGGCGTCGTCGCGGACGAATTGAAGGCGCACGTGGCGACGGGAGTGGGCGACGGCGACGCGTTGGCCTGGATCAAGGCCCACGCCAAACACCGGTTCTCGCCGTGGGAAATCGAGGCGTGGTCGGCATGGCAGGAAACCCGGGTGCCGGTGGACACCGATAGCCGGGGCTTTTTCACCGAACTCCACACGCAGGCGGCGCCGAATCGAAAGGACATCGCGAACTGGTTCGACCTCCTCGACGTCGATGACTTCGCGAGCTTCGGCGGCAAGGCGTGATGCGAAGGCCGGTTGGATCGGTCCGCATGGTTCGAGTCCAACGACCGCGAGATTCCCGAAAGCAAATTCCCTCCGCATGAAATCCACCGTGCTCCACGCCGTGTTGCTCGCCGCGTTCATCGGCCCCGCGCTTGGCGCGAATTGGCCCAACTGGCGTGGTCCGCACCACAACGGCTTCGTAGAATCCGGCCCGCTTCCCGCCGCGCCCACGCGCGACGACATCCTATGGTCCGCGCCCATGCCGGGTCGCGGCGGTTCCACGCCGGTGGTTTGGGACGACCACGTGTTCGTCAACACGCCCGACGAATCCGGCAACCTCGTGTTGCTCGACCTCGATCGGCGCGACGGCAAGGATCGCTGGCGCCGGACGATCGGGATCGGGAACAAGGACCAAGGCCGGAACAACATGTCGGCGCCGTCGCCGGTGACGGACGGAAAGTCGGTGTTCACGATCTTCGGGACCGGCGACCTCGCGGCGTTCGACGTCGACGGACGCGAGTTGTGGAAGCGCAGTCTCGGCAAGGAATACGGGAAGTTCGCGGTGATGTGGATCTACGGGAGCTCGCCGTTGCTCCATGGAGGCCGGCTGTACCTGCAGGTGTTGCAACGCAACCCGATGCCCGCCGACTACACGGGGTTCGACGGCAAACCGGAGCGCGAGTCGTACCTGCTGTGCCTCGACCCGAAGGACGGAAAGACCCTGTGGAAGCACGTGCGGAAGACGGACTCCACGCTCGAAAGCCAGGAATCGTATGCGACTCCGATGCCTTACCGTGGTGCCAACGGCGACGAGCTCATCGTGGTGGGCGGCGATCATTTGAGCGGCCATCGGTTGGATGACGGTTCCGAGAATTGGCGCGCGCGCCTCTACGAAAAGCGCGACGACTGGTACCGGATCGTGACGTCGCCGGTGACGGTGCCGGGGTTCATCATCGCGGGCGGGCCGAAGGGCCAGCCGGTGGTCGCGCTGCGCGACGGTGGCAAGGGCGACGTGACGACGACGGGCGTGGCATGGAAGTTCACGGAGAACCCGACGGATTGGGCGACGCCGCTGGTGATGAACGACCGTTTGTACGTCCTCGACGGCGGGAAGCGCGTGTTGTCGAAGTTGAATCCAAAAACCGGCGAGAAGGAATGGAGCGGGAAGCTGCCGGGACGCGAGGTGATCTGGGGATCACCGACGGGCGCGGATGGAAAGATCTACCAGTTCAGCGAGGACGGCACGCTGTCGGTGTGCGACGCCGGCGCGGAGTTCAAGGTGCTGGGCACGCTGGCATTCGAGGGCGAGGGACCGTGCCGCGGCAGCGTGACGGTGGCGCACGACCAGCTCTTCGTGAAGACCGGCAAGCAACTGCACTGCCTCGCGGTGCGGAAGTAGAGCGGGCGTCTCGCCTGCGCAAATCACGGGCGTCCTCGCCTTCGCCTGGCTTCGGCGGAGCAAGCCCGCCCGTGCCCCGCAGGTCGCGGCGAGACGCACCGAGGACGGTGCTTCCTGCGCAGCCGGGGACGGCCGCTCTACCTCAGGCCGCCGCGAACTCCACGAACGTCCGCGTCAGACGGCCCTCGGCGGCCGCGATCGACCACCAGCCTTTTTCCTTCGAGCCGTCGTGGTTGCCGCGGATGCGCGAGCAACAGCGGTTGGTCACGACCGGTGTCCCGTGGAAATCCGCCTCGGTCGTCGCGTGGTAGTGCCCGGAGAAAACGCCGCGCAGATTGAACTCGAGGAACCGCCCGAGGACGTCGTCGGCATTCAGCGGCGCCATCTTCACGTCCTTCCCCATCGGGAAGTGCGTGAACAACACCAAGGGGCGCTTGCGATCGAGACGACCCGCGTTGTCGTCGATCCACTTCAGCGTGCGATCGCCAACCTTGGTTCCCGATGCGGTCGGACCTTGGGTCGAATCGATCCCGACGAATTGCCAGCCGCGGTGCTCGAACGCGTAGTTGCGTCGGTCCGGATGCGCCGTGTCGTACGCGGCGCCGTTGTCGGTGGAGGTCTGGTCGTGGTTGCCGATCTGCACGTGCACCGGGCGTTCCAGTGCCGCGAAGATCTTCTTCACCGCCTCGAAACCCTCCGGCTTCGCCTCGTCGGTGAGGTCGCCAAGGACCAGGACCATCTCGTGGTCCTTCGCCTCCTTGAGCCTTTCCACGAGGCGCGCGAACCACGGGTCGCACTCGGGCGTCGCGTGGTGGAGATCGTTGATCGCGTGGAAACGGAACGGCTCGCCGGCCGCGGCGGGAACCGCCGCGTTGGCGTGTCCCGGCCACCGCCCGGCGGCGAGCAACGACAACAACCCGAGCCGCTGGACCGCGGAACGACGCGTGATCATGCGGTGGATGATAGGATCGACCGCGACCAAACCGGAAACCGAAAGTTGGCTCACGCTGTGTAGCCGCCGCGGTGACGCGGCGGACCGTAGCGCGGGCGCCTAGGCAAGACGTAGCGCGGGCGTCCCCGCCTGCGGTAGTCGCGGGCGTCTCGCCTGCGCGGGGCTTTGGAGAGGAGACTCACCACGCGTGGTCCAGTCTGCTCCACCGTCTCACGACGGCCGCTACGTCGACTCGCCTCGAAAGTGGCGTGGCCGCCGCGGTGACGCGGTGGATCGGCGTGGCCCGTGCCTACACGAACAGCACCGCGCGCAATTGCGCGACGCTCGCGGTCCCGGTGGTCCCGAGTTGGTGGATCACCAGGTGCGCGGCGGCCATCGCGAGTTCCATCGCCTCGGGCAACGTCGCGCCCGCGGCCAACGCCGCCGTGAGGTTTGCCGTCACGGAATCGCCGGCGCCGACGATGTCGATCGCTCCGCGCACGGGCAGGGCGGGCCGATGCCAGACCTCGCGCGACGGCAGCGCGCTGACGATCCCTCGCTCCGCGAGCGTGATGAACACCGCGCGTCCGTTGCGGTGCGCGAGTTCGGCGGCCGCGGCGCGGATCTCCGCGTCGGTGGTCACCGGGTGTTGCGCGAACAACCCGAGTTCCGCGGCGTTCATCTTGAAGACCAACGACGGAAACCCGCGCAGCGATCGCCGGCTGTCGGCCACGATCGGCAACGTGGGACGCTCGGCGGCCAATTGTCCGACGCGCGCGCGCACAGGCGCGGTCACCACGCCGCTGTCCGCGAGATCGACTTGGTCCATCACCACCATCGCGTCCACGTCCGTCGCGAGAGCCTCGATCCGCTCGACGATCTTCGCCGACACCGCATCGGGCGTCGGCGTCCAGTTCTTGGTGTCGAGCCGGCTGAGTTCCTCGGGCGGTTTCCCGGGATGATGGAGCAGGGGTTTAGAATAGGTAAACGTGCGGCGGTCTGGCGCGGTGATGAAATGGTCCGCGTGGACGCCGTGCTGGCGTCGCAACGCGCGGAGCAATTCCCAGCCCTCGCCGTCTTCGCCCGCCACGCCGACGGGCCACAGCGTGCCCACGCCGAGCGCGACCAGATTGTTGAGGATGGTGCCCGCAGCGCCCGGTTGGCAGCGCATGCCGACGACGTTGTGCACGGGCAGTCCGGTCTCGATGGAAATCTCGGAGCGCGCGGGATCGATGTCGAAATAACGGTCGAGACAGAAGTCGCCGACGACCGCGAGTCGCAGCGACGGATAGCGGCCGGTGATTTCCTGGAAGCGTTCCGGGGACATGCGGGTTGGGATCAGCGCCGGACAAGCGCGTGGTGGAGGTGCTGGACGAACGCGAGGTTGTCGCACTGCAGGTACTGCATGTGCCCGCCCATGCGCGAAAAGCTTTTGCAGAACCGCAGGTAATACGCGGGATTCGTTTTCGGCGGTTCGCCTTTCGACCAATCCCAATTCCCGCCGTCCTGCAGGTCGACTACGTGGATCGAGTGGCCGGAGACCGGCGGACGCCCGTGCTGGAAACGGAGATTGTGCACGCAGCTCAAGGACTTCTCGAAGACCTGCGGCGCCATGATCGCGGAGCCGACCGACAACACCACGCCGTCGTCGAGGCCCTCGACCGCGCCGGCGAACATCCGGAAATCCTCCGCGGCGGCGCGGCCGATCATCGCGCCGTCGAACATCGGATGGCATGCGATGATGTCGTAGCCGATGCCCGGATGGACGGTGACGGGCACGCCGAGGCGGCGCGCCTGCGCGAGGAGGCTGGCGTTCTTCCAGCGATGCTCGACGGCATGACGGCCGGGCTGGAGTCCGTGGCGTTGCATGGCCGAGAGCAAATCGGCGACGGCGCCGCCGAGCGGGTCGCCGGCGAACTGTCCAAGCAGCGGAAGGAGCTCCTCGGGATTCGGGAGGAAGCATCCGTCGTCGAGAATGAACTGCCCGAGCGCGGCCCCGTAGCCGAGGCCCTGGAGCGCGCCGGTCATGAGCGCGAGATGGATGTTGCGGCCGGTCTCGTCCCACGTGCCGAAAGTTCCGGTGGCGACGTTCTGCTCGACGCTTTCGGTGGAGCGTCCGAGCCACGCGTATTCCCAGTCGTGGATGGTGCCGGCGCCGTTGGTGGCGAGGTGCGTGATCCAGCCTTTCTCCATCAACTCCGTGAGCAACAGCGCGGCGCCGTTGCGAAGGAGATGCGCGCCGTACATCAGGATGACCTGCGCGTCGCGTTCGCGTGCCTTGCGGATGCGTTCGACGGCGTCGTGGATCCATCCGCCGATTTGCTCCGGCACCTCGACGGGCGCGCGGTCGACCGGCACGAGGATGTCCTCGGCGCGGGTGAGGCTGCGGCGTTGGTCAAGCGGCAGGACCTTGAGCGAGCGGAGATCGAGCGGGCGGGAAGCGGGCATGCGAGTGCGAAGGGAATTACCGCAAGACGGGACCCGCGCCAAGCGGTGGTTGGAATGGGATCCGAGGGAAGCTTCCCGGGGTTTTACAAAAGGAAACGAAGGGAACGAAGAAAGGCGACGGCCAAATGGGTCCGTCGATTTGGATCGGCGGTCACGGGACGGTTGTTCGCGGACTAGGCGGGCGGGGCGTGGGGCTGCGGCCGAGGCGGAGGTGGAGCAGAAGTTGCGATCCCCCCGAATCTTCGACTGACGATGTATCGCGCGCGGAGCTTCTTGGCTAGACGGTGAAACTACGCATTTGGAGGTACTGGAAAAACATTACGCGCGGGCGAGCTGGATCCTACTTGATGCCACCTTCCTCGCCGGTCCCGTGCCTGCCTTGAAGCGTGTCTGCGTCAAAGCCCGAGCCCGAGCATCCAAAGGAGTTTCGGCAGGTCGCGGTAGTCCGGGACCACGGCGTCCGCGCCGACGCCGTTCAATCGCGCGCGTTTCGCGGGATCGATCCGGCCGGAGCCGAAATGTTCCTCGTCGGTCGCGACCGCGATGGCGGTGCCGCCAACGAGGCGCGCTTGTTCGATCTCGACGTGGCCGTCGCCGAACGCGCCGAGTTGGTTTGGAGAAACCCCGTGGGTCGCGAGAAGCGCGTCGAGCACGCCGCGTTTGCTGTAGGCGCGATCTTCCGCGGTGGCGGGGCCGTGGATGCGTCCCTCGAACATCGGCGCGATGCCGAGCGCCTCGGCTTCGCCGATCACGAAACGTCGTTCCGTGCCGCTGGCGACGTGGAGGCGAACGCCCCGCGACCGCAACGCGTCGAGCAACGCCCGGGCGCCGGGAGGCATGTAGTCGTCGACGGCGCGGCGACCTTCGCGGACTTCGGCAAGCCGCGCATCGACGACGCGACCCAGCGCGGCGGCGTAAAGTTCCTGGTATGCGGCGGCGGACAGCGCACTGCCACCGCGTTCGGCGACTCGCTCGGCGAGGCGCTGCATCTGGAAGACCGTGGGCTTGCCGTTCAGACTCCAGATGTCGTCGTGCGCGATGCGTCGGCGAGCGTTGTCGTCCTCGCCCGCCACGCGTGGCATCCGCTCGAGGAACAGCGCGAGCATCACCTCGCCCCAACCCGCGCGGATGTAAGACAAGGTGCCGTCCCAATCGAACACGACGTCGGCCGCGCGTCCGCGCGGACGAAAGCCGTCGCGGAGTTCGGTGGGATCGATCACGTCAGCAACACGGTTTCGCCGCGGCGAACGGATTCCTCTTCCGCCTCGCACGCGATCACGGCCGCGAGTCCGTCGTCGGGCGTCACCACGGTCGGTGCGCGGCCCGCGGCGATCGCATCGTAGAAATGCTTCATCTCGCCGATATAGCCGTCGCCGCCATCGGGCTTGAGCGAAGTCGTGGGGGCGCCCGGAACGATCAGGCGCAGCGCGTCCGCGCCGCGCGCGAGATCGAAGTCCACGGTCGCGCGTTCGAAATTCACGGTGAAGGCCATGTTGAACCCGAATCCTTCCGACATGGCCCACGAGCCTTCCGACGTGACCACGGGCCCATCGGGATAGCGGTAAAGCGTGACGACGTGGTCAATGGCACCACTGACGCGGCTGTAGCCACCGGACGAGACGGACGTGGGTTTGCCGAAGCAGTGCAGGACGAAGTCGGTGTCGTGGATGTGGAGGTCCATGAGCGCGCCGCCGGAATCGTCGCCCTTCAGGAAGTGGCCGCGTCCCCAACCGGGAGATTGCGCGACGCGGCGGAAACGGGCGTCGAGGACGCGTCCGTAGTTGCCGGAGCGGATGGCCTGGTGGACCCACGCGTACTCGGGCCAGAAGCGGATGCACATCGCGGGCATGAGGAAAACGCCGCGTTTGGCGGCCTCGCGCGCGGCATCGGCGATGCGGCGGGCGTCGGCCGAACGGCGCGCGAGGGGTTTCTCGAGGAGCACGTGTTTGCCCGCGGCCAAGGCGGCGAGCGCGAGTTCGACGTGCGTGTGGGTCGGCGTGCAGATGTCGATGGCGTGGACGTTGGGATCCGCGAGCAGCGTGGCGACCTCGCGGTGGGCCTTGACGCGGGTCATGTCGAGTTTGACGGCGTTCGCGTCGCCGACGTTGCCCGCGACCTTGGAAAAGTCGCCGTCGAGATTCCGGCCGCTGGGATTGCAGAGTGCGACGACGCTGGCGCCGGGGACTTTTTGGTACGCCTTGAGATGGGCGACCGTCATGAAACCGGTGCCGATGATGCCGACGTTGATCATGGGGGGATCATCGGAAAACCGGGCGCGGGATTCCCGAAGAATCTCGGGGATTTTTCGGGGGCGTGGCGGAAGGCGTGGCTGGCGGGTGCCGGGTCTTGGCCGATCCACCGCGTCACCGCGGCGGCCACGATGCAATGGGCGGCCGCGAAGCGAAGTGTGGCCGCAAGGGGAAGTGTGGCCGCCGTCGTGAGACGGTGGAAAGAAGCCCGAGCCACGATTCCCGAATCCACCGCGTCACCGCGGCGGCTACGGCGCGAGTGAATCCACCGCGTCACCGCGGCGGCTACGGAGCGAGTTCGAGTCGGTGACGCATGGGGCCTCCGAGCAACGGCGTCGGAGTGCCCGCGAGCCAGGCGTCGTGGCCCGCGCGGTAGAACGGCGACAGCCAATGCCCGCTTTGTCCGCCGGGCATGTGGAGGTATGCTTCCGACTCGTGCCCGGGCGAGATGCCCATGCGTTCGCTCGCGCCGAAGCGCGGGCTAGCGATGCGGGGCATGCCGGCGCCATAGCCCGACTGCGGCGCGCGCGGCATGTCGAGCCCGCGCAGGAGAACCGGCATCGCGCGCGCGACGGGATGCTGCATGCGCAGTTCGTTCAAGCGTCCCCATTCCGGTGTTCCCGCCAATTCCGGCGCGGTCGCCGCACGCCACGCGCCTTCGTCGAGCAACGCGTCGTACGTCGCGAACCGTGGCGGTAGCAAATGGGCGGGACGCTCGTCGAGAAGTCGGCGCGCGATGGCGTCGTATTGGATCGGCCATTCGTCGTGGCCGGGTTCGAGCCTCCGGATCGCGAGCAGCGGGGGTTCGAGCAGCATTGCCGCGGTCTCGCGCCGGAAACGCGCGACGACGGGGAAAGCGGTGTTCGTCGCGGAAGCCCGGCCGTCCCATGAACGCGCGGCGGCGAGCGCGGCCCTCACGCGCGGTTCGTTGGTCGTGCCCGCTGCGCGCGCGCGGATGCGATCGAGCGCGGGCAACATCCGGTCGCGCCACCCGGCGAACAGACGCGCGCGATCGTCCAATTGGATCGCCAGCATGTCCGCCGGCGTCGCGGACGCGAGCGGCGCGAGGTCGTCGCGGATTTGCCCCGCGCGAAGTCCGTTGTCCCAACCGCCGTCGCCCAGCGACACGTAGCCGGGATCGCCGAGAATGCGTTGGTTCGCGGTCCAGATCTGGCCCGACGCGGGGTTGACGACGCGCGGATGTTTTTCGGGCGGAAGGATTCCGCGCCAACCGGCGGTGCCGTCGGCCCACGACGCGGGAAGCGCGCCGTCGGTGCCGAAGCGGTCGGGAATGGCGCCGATGAGCGTCCAGCCGATGTTTCCCGCGCGGTCGCCCGCGACGAAGTTCTGCACGGGCCGCGCCGAACGCGCCGCGACCTCGATGGCCTGGGCGAGGTTGGTGGTATTCTCGAGGTCGACGAAATTGCTCGCGAGCGCCTCGGGACGCGCCATGACCCAGGCGACGGCGCGGGGACGCGGATCGCCGGCCTCGTGTACGAGCGGGCCCCAGATCGTGTTGGTGATGTCGAACTTCACCGACGGTGCGTTCGCGGCGGCCATCGTTTCGCGGATGATCTCGAAATCGCGCCAACCCGTCGGCGTCCGGTATTGCCCGGGATGCGCGTCGGAGAGTTCGAGATCGACGACGTCGGTCGTGTCCATGCCGCTGTTCGTGAAGCCCCACGCGACGTCGCCGTTGGAACCGACGATCAACGTCGGGCCGCCGGGAACGGTGATCCCGGCGAGTTGGCGCTTTCGTCCGTCGGGATCGGTCCAACGGATGACGGCGCGGAACCAAACGTTGGGCATCGACAACTCCAGATGCATGTCGTCGGCGATCAGCGCCGCGCCGGTCTTGGTGCGGCTTCCGGAAAGAGCCCACGCGTTGCTGCCGGGACGAAGCTCGTCGTCCGTCGGTTGGATTCCCGCGATGGCTTTCGGCTCGCCGATCCACCGCGTCATCGCGGTGGCCACGTCGGCGGGCGCGCGGAATTGTTCCGGCGTGGGAATCGCCGCGGGCGGGTAACGATGCCCGTCGAGCGCGGCGTCGGAATCGGTGCCGATGGGATTGTAGAAGGCGGCGGCAACCGGACCGACCGCGCGTCGAAGGAGATCGCGGTGTCGATCATGGTGGCCGACGGCATCCTGGAGCGCGAAACCGAAGGCGAGGTTGAGGAGCAGGGAATCCTCGGGCAACCACGGCGCGGGCGGTTGGCGGAGGAGCAGGTACTCGGGCGGGCGGACGGCTAGCGCGGCGAGCCCGGCATTGACGCCTTCGGTATAGGCCTGGACGATCGCCCGATCCTCCGCGGACAGCAGGTCGAGCGCGGCGCGGGCGTGTCGGCGGCCCTGAAACCGGCGGGCCTCGCGGTCGCGCTCGAACGCGGCGGGTCCGAACATCTCGGCCAATGTCCCGGCCGCCGAACGCCGGAGGACATCCATTTGGAAGAATCGATCCTGCGCGTGGACGAAACCGAGTGCGCGCGCGGCATCGTGGCGATTGGCCGCGGTGATGGTGACCATGCCCTCGTTGTCGCGCAGGATGGTGGCCGGGGCGGAAAACCCCGGGACGACCGCGCGTCCATCGAGTCGCGCGAGACTGCCGCGGAGCGCGAGCCAAGCGCCGAGCATCGCCATCGCGGCGAGGCCCAACAAAACGACGACGCCCCGCAGCACCCAGCGGAAGCGGGGGCGACGGGGCGTTGTGGTACCGATGGAATTCATGCGCGCGGGCCGTGAGGTTTCCCCGGTCCGGCCGCGCGCGCGATCACTGCACGCGGCGCGGTCGGAGAAGGATCGCCTTTTTGTCGGAGCCCTCGACCTCGACGCTGTGGGTCTCGATGTCCGGATCTTCCTTCAGGGCTTGGTGCACGATGCGGCGGTCGTACGCGTTCATCGGTTCCAGCTCGATCATGTCGCCGGAACGGCGGACGCGCTCGGCGCCCTCGACGGCGCGTTGGACGAGTTGCTCGCGGGCCTGGCGACGGTATCCACCGACGTCGAGGACGATGCGCGGGGCATTGTCGTCGCCGCGATGGATCATGCGGTTGAGAAGGTACTGGAGGTCGCCCAGCGTGGCGCCCTGGCGTCCGATGAGACGACCCGGATCGGCGGTCTGGACGTCCAGCATCAATTGGCCGTCGAGGTCGACCTCGACCACGGCGGCGTCGGTGAATCCCAGCGTGTGGAGCAACTGGGTCAGGGTTTCCTTCGGGACCGGCATGTTCATGGCAAAAGCGGTGTCGGGGTCAACGGCGCGCGGGTCGGACCGGCGCGGCGGGCGTCGTGGTCGCGACGTTCGTCTTGGTCAGCTTGGTCTGCAGGATGCTTAAAAGGTTCTGCACGGTCCAGTAAAGCGTGAGGCCCGCGGAGTAGTTGTAGAAGATCGCGAGGAACATCAGCGGCAACCAGCGCATCATCTTCTGCTGGACCGGATCCATCTGCGGCGACGGCGGCGTGAGGTGCGTCTGCCAGAGGGCGGACGCGACGTAGAACAGCGGCATCAGGTTGAACGGCAGGCCGACGTTGGCGATGCCGAGGAACGGTACGAAGCCGAGGCCGGGGATGACGAAACGCGTGTCGGCCACGGAGAGGTCGCCGCACCAGAGGAAGCTCGCGCCGCGCAGCTCGATCGCGGAGCGGATCATCGTGAAGAATCCGATGAACACGGGGATCTGGACGAGCATGGGGAGGCAACCCGCGACCGGATTGTAGCCGCTCTCGCGCATGAAGCGGAGGGTCTTCTCGTTGAGCTTCGCGGGATCGTCCTTGTGCTTCTCGCGGATCACCTGGAGTTGCGGGCCCAGCTCGGCCATCCGCTTCATGGAGCGGGTGCTCACGGCGGTGAGCGGCCAGAAGGTGAGCTTGATCAGGAAGGTGATGACGACGATGCACCAGCCGTACGGGAGCGAGATGCTGCCGTGGAGGAAGTTCATGCCGAGCAACAGCGGCTTCGCGAAGAGTCCGGCCCATCCGTAACCCATGACGCGGTCGAGTTCGGGCTGGAGTCGCGAGAGCCCGAAGTACTCCTTGGGACCGGCGTAGATCGAGAAGCGTTGTTCCAATGTCTGCCCCGGGTTGATCGAGGTGGCCGGATATTGGAGGACGGTTTGCACGCCGATGGGTTTGGCGACGGCGAGCGGATCCGCCGCCAGCGTCGCCGCCGAGGGGGCGGGGAGATCGACGCGACGGGCCGTCGTGCGGTCTGCCGGGTGGTCCGGAACGGCGATCACCGCGAAGAACTGGTTGTGCGCGGCGGCCCAGACCACGTTGGATTCGCCGGCGGAAAACTCCGCGCGCGGCGTGCTGGGCATGCACAGGAATCCGGGCGTGGAGATCCAGCCGATGCCTTGGGACGACGAGGAACCGTTGAACCAATCGACCCCGAGAGAGTCGCCCTTGTCGTGGCCGTTCATCGGCGTCGCGGTGCCGATGTGCCAGTCGCGCGGGGGGATGGCGAGCGCCTGGGCGGTGCGGTTCTCGATGCGGACGGAGGCGCTCAGCAGGTACTCGTTGGTGCCGGGATGGAATTCCCGGACGATGCGGAGGCCGTTGGAAAGATCCTTGGTGGCCTTGAGGCCGTTGCCGTCGGGCTGGAACTGGAACTCGCCGTCGCCGTCGAGCGACGGATTGTCGAGGAGGGCAAGGACGGGGAGCGGCGCGAATTGATTGAGGACGATGGGCGGGTTCGCGGCGCCGGCCAACTTCTTGCGGTCGGGATAGGCGCGGTAGTCGAGGAGTTCGACTTCCTTGAGTCCACCGCCGCGGGACGTGAACACGAATCGGGCGTGCGCGTTGGTGAGGACGTGGAATTGCTCCGGGCCGGCCGGCCGGGTGGGGGCGACGGCGGGCACGATGGGATTGACGCCGTTGAGTTGCGGGATGGGAACCGCAGGGGCGTTGGATCCGGAGGCGACGGCCGCGGGCGCGGCGTTGGTCGGGCGCGCGGGTCCGGGCGGATAGAGTTTGCGGCTGGCGTATGGCAGGGCCAGGAAGAGTCCGAGCGCGGCGACCAGAATGGCGATTCCCTTGCGGTCCATGAAAGCGGGGTTCAGCGGAAAGAGTGTTGGGGGACGGGGTCCGGACCGGCACCACCCCACGGGTGGCAACGGCAAAGACGGCGCGCGGCGAGCGCGCAGCCATGGACGGGTCCATGGCGTTGGATGGCCTCGACGGCGTAGGCGGAGCAGGACGGGACGAAACGGCAGGTGGGCCCGCCAAAAAGAACGGCGCGGGCAGGCGACAACACCCAGCGGTAGAAATGCAGGGCGGCGAGGAGGATGTGTCGGACGAGATTCACGCGGACTCCGGGGCGAGCAAACCGGCGCGGGTCAGGGCGCGGGCCAAGTCCCTCGCCACCCACAACTGGCATCCCTTGGAGATGCTGGGGCGGGCGATGAACACGAAGTGGGCCGGCGCGAGCAACCGGTCCTGCAACCGACGGAAAGCCTCGCGGATCCAGCGACGCGCGCGGTTGCGGTGCACGGCGTTGCCGACCGATTTGGAGGTGATGATTCCGACCTGCCACGGTTGGCCGGCGGGGAGTCGGCTCCAATTCAGGACCACGGTCCCGCTGGGCAGCCGGTCGCCGTTGTCCCGGACGGCATGAAACTGCTGTCGTCGCCTGAGGCGCCGAGACTTGGGAAGGGTAAAAGCCATGGGCGCGGGCTACGGCCCGGCCGCGTCAAACCGGGGTGAGGCGCTTGCGGCCGACGCGCCGGCGGTTGCTGAGGTTATTCCGCCCGGCTTTGGTCGACATGCGCGCACGGAAACCGTGTTGGCGAACCAAAGTAATCTTCGAAGGCTGATATTGACGCTTCATGTGCTGCTGCCGCGTGACGCGGAGCGGCGGACACTATCAATCGGAAATAATAGGTCAAGCACCCCGCCAGCATCTTTGCATCAAGACACGGTTTCCAGTCGCCGCGTTGGCGCTCTTGTGACTCCATTGTGTTTCCACTCTTCGACCTCGACCCCACGACGCCCCGGCAGTTCAATACTGCCGCGTTTTCGCGTCGCCATGACTTCCCTTGTCGCGATTCTTTTCCAGGCTCTTTTCGCGGTCGCCAAGGCCAATGATGGCGATACGGCGAGTCTCGACCCGTGGAAAAAAGCGGTCCGGACCCGATTTCCCAAAGTCCCGCAGATCTCGACCGCGGACCTCGCCGCATGGCTAACCGATGACGATCGACCCCGTCCCGTCCTTCTCGATGTTCGATCCATGGATGAGTTCGCCGTCGGTCACCTTCCGGGCGCGATCCACGTGGGGCCGTCTTCCACACCCGAATCGGTGCAACGATTGATCGGCACCGATCCCGTCCCGATCGTCGTTTATTGTTCGATCGGTTGGCGTTCGTCGGCTTTGGCCGGAAAACTCGCCGCCCATGGGTTCCCGAAGGTCGTGAATCTCGAGGGATCGGCATTCGCTTGGGCCAACGAGGGTCGTCCCCTCGAGGCCGACGGCCATCCGGTGGACAAGGTCCATCCGTATCACCGGTTCTTCGGACGGTTGTTGAGACCCGAACGACGCGCGGTTTTGTGACGGGGCTGGCTTGAAGACGGCGTGATTCGCCGGATGAATTCGGAAGACCGCTGAAACACCTTGGACCGCAACCGGGTTTTGCCGACGCCTACCGATCCATGGACGCCACGCCACCAGTCCAGCCCTCTGCCATCGCCATTCCTTTGGCGGAGGCGCGTCCGTGGAGTCGTTTGGCGTGGGTTTCATTGGGGCTTGGCCTGCTGCCATGCGGGATCTTCGGGATTCCCGCATGGATCTGCGGGTTCGTGGCGCGACGTCGCATCCGCAAATCCGGCGGCGCGCTGCGCGGAGGGGCACTGGCGTTGGCCGGCGAGATTCTTGGCGTGGTCTGGATCGTCCTGACTTTGGTCGCCATCGCCGCGCCATTCGTGATCCAATTGAAATCGGAAATGGATCCCGAACCGACGCGGCAACGCATCGAACATTCCCAACGATTGGTCCAACGTTTCATCAAGGGTCATGCCGGCCACTTGCCCGCGGCGAATTGGAAGGACCTACTCAATGCCGAGGCGGAGGAAGCCGGCTCCCCGATGTCGGAGGGCTTCGGCGGATTCGGCGACGCGCGTCCGGTCGGGATCAATCTCGGTGTCGCGGGATTGCCGCTCTTGGACGTCCGCGAGCCCTCAAGGACGGTCCTGTTTTTTGAGATCGATCCCGGTGGATGGAATGGTTCCGGCGGGAAAAACACGTTTCGCTCGCCCGGCGCACGAAGGCCGCGCGTCGTCGGTTTCGTGGATGGCTCGGTGCGGCTGATTGGGATGGCCGACGTCGAGGGTTTGAAATGGGAGCCGTGAGCCGGGCCGAAGAAGACCTCTTTGGCCATTGGGACGGAGAAGGGCTTGGCGGGTCAATCCCGCGCGTCCTTTCGACGATTTCCTTTACGGCCCACGACCGATTCCCGAAGGCATTCCGGGCACGGGAATCCGGCGGCCGGTATCGCGGAGTTTGCCGCGCGTCAGTTCGTACAAACGGAGCTCGCGGTCGGGATGGCATTGGACCACGACATACCGGCCGTCCGGCGTGAACACCACGCCTTCGGGAATCGCTCCCGTCGGCAATTCCTGGCGTCGGACGAATTTGTCGCCCGAGCGCTCCACCAACACGATCAGGCCATGGTCGCGGTATCCCGCGGTCTTCGGTCCGATGTTCGAACGGTTCATCAGCACCGCCGCGATCCATCGTCCGTCCGGGCTTAGGTCGAAGCTCTCGGGCCCGCTCGCCAACGGCACGTAGTCGACCGTCCTGAACGCATCGCCCTCGGCCGCGATCACCGTCAACGCGTCCGTGTCGTCGGCATTGCCATGGCCCGCGCCGCTGGCGAGGACGAAGCGTCCGTCCGGCGTGCATGCGACACGGTACGGCTTGCCGTAGGTCGAGATCCTTCGTTCCCGCGCGACGAGTCCGTCCGCGTTCCAATCGAGCACGCGGAGATGCCCGGCTTGGGTCACGGCCGCAAGGACGCGGCGTCCGTCGGGAGAAAAGGCGACGTCCGAAACCTCGTTGGTGGCGACGGTGAACACGACCGTGTTGAGCGGTTGCAAACGGGACCCGGCAATCACGAATGACGACACCGATCCGCCGGCCCGATTGGCGACGGCGACCCGGGTGCCGTCGCGGCTGATGGCGATGCCCGAGGGTTGGTCGCCGCCTTCCGCGGATGCGACGACGGCAGGAGGACTGAGGCCGAGATCGACTACATGGATGCGTCGGCCGGGAGCCCAGCCCGTCGGGCGGGATGGATCCAGGACGATCGAGTCTGCCACGAGGGCGAGTCGTCCGTCGGGCGTGACGGCCACGTTCGAAGGAGGGCCGAGCACGGTGTTGGGCACCGCGTCGATTTGAAGAACGGTCGGCGGAAAGACGGCGAAATCGAGCAACGTGAGATTGTCCGGACGCGCTCCGGGCAGGACGCGCTGCGAGCCGGTCGCCAGATCGAGTTTGTTCTCGTTCGCGGAAATCACCCAGCGATGGCCCGGCGCGGCAAGGACGACGCACGAGCTCGCGAGGGCGCCCAACAGCACGGTGAACCGGGGAAGCATCGTCAGAAGCCTGTCCTCGGAACGGACGGGACGCGAGTCCGGACGCCACCGGATCAGCGGGACGGGCGCATCCGGACACTGCCCCGAAAAGTCCGGGGCTGCCATCGATCAACCGAAATCGACAAAGTGGGACCGAGCGAAACTCCCTGACGCTGTTGCAATCAATTCCGAACGCACCCCGGCGGGCGCCTCAACTTTTCGTGTGGTTCGTGTATTTCGTGGATGCCAATTCCACGGGCCTGCTCGGCTTGCATCAAGTTGGGTAGGTGAACCACGAAACACACGAAACACACGAAAAGCTCCGGAAAGGAGATTCGATGGGTTGCCGGGGATGCTTTGAAAGGGTCTCGCGTTCCCGGGCGGGCGCGTCCGCAAACCGCTCCCCGAGAATCCGGGTTCCTCCAACGAACAAACCAAAATCGGTTTTGCAAGACCGCGCGAAACACCCCGAATCCACTGGCGCGGCCACCGTTCACCCGGAACCCAGCGCAAGCGCGCCTTCTTCGTGGCTTTTGAAATCGGGGGCCGTGTCAAGATGCGCCCCCAGCGGGAGTTTTCGCCCGGCGCCCGTTGCGCCAACTGGGCCACACGTGGCCGGAGTCAACCGTGCAGATTGGCTCGACGCGTCTCGGTCGCCGGAAACGAATGGAGGAAAAGGCGGCCAGAATCGTGTCGCGATCCGGCATGCGGCCTGCGTGGATGGCCGGCATGAATCTGGAAAAGTTCACGATCAAAGCGCAGGAAGCGATTGGCGCCGCCCAACAATTGGCGCAGGAACGCTCCCACCAGCAGCTCGACGCCGAGCATCTGGCCCTCGCGTTGATCGGGCAAACCGACAGCCTCGTGCCGCAGTTGCTCGCGAAGCTCGGGGTGCCCGAAGGCCAGATCGCCAAGGATCTCGGAACCGAGCTCGCGCGACGCGCAAAGGTCGAGGGTGGCGGTCAAGTCTACCCGACCCAGGAATTCCAGTCCGCGCTCCAGGCCGCCGCCGCCGAGGCCAAGAAACTCAAGGACGACTACGTCTCCACCGAGCATTTGCTCCTCGGGTTGATGGACAAGGGCGGCGAGAAGACGCGGGGCATTTTCCGGAAATGCGGCGTCCAACGCGACGGGGTGCTCAAGGCGTTGGCCGAGGTGCGCGGCAACCAGCGCGTCACCGACCAAAATCCCGAGGACAAATTCCAGGCCCTCGAGAAATACGGACGCGACCTCACCGAACTCGCGCGCCAGGGAAAAATCGATCCCGTGATCGGCCGTGACGACGAGATCCGCCGCGTCATGCAGGTCCTCACGCGCCGCACGAAAAACAATCCCGTGCTCATCGGCGAACCCGGCGTCGGCAAGACCGCGATCGTGGAAGGACTCGCGCGACGGATCGTCAACGGCGACGTCCCGGAGTCGCTCAAGAACCGGAAGGTCGTCGCCCTGGACATCGGCGCGATGATCGCCGGCGCGAAGTTCCGCGGGGAATTCGAGGACCGGCTCAAGGCGTTCCTCAAGGAGGTCACCGCCGCGGAAGGACGCATCATCCTCTTCATCGACGAGCTTCACACCATCGTGGGCGCGGGTGCCGCAGAGGGTGCGGCAGACGCGGCGAACATGCTCAAGCCGCAATTGGCGCGCGGCGAACTCCGTTGCGTCGGCGCCACGACGCTCGACGAATATCGCAAGCACATCGAGAAGGACCCCGCGCTCGAGCGCCGTTTCCAGCCCGTGAACGTCGCCGAGCCAAGCGTCGAGAGCACGATCGCCATCCTCCGCGGCCTGAAGGAGCGTTACGAAACCCACCACGGCGTCCGCATCCAGGATTCCGCGTTGGTCGCCGCCGCGACGCTTTCTCACCGCTACATTTCCGACCGCTTCCTGCCCGACAAGGCCGTGGATCTCGTCGACGAGTCCGCGTCGCGCCTGAAGATGGAACTCGAGTCGAAGCCGACCGAACTCGACCAACTCGATCGGCAGGTCCTGCAGTTCGAGATCGAGCGGACGTCGCTGGCGAAGGAGAAGGACCCGGCCTCGCGCGAGCGATTGCACCGGCTTGACGCCGAGTTGGCGAACCTGAAGGAGCGTTCGGCCGCGCTCACGGCCCAATGGCAAAACGAGAAGGCGGCGATCAACGCCGTCTCCGTGGTCCAATCGCAGTTGGAACAGGCCCGCAACGAACTCGACCAAGCGGGCCGGCGCGGCGATCTCACCCTCGCCGCCGAACTCCAGTACGGCCGCGTGCCCGAGCTCGAGAAGAAACTCGCCGCCGTCGAGCACCAGGCGCAGCCCGCCGGCCAGCGCGGGGCGTTGCTCCGGCAGGAAGTCACCGAGGAGGACATCGCGCGGGTCGTCGCGTCGTGGACCGGGATCCCGCTCGCGCGGATGCTCGAGGGCGAGCGCGAGAAGCTCGTCCACATGGAGGACCGCCTCGGGGCCCGCGTGGTCGGGCAACGTGCCGCCGTCACCGCCGTCGCCAACGCGGTCCGCCGCGCGCGGTCCGGGCTACAGGATCCCAACCGTCCGATTGGCTCCTTCATTTTCCTGGGTCCCACGGGCGTCGGCAAAACCGAACTTGCCCGCGCCTTGGCCTCATTCCTGTTCGACGACGACCAAGCGATGGTCCGCATCGACATGTCGGAATACATGGAGAAACACACCGTCTCGCGCCTCGTGGGCGCGCCCCCGGGATACGTGGGTTACGAGGAAGGCGGGCAGCTCAGCGAGTCGGTCCGTCGTCGGCCGTATTCCGTGGTGCTCTTTGACGAGATCGAGAAGGCGCATCCCGACGTCTTCAACATCCTGCTCCAGGTCCTGGACGACGGGCGGCTCACGGACGGGCAGGGGCGCACCGTGGATTTCCGGAACTCCATCGTGATCATGACCTCGAACATCGGCTCGCCGATCATCCAGGAATACTTCCTCGACGGACGACTCGATCCCGGCGCGCGGTTGGCGATGGAGGACAAGGTGATGGGCGAATTGAAGCGCCACTTCCGTCCCGAGTTTTTGAACCGCGTCGACGACACGATCATCTTCGGAAGCCTCGACGAGTCGGAGTTGGCGAAGATCGTCGACTTGCAGTTGACGCGCGTGGTGGAGCGACTCGCCGCGAAACGGATCGTCCTCGACGTCGACGCGTCCGCGCGTCGGCGGTTGGCGGAGGAAGGCTACGATCCGCAGTTCGGCGCGCGCCCGTTGAAACGCGCGATCCAGGACCTGTTGTTGAACCCGCTCGCGACCCGTTTGCTCTCGGGCGATTTCAAACCCGGCGGCACCGTGAAAGTCACCGCCACGAAAGGCGAGGGACTGGAGTTCGTGGCCGTCAGCGCCTAAGCCGTATCCATGCAGTAGCGGCCGAGGAATTATCTCACGCGAAGCCGGGCCAAGGCCATCCAAGGGGGCAAAGACCGCCGGCGTGTCGTTTCACCGAACGGTGGGATCCAATCTCTGGCTCCCGATGCACGTTCCCGCCTTCTTGGCCGGCCTTGGTCCCCCTTGGCGTGAGAGAATTCCCATGCCGCGACCGCA
>JANYDN010000244.1 GCA_025363585.1 Verrucomicrobiota bacterium | reverse complement strand
TGCGGTCGCGGCATGGGAATTCTCTCACGCCAAGGGGGACCAAGGCCGGCCAAGAAGGCGGGAACGTGTATCGGGAACCAGAGATTGGATCCCACCCTTCGGTGAAACGACACGCCGGCGGTCTTTGCCCCCTTGGATGGCCTTGGCCCGCCTTGGCGTGAAATCCATTTCCAAGGATGCCCTCGCGAGCCCGTCCGAAAAACTCTTCGCGGGGACCGCGCGGTCCTGCAACATTGCCCCATGCGCAAGCGGCGAGAGGCACGCGAGAAGGCCGTCCAGTTCCTGTTCCAGCACGACATGAATCCCCCCGAGGATCTCGGTCTTGCGCTGGAGCAATTCTGGGCGAATTCCCGCCTGAACGTCTTTCTCGACGGCCATGGCCCCACCTGGGGCGAGAAGGTCGAGGTGCCGCCCCCGACCGAGGAGGATACCGCCACGCGCCAGTTCGCCGAGGGACTCATCCGCGGCGCCATCGAGAACCGCGCGCGCATCGACGAGATCCTCAGCAAGCAGGCCCACAACTGGGACATGCACCGCATGGCGGTCGTCGACCGCAACGTCATGCGCCTCGCGATCTACGAGATGCTCTGCCGCGACGACATCCCGCCGGTCGTCTCCATCAACGAGGCCGTCGACATCGCGAAGAAGTTTTCCACCGCCGACAGCGGCAAGTTCGTGAACGGGATCCTCGACAAGGTGAAGAGCGCCATCCTTCGGCCCGCCCGCACCGCGAAGGACTCGCCCACGCCGTGAAATTCGCGGACCTCCACCTCCACACGCATTTCTCGGACGGCACGTTTTCACCGGAGGAGCTGGCGCGCCGCGCCCGGGAAGCCGGCCTCGACGTCATCGCGCTGACGGACCACGACACCCTCGACGGTTGCCCGCGGATGCGCGACGCCTGCGCGGCGGAAGGCCTCGGGTTCGTGCCCGGCACCGAACTCACCGCGGACACCGCGGGCCAGGAAGTCCACGTGCTCGGCTATTGGGTCGACGACACTTCGCCCGCGCTCAAGTCCGAGCTCGAACGATTCCAGCGCGTGCGCCACTCGCGCATCGAGGAAATGGTGGCGCGCCTCAATTCGCACGGCGTGCCGCTCCGCGCCGAGGCCGTGTTCGAAATCGCGCAATGCAACTCGCCCGGCCGCCCGCACCTCGCGCGCGCCTTGGTCGAGGGCGGGTTCGCGAACGATTTCGACCATGCCTTCGACCGGTTCCTCAAGAAGGGCCGCGCCGCTTGGGTGCCCAAGGCCCGCATGAAGTCGGCGGACGCCATCCGCCTGATCCACGACGCCGGCGGCGCCGCCGTGCTCGCGCATCCGGGCCTGTACCGCAACGACGGCATCATCCCGCGCCTCGCCGCGGAGGGCCTCGACGGCCTCGAGTGTTGGCACACGAAGCATTCCGCCGAGGCTTCGGCGAACTACGCCCGCATCGCCTCCGAACTCACCCTCGTCCCCACCGGCGGCAGCGATTGCCACGGGATGGCCAAGGGCCAACCGCTGGTCGGCAGGGTCCGCCTCCCCCTCGAGTGCGTCGAGGCGCTCCAGGCGCGCCGACCCGCCGGCGCGGCCATGGTTTCCTGAACGCTTTTCGTCCCATGGGATTCTTCGACAAGATCAAGTCGGCCATCACCCGCACGACCTCGGCGCTCTCGCACGAGATCAAGCGGATCGTCTCGCGCTCGCCGCGTCTCACCGGCACCAGTCTCGAGGAACTGGAGGCCGCGCTGCTCGGCGCCGACCTCGGACTGCCCGTCACGCAGCAGATCATCGCCGCGGTGAAACTCGGTTTCGAGACGCAGGGCCGCAGCGGGCTCGACGTCTTCGAGATCGCCGCGCGCGAGGTCGAGAAATCCCTTTCGTCGAAGGATTCGGCGCTCATCAAGCGCACGGACGGACCGACCATCGTGTCGGTCGTCGGCGTCAATGGCACCGGCAAGACCACGACGTCCGCGAAGCTCGCGCATCTCGTGAAGCAACAAGGCGGCACCGCGTTGCTCGCGGCGTGCGATACCTTCCGCGCCGCGGCCATCGAGCAGCTCAAACTCTGGGGAACGCGGCTCGACGTGCCGGTGGTCGCCGGCGCCTACCAAGCCGATCCCGCGGCGGTCGCCCACGACGCCATCACCGCCGCGATCTCCCGCGGCGCGACCTACCTGTTCGTCGACACCGCCGGACGCCTCCACACGAAGCACAACCTCATGCAGGAACTCGGCAAGGTGCACCGCGTGATGGACAAGAGGCTGCCCGGCGCGCCGCACGAGGTGTTGCTGGTCCTCGACGGTTCGAGCGGACAGAACGCCATCAACCAGGCCCGCGAGTTCAACAAGATCACCCGGCTCACGGGACTCGTCGTCACCAAGCTCGACGGCACCAGCAAGGGCGGCGTGGTCGTCGCGATCCAGCGCGAGTTGGGCATCCCCGTGAAGTTCGTCGGCGTCGGCGAACAGCCCGACGATCTCCAGCCGTTCGTCGCGCGGGACTTCGCCAACGCCCTCTTCGAGATCAGGTCCTGACCGGCCGAATCCCGCCCGCTTCCATGCCGACGCGCTTTTCCGACGCCGACCGTTCGCACATGCGACGCGCCCTGCGCCTCGCCGCGCGCGCCACCGGCGAGACGTCGCCCAACCCACTCGTCGGCGCCGTGCTCGTCAAACGCGGGCGCGTGATCGGCGAGGGTTGGCACCACAAGGCGGGCGAACCCCACGCCGAGATCGAGGCCATCCTCGACGCAGGCCGCAACGGCCATTCGCTGGTGGGCGCGACGCTTTTTGTCACGCTCGAGCCTTGCTCGACCCGCGGCCGCACCCCGCCCTGCACCCGCGCCCTCGCCCGCTCCGGGATCGCGCGCGTCGTCGTGGGCGCCACGGATCCCAACCCGCTCCACGCCGGCCGCGGCTTGAAGCTGCTTTCGAAAAAAGGAATCCGCGTCGATGCCGGGCTCCTCGCCGACGAGGCCGCGCGCATGAACTGCGGCTTCAACCACTGGATCGTCCACCGGACGCCGCGGGTGACGTTGAAGGCGGCGTTCACGCTCGACGGCAAGATCGCGACCGTCACGGGCGACTCGAAGTGGATCACCAACGAACGTTCGCGCGCCCACGCCATGCAATTGCGGCTCGCGCACGACGCCGTGCTGGTGGGGATCAACACGGTGCTCGCGGACGATCCGTCGTTGACCATCCGGCGCGGCCGCACCGAGCGATGCCATCGCCGCGTGGTGCTCGACACCAAGGCACGGACGCCGCTGACCGCGAAACTTCTGAACGACCCGCACGCCGCGCGGACGGTGATCGTGGTGGGCAAGGCGGCGGCGAAGTCGCGCGTGGCCGCGTTGGAACGACGCGTGACCGTCTGGCGCGCGCCCGAACTCGACGGGCGCCT
>JANYDN010000239.1 GCA_025363585.1 Verrucomicrobiota bacterium | reverse complement strand
GACGCGGGTGGTGGACAACGACGGGATCCATGCGCCGCAGGTGCGTTCGGGCAAGGTCAAGCTGTCGCCCGGACCGCATAGCCTGGAGTTGCGATTCATCCAGGAAGGCGGCGGGTTCGAGTTCGACGCGAAGTGGGCGGGGCCGGGATTCGCGAAGCAGGCGATCGGCGCCGCGGCGTTGCAACATTACGGGCAACCGATGCTGCCGGTCGGTCACAAGGACTTCGCGGTCGACGCCGCGAAGCGCGACGCGGGCGCCGGGATATTCGCGAAGTTGAACTGCGCGTCGTGCCACGCGACGTCGCCCGGCGGCGCGACGAAAGCGGCCGCGGCGCCGGCATTGGTGGCATTGGCCGGTCGCGGCGATCGCGGATGCCTCGCCGAAACACCGGCGGCCGGATTGCCACGGTACGCGTTGTCAGCGGGACAGCGCCGGGCATTGCGCACGGCGTTGGAGCACGCCGGCGAGTTCGCGCGACCACTCTCGCCCGAGCGCGAGGTGGCGACGACGCTCGCTCGTTTCAATTGTTTGGGTTGCCACACGCGCGACGGATTCGGCGGGCCCGCGAGCACCGGCACGGACGGTTGGTTCGCGGTCATCGGCGAGGCGGACCTTGGCGAGGAAGGCAAGTTGCCGCCGCGACTGGACGACGTCGGAGCCAAACTGAAACCCGCGTGGTTGGCCGCGGTGCTGGGCGAGGGCGCTAAGGTGCGTCCCTACATGGCCACGCGCATGCCGTCGTTCGGAAACCAAAACGTCGGTCATCTCCCGTCGTTGCTAGCGGCGGTGGATCGCAAGGCGGCGATGCGGCCGGAACCCGCGACGACGGAGCGCGACGCGAAGTTCGGGCGGCGTTTGGTTGGCAGCGATGGTCTGAGTTGCATCGCGTGCCACACCTTCTCGACGTTTGGTTCGACGGGAATTCCCGCGCTGGGATTGGACCGGATGCGCGAGCGGCTCGAGTGGGATTGGTTCCGTCGCTACCTGCCGGATCCGGCGGCGCTGCGGCCGGGGACGCGCATGCCGAGCTTTTGGCCGGAGGGCCACGCGGTGAACACGGAGATCCTCGGCGGGCAAACGGACGCGCAGATCCAGGCGATCTGGGCGTGGCTTGGCGGCGGCGCGAAGGCGGACATTCCCGCGGGATTGGTCCGCGCGCGGAAGGAAATCGTCGTCGGCAAGGAAGCCATGATCTACCGCAACTTCATCGACGGCGCAGGTTCGCGCGCGATCGGCGTCGGGTATCCCGAGCACGCGAACCTCGCGTTCGACGCGAACCAACTCCGGCTCGCGTTGGTGTGGCAGGGCGGGTTCATCGACATGTCGCGCCACAGCAAGGACCGCGGCGAGGGATACGAGCCACCGCTCGGCGACCATCTCGTGCGCTTGCCCGAGGGCGCGCCGTTCGCGGTGTTGCCGAAAGCGGACGCGCCGTGGCCCGCCGCAATGAAACGATCGCCCGGGTACAAATTCCTCGGCTACGCGCTCGACGACGTCCGGCGCCCGACGTTCCGCTACGAATTCGACGGCATCGCGGTCGAGGACTCGATCCTTCCGAAAGTCGCGGACGTGGACATCATGTTGGCGCGGACCTTGAAGTTCGGGCCGGGCAAGGCGGCGGGTGACGTGTGGTTCCGCGCCGCGACGGGCGAGATCAAGGAACAGGCCGACGGCTCGTTCCTGCTCGATGGCAAGGTCCGGTTCCGGTTCAAGGGCGGACGGGCGGTGATCTCGGGCAATGAATTGAGGGTCCCGGTGACGGTGCCCGGCGAACTGACGGAGGAAATCACGTGGTGACGACAACCGCATCGCAAAGGAACATCGCCATGAAGCATCTCATCGGAACATTCGGTCGCGCCGCGTTGCTCGGCGCCGCGACGCTCGCGTGCGTGCCGTCGGCTTTCGGCGCCACGAAGGCGGAGGAGGAATCCGCCTACTACAAACTCGTCACGATCCCGATCCCGGAGGGCATCGTGCTCGAGGCGGGCGCAATCCAGCGATTCGGCGCGGACCGTTTGGCGGTGTCGACGCGGCTCGGGGAAATCTGGTTCGTCGACGGCGCGTTCGGGGCGAACCCGACGCCGTCGAACGTGAGGTTCACGCGCTACGCCCAGGGCCTGCACGAGGTGCTCGGGATCACGACGCGCGGCGACGGATGGTTCTACGCGACGCAGCGCGGCGAGATCACGCGCATGCGCGACACGAACGGGGACGACCGCGCGGACGAGTTCCAGACGTACTCGGATGGGTGGGGAATCACCGGCGACTACCACGAGTACGCGTTTGGTTCGAAGTTCGACCGCGACGGGAACATCTGGGTGGTGCTGTGCCTGACGGGTTCGTTCACGAGCGAGACGGAATTCCGCGGTTGGGGAATGAAGGTGGGTCCGGACGGGAAGGCCGTGCCTTCATTGAGCGGCGTGCGTTCGCCGGGCGGGATCGCGACGAACCATCTGGGCGACATGTTCTACACGGACAACCAAGGACCGTGGAACGGGACGTGTTGGTTGAAGCCGGTGAAGGCGGGAACGTTCGTGGGCAACCCGACGGGCAACAAGTGGTACTCGCTGGCGACGAACATGGGCACGCGTCCGGCGGACCCGACCAGCAACAGCCGCATCGCGACCGAATGGGCGAAAATGAAGGAGTTCGCGCCGCCGGCCATCGGGTTCCCGTATGGAAAGATGGGCCAGAGCGCGAGCGGCATCCAAAACGATTTCACCGGCGGGAAATTCGGGCCGTTCGGGAACCAGTTGTTCGTGGGCGACCAGACTTGGAGCACCGTGATGCGCGTGACCCTCGAGAAGGTCGACGGGGTTTACCAAGGCGCGTGCTATCCGTTCCGCGAAGGCCTGGCCTCCGGTTCGTTGAGCCTTGAGATGTGTCCGGACGGATCGTTGTTCGTGGGCGGGACGGATCGCGGGTGGGGTTCGCGCGGCGGGAAGCCGTTCGCGTTGCAGCGGCTGGTCTGGACCGGGAAAACGCCGTTCGAGATCCGCGAGATGCGCGCGAAGCCCGATGGATTCGAGTTGGAATTCACCGAGCCCGTTGATCCCGCGACCGCCGGCAACACGGCTTCGTACACGCTCGCCGACTACACCTATGTCTATCGCGCCGACTACGGCTCGCCCGAAGTCGACGCGGGCAAACCGGAGTTGCGCGGCGCGGAGGTGTCGGCCGACCGCAAGACGGTCCGGTTGCGGACGGGGATGGTGGCGGGACACATCCACGAATTGAAGTTGCCCGGGGTGAGGAACCGGACCGGGCAAGCGCTGGTGCATCCGGTCGCGTACTACACGCTGAACGTGGTGCCGAAGTGAGGCGGGGCGGATCGTGGCGTGGCAGCGGTCGTGGGGCCGCGGACCCATGGGAGCTCTCCGCCGCGTGTAGCCGCGTGCCCTCACGCGGCGTTCCACTCGCGTTCCCTGGCGAAGAGCCGTCGCCACCCACGGACGTTGAACCAAACGCCGCGTGGGGACACGCGGCCTACAGTCTCGTGATGCAGGACCCAAGGCGACGGCGTGACGTGGGGCGGCCGTCCCCGGCTGCGCAAACAGCGGGCGTCCCCGCCCGCGTCTGGCTTCGGCGAGCAGCCAGGCCCGCGCAGGCGAGGCAGAGCGAGGCGCACCGGGAAGGTGCCACCCACGGCATGCCCGTCCACCGCGTCACCGCGGCGGCTACGCTGGCTGCCTCGCCTTCGCCCGCCGCTCGCGCAGCGTGAGCACGGCGGGCAGGAACGTGAGCGCCGCGATCATGCACGTCGCGGTGCCGACCGCCATGACCCAGCCGAGGCTCCGGATGCCGCGGTGGTCCGCAAGGATCAGGCTGCCGAATCCGGCGATGGTGTTGAGCCCGCTGACCAACACCGCCTTGCCGGTGCTCTTCGCGAAGATCCCCGGGTTCTTCTCCTCGGCGAACCGGTTGAGGATGTGGATGCCGTTGGTGACGCCGATGCCGATGACCAACGGGAGCGTCATGATGTTCGCGGGATTGAACGGGATGCCGGTCCATCCCATGAACCCGACCATCCACGACGCGCCGATCGCGACGGGCAGCAGCGCGAGCACGACGGGCGTGACGGCGCGGAAGTGGAAGAAAACCAGGATGACGATGGCACCGAGCGCCCACCACGCGGCCTCGACGTAGGAGTTCTTCAGCAGCGTGGTGTAGAGCAGCAACTGGACGGGCGTTCCCGTCACGGACTTGTCGAGCTCGCGGAGTTCCTTCACGAACGCTTCCTGCGGCACCCGGTCCCACACGTTGCTGCGCGGATAGATCATGACGAGGTGTTTCCCGGTGACCCCCACGAAGCGTCCGCGCAACGAGGGCGGCAGATCCTCGACGCGGAGCGGTCCCGACGCGTCCTGTGTCTTGACGGCGGCGAACGTGTCCTGGACGTCCTGGAGAAAGGCGCGCTGGAAGGCGCCGAGTTGGATCGCGTTGCGATTGGTGTCGCCGCGGTACATCGCCGCGCGCAGTCCGTCGATCGCCACGCGGAGCGAACGAAGGCTCGCGGCCAGTTCCTTTTCGTCCGTCTTCGAGACCTCGTCCTCGGCGAGCCCCAGCATGCCACCGAACGACCAGAGCCGGAGGCTGAGCTCGTCGAGTTCGACGGGCCGCGGGTCCACCGGTTGGAAATCAAGCGGCTCCATCGTGCGCTTGACGTCGCGGACGAGGCCCAGCTTGCGCTGTTGGTCCTCGACCAGGAACCGCGCCATCGACTCCGTGCTCGCGACCGTTGGCTGGTTGGTCGCGCGACGCGCGAGGTCCGCCGCCTGCTCGAGCGAGTCGGCCATGATCGCGCCGTAGAGCACGGATTTTTCGGACGCCGCGACGAGCTTGTGCTCGAAGACCACGGAGGGCAGCCCCTCGCTCTGCATGTGGAGCAGGTTGTAATCGAAGGTGACGGCCGGCCACTTGGCCGCGGCGACGGCGCAGATGACGGCGACAACGCCGAGGACCGTCCACGGACGGTCGAGCCAAAGGCGTTCGAGCCGCGCCCGTTTTTCCGCGACCCCGACGGT
>JANYDN010000149.1 GCA_025363585.1 Verrucomicrobiota bacterium | reverse complement strand
TGGCTGGCGAGTGGCACCGAGCCGGTGCCACCCACGGCATGCTGCTGGATTCCAGCTTAGGTTGACGCGCATGCGCATTCGCGGGACTTCCTCGGACTTGCCGCCTCGCCATCGAACCCTTTCCCCGAAAACAGGACCCCTTCCTACTTTTCAGACGGGCTCTTATATGTCGATCGCGCGTCGCCCATATTAATAGTCCGTTACGGACGGTCCGGATCCTTGCCATGACCGTCACCGTTTCGGTATGCGCAGGCGGGAACGAACGTCGATGCAACCGAACCAAGACAACAGCGCGGGCACCGGGGGAACCCGGGAGCTTCATCTCGGGAAATTCGCGGGCGCGGACGCCCCGGTGCCGGGCCAACCCGAGGGCGCCACGATGATCATCAAGCGGGCGGCGGTGCAGACCGCGGCAAAGGCGGCCGATCCCGCCGTTCCTGCGGACGACGGCACCGACCTGCCGCTGGCCGTGATGCTGGGTTTGATCTCCTATTGCTACGAACGCGGGATCTTCCGTTCGGACGACATCGCGCGGCGCATCGGGGAGGATCCGGAATTGGCGAAGGCGTTCGGCCGGGACCTTCCCGACGGTCCGGCGATCCGGCGCTTCCGGCGGCGGCACGCGGACGCGATCGAGGAAACCCTCGAGACGCTCTACCGGGCAATGCCCGCGGAAGGCGGCTCGGACACGGTGCAGATCCAGCGGCAGGCGAAGGACCGGGTCCATGACGCTGCGTGGACGGACAACACCAGCCGGTAGCCGCTCGGTGCCGATAGTGGCGGCAGGCTGCCGCCACCCACGGTTTCCACTGCATCGTTCCGGCTGGGACCGGACGCGGCCGCCTGGCGCCCGGCGTCGGGTATGTCGGCGCGCGGATTCCGGTCGGATTGTGGCATTTGCATTGCTACGTTTGCCGCGTGGATTCCACACATTTCCCACGCCCGCTGTGGGCACGGCTTGCACCGCTGATCGGGAAGTTGGCGTTGGCGTTTGTTTTCGTGGCCGGTCCCGCCCGCTCGGCGGACCCGCTGTATCCCGGCGTCGGGCACGTGTTCGTGATCCTCATGGAGAACCACGATTGGAGCACCATTTTCGGCAGCGCCAATTGCCCTTATGTCAACAAACAATTGCTCCCGAAGGCGTCGTACGCGACGGCCTATAGCAATCCTTCCAAGATCCACCCGAGCGAGCCCAATTACCTCTGGCTCGTGGCCGGGACCAACTTCGGGATCCTCGACGACCATTCGCCCGCGACGAACACCAAGCGGACCACGAAACATCTTCCCGCCCAACTCGACGCCGCGGGCATCTTGTGGAAGGCGTACGCGGAAGACATCCCGGGCGATACCATCCCGATCGCGAATTCCGGCGAGTACGCGGTACGGCATGTTCCCTTCATGTTCTTCCAGAACATCAACACCAACCGCGCCTACGTCACGAACCACATCCGTCCGTTCCCCGAACTGGCGGCCGACCTCGCCGCGGACCACGTCGCGAATTACAATTTCATCACCCCGAACCTGACCAACGACATGCACAACCTGACCCCGGGCAGCCCGAGCACCCGGCTGCAGGGCGATCGTTGGCTCGCCGCGAACGTTCCCGTGATCCTCGCTTCCGCGGCCTTCAAACGCGACGGACTGCTGATCGTCACCTGGGACGAGGGAACCGAGGGCGCCGCGGGTTCGAGCGGCGACGGGCCCATCGGGTGCATCGTCGTCTCGCCGCAGGGGCGTGGCGGCGGGTACCACAACGCGATCCAGTACACCCACAGCGACACGCTGCGGACCGTCCAGGACGTGTTCCAATTACAACCGTATCTCGGCGACGCCCTCAACGCGCGCGGCCTCCGCGACCTCTTTGCCTATTTTCAAATCGACGGCATCAACGCCACGTCCGACCGCATCGACGTGCGGGTCATCGGGACGGCGGGGGGCAAGGTGTACCGACTCGAATCAACCGACGGTTTGGAAACCCCGTCGTGGTCGGTCGTGGATACCAAGGGGGGACTTTCCGTGGGAATCACGCTGTCCGACACGCGGAGCGGGATCGACGCCGGACGATATTACCGCGTGGTGCAGGCGAAGTGAGGGGCCGGGGGGGAGTTTTCAGTTTTCAGTGGCCAGTCGGCTAGCGAACGGCAGAGCGGACGCGCCAGAAGCCGGTGTCGACTGCCGACCCTTCGAGACGCAGGGTTCCATCGGCGCGGGTCGTGCCGATCGCTTGCCAGCGCGGGTCGCGCAATGTGTCGGCGTGCTCGATCGTCCAGCCGGACAACGGCGGGCCGACCACCGAGATTTGGCGGCCCGCCTTCGTCGACACGATGCGAAGGACCGGCGGCGCGAGGACATCACCGGGAAACGCCCAGCCTGAGGGCGTGACCAATGGATCCACACCCGCTGAACCCGGAACCACGGCAGGCGTCGGATCGACGACGACTGACGGGATGCCTTGAGAACCGGAGCCATTGCCCACCGGGGTCGAGGTGACCGTCGTGACTGGGGAGGGCATGGTTTCCGACCGATCCGGTTGCGTCGATGGCTGCACCGGATCCGGCAACATCCCGGCGACGGACATTTCCTCGCGGTGCCGTTGCCGGAGCAAATCGTTGTAGGCCGCCGCGCCATGTTTCGAGCGGAACAACTCGTCCTCGCGCGAGATCACCGAGTCGCCGCGCCGGTTTTTGGGATCGTGGCCGGAATCGTTTCCCCGTCCCGGCGACCCGAGTGCTTCCATAGGATCGCCATCGCCCGACACCGCGGCGGAGGCGCGTGAGGCCGCCCGTCGGCCGTCCGCGAACGACGCGCCCCGACGAAGCCGGCGCGACGATGAAAGCATTTCGAACCCTTCGGAAGCGTCCGAGGACGCGATGGCGCCGGGGATGTTCGCGTTGCCCAATTCCACGAGCCCAAAGTCGGAAGGCTGCGTCGTCGCCCGTGTCGCGAAGCCCGGCACCGCATACTCGTTGCGGGACGCCCGGGTGCCGACTGCCCGAACGGCGGAGGGAGCATGCCCGCTTGCCCAGAAGAGCGCGATCGCGCCGTGCGCGACACGGATCCATGGGCGGTTCGTTGACACTCGCTTTCTATTATGGGCCGCGGTGGCCGGGGACAAGTTACATGCCTGCGACGCGACCGCGGCGATCCCGCGGCCATCGCAAGGCGGTGTTTCGGGAACGCCGCGCGGGCGCGCTTCGGCGCGATCCAATCGATGGCCGAATACCGCCGTGCGGTGGCGGCAAACCGACGGTCCCGGACGCGGCCCCGCGCCTATCGTGGACGCTCGTTGTGACCAAAATGAAAACGTCCATCCTCCTAGGTTTTCCCGCCGTCTTCCTTGCCGCGCGGCTTGCCGCGGCGCCGTTCGAGTTCGCCGCCACCAACTTCCCGCCCGACCTCCTCGTGGGTCTCCGCAAGACCGGCGGGGCGTCGGAACTCGTCGTGAATCTCGGCTCGGTATCGCGGTTCTACTCCGCCGCGGCGGGCGCGGTGATCCCCGTCACCGAATACACCGCGACGCAGTTCGCCGACGCGTTCGGCAACGCCGATTCGGTCGGTCTGGCGGCGTTCGCGGCGGTGCGCGTCGACGGCGACGGCGACCATCCGTTCCAGACCCTCTGGACCACTCGCCGGCGCACGGACCTTGCGGAACAATCCACGCCGTGGCGTCGCCAGGGCGCGGGAACGCTCGGCACCACCGCGTCGCGCATCGCGAGCGTCGGCACCGGCGTGTACACCTACAGCGGCAACACGAAACCGGGCGACGACAACGCCGCGACCGCGGTGGTGATTCCCGCGGCGAGCCCGAACGGTTACACGACCTACATCGGGAGCGGCAATTTCAAGGGCACGTTCCAGGGCAACACCGAGAACATTGCCGCGTCGGACTTCTCCTCGGGAACGGATGCCATCCGCTCGGACCTGTACGAGATCGTGCCGGGCACGGGCGATTCCAAGTACCTCGGCTATCTCGAATTGTTGCCCGCCGGCACGCTGAGCTTCCACGCGGCGGGCGGCACGCTGCCCCCGTTGGGAGTGCCGCGCATCGCCGGCGTCACGCGCGAGAACAACACCACGACGATCATGGTCGAGGCCGCCGAGGCGGGCGCGCATTACCAATTGGTCAAGGCCCCGGGCGACGTGCTCGCGGGCGCGCAGTCGACGTGGACCCCGGTGGGCGCGGCGGTGACCGCGAACGGAACGACGCTCTCGCTCACGGTGGATTCGTCCGCGGAGACGGGATTCTACGGCGTCGTCGGAACGCGCTGAACTCCGCGGGCGCGGGTCGCGACGGCGCACGAACCTGAAACGGTTACCTGAAGGTGACATGCCCGACCCCGCTCCTTCCCGCGCCGCATCGATGAACGAACCCGTTGCAAACAAAGGTTGGGACGCATGCGGACGAGCCGGCGGGAAAGTGCGGATGGGTGGCCCGCAAGTGGAAGTGAACGCGGAACGGACTCCCTAGGATGACGTGGCCCCGGGATTGGGAAATCACGGGACACGATCCGCAAAACCATCACTGATCTCATGAACCGTTCGAAATTCAGAATCGCCTTTGGCGGCTGCCTGTTGGCCGCGATCGGAGCGACGGGCGTCTCCGCCCAAAGCTTCGCCTACCACGACCAGGACCTCCTGATCGGGTTCCGCCAAAGCGGCGCGCCGTTCTCGCTCCTCGTGGACGCCGGCAACGTCGACACGCTCGTCCAGACGTCGCTGTTGTCCCATCAAGCCATCGTCATCGGCAACGCGTCCGCGCTGAAGACGACGTTCCCGAACCTCGGCACCCTCAAGTTCAGCGGCGAGGCGGCCAACCGCTTCACCGCCGGCACGCCGTTGAACACGCTGTGGATCACGCGCACGCCGGACGCCATCACGGGGATCGCCACGCCGTGGACGCCCCAGGGCAGCGGCACGCAGGGCCTGACCGCGACCCGCATCTCGTCGCTCGGCAACGGTGGCGTCACCGCCGCGAGCATCACCCCCACCGACGTTCTCGCCGACGGCGTCGTCCGCATCGGCTCGGGAAACAACAACACCGTGGGCCGTTGGGTCGGCAGCACGCCTTCCGGCAACGGTCCGCTCGGCAATTTCAACGGCCAGTTCCAGGGCAACGCCGAGACGACCACCGCGGCGGTGTTCGGTCCGGGCGTCACGATCCACGAGGACCTGTTCAGGATCGTTCCCGGTTCCGCCGACAGCGAATGGGTGGCGTCGATCACCCTCAGCAGCGACGGCACGCTCCGTTTCATGGCGGTGCCCGAGCCCGAAACCTACGCCACGATCGCCGGCATCGGCCTCGCGGCATTCGCCTTCCTGCGCCGCCGCCCGGTGGCCAAGGCCTGAACTTTCCCACCGTCTTCACCAAAAAATCATCGAACTCCACAGACCCATCATGAAGTCCCTTCACCTGCCCGCCTTGCTCGCGGCCACCGTCCTCGGCGGTTTGAGCGCCCAGGCCCAAGTCGAAATCAAGATCAGCGGATCGACGGCCTTCCGGGCCGCGACCTACAACTCGATCGTGGCGCTCTACGGCGCGAACCTCACGACCCAGACCCCGGCCGGACCGCAGTCCGGCGCGGGCAAAGTCACGTTCGTCGGCACCATTCCCACCCTGTACGGCATCCAGAGCGTCACCATCAAGACCGCCTACTCCGGCTCCGTCGAGGGCGTCATCAACCTCCTCAACGCCCCGAATCCCGCCGGCATCACGCAGCCCACCTACCTGAACGCCGACGGTACCACGGACGCGAACACGTCGGCGGACTTCGCCCTGTGCGACGTGTTCCAGGACACGACCGACTACAACAGCGGATCCGGCTACGCCAATCTCGACGACGTCTCCGTCGGGATCGTCGCCTTCGCGTGGACCAAGGGCACGATGGGCGGCACCACGGGCATCTCGAACCTCACGCACCAGCAGGCCTCGGCGCTCCTCGGCGCCGGCTCCGTCCCGCTGTCCATCCTCACCGGCAATGCCGCGGACGCGGCGTCGACGGTCTACCTCGCCGGCCGCAACAAGGTTTCCGGCACGCGCATCGTGGCGCAGTCCGACACGGGCTACGGCGCGAACGCCGACTCGAGCCTCTACAAGTTGGCCGGCAACACGCCCACGATCGACTCCGTCGGGTTCTCGAGCGGCAGTTCCCTTGCCGCGGTGTTGAACACCTCGACGGCCACGGGACCGTTCGTCGCGTATCTCGGCATCAGTGACTCCAACTCCGTCAACGGCGGCAACAACCGGCTCACGTTCAACGGCGTTCCGTTCAGCTTCGAGAACGTCCGCAACGGCGCGTACAGCTTCTGGTCGTACGAGCACATCTTCGCCCGGCCCGGCCTCAGCAACACCAAGCTGACGCTGCTGAAGGGCATCTCGAAGCCCGGCAACCCGATCGCGAGCAACGGCCTCGCCAAGGCGATCGACACGAACCTCGCGACCTCGACCACCAGCGTCCAGGTGTCGACGATGAAGGTCGTCCGCAACTCCGACGGCGGCCCGATCACGGGTCTCTGAGCGCAAGCGGCATATCGGTTCTCCAACGGCGGGCGCGGGGATTCGTCCCCGCGCCCGGTTTGCTTTTTTCCGGGCCGCTGTTTCACCGTCTCGTTCCAATTCCGACATATTCCCGACGCGAAAGCCCGGCACCGTCACCCCGTTCATGGGATACGAAGCGGGACTCAGTTGCCATCAGACGACGCTTGCGCGGGGCGGGCGGTGGAGCGCGCCCGCGGACGGCTGGGTCCTCGCGCAGGCCACGAACGGCATCGCCTATTGGCGCCATGCGGCCGGCGACTTCGAGATTCCCGACGGGGCGGTGGTCCTCGCCGCGCCGGGTTCCGACGCCGGTATCCTCGCGAGCCAGATGGGCCCCGTGACGGCGCGATGGTCCAGCGTCCGGCTCGATCACCTCGCGGGCCTGTTGTCCCACGGCGAACGGCAGCGGTTGGAAACCATCGCGGCCACGCGGCCCAAGGCGCGGTTGTTCGCGCCGGAGAGCACGACGGCCCAGGAGTTCGGCCGCATTTTCGATCCGACGCCGGCCGATCATTTCCTGCTCCGATGCCGGATGATCCGTCTCGTGGCCGAGTCGCTGGCGGAGACCTTCGCCGGCAAATCGCCCGCGGCGGAAATCGCGGACGACGCGCGGAAACGGGTGCGGCAATGGCTCGCGCGCCATCCCGAGGCGGAATTGGTCGAGCATTCGATCGACGATCTCGCGCGGGAAACGGGATGCAGCGTGCGGCATTTCAGCCGCCTTTTCCGCGAGGAAACGGGCCATTCGTTCCGCGCACGCCAGACCGAGCTGCGCCTCATCCGAGCCCGCGAACTCCTCCGCGAATCCAACGCCAAGATCATCCAGATCGCGCTCGAGAGCGGCTATCGCCACCTCGGGCTGTTCAACGCCCTTTTCAAACGCCGTTTCGGAATGACCCCCACCGATTGGCGCCGCCAGGCGCTCGAATCCCGCACGCGCCGCCGCGGCGGGATCAACCGCGCCGTCGCCATCGCGGCACTCGTCGTCGTGTTTTTCCACGTCGGCCCGCTCGGCGCCGCCGAGCCCACGGCCGCTCCCGCGACCATCGCGCCCGCCAGGACGACGTTCTCGATCGATCGCTACGAGGTCGCCGGCAACACGTTGCTCCCGACCCACGTCGTCGAGTCCGTCCTCCGCCCTTTCACGGGCGCGGCGATCGACTTCGACACCGTCCGCAAGGGACTTGCCGCGCTGCAGATGGAATACCGCGCGCGCGGCTTCGCGACGGTCTCGCTGAACCTGCCGCCGCAAACGCTCACCAACGGCGTGGTGCGCGTGCAGGTGGTCGAGGGAAAACTCGTCGAGATCAACGTCACGGGGAACCGGTGGTTCGACACCCACAACGTGCGGCGCGCGCTGCCCGGGTTGCGCACGAACATTTTTCTCAACGGCAAATTGTTCCAGGCGGAACTCGACGCGGCGAACGCGAACCGCGACCGCCAGATCTACCCGCAGATCCAGCCCGGACCCGAGCCCGGCACGTCGGCGGTGGTGCTCAAGGTCAAGGACCAGTTGCCGCTGCACGGGCGTTTCGAACTCAACAACCTCGCCCTGCCCGGCACGCCCGATCTCCGCGGCAACGGCACGATCCAGTACAACAATCTTTGGCAGCGCGAGCACTCGATCGGGCTCCAGTACGGTTTCTCGCCGCAGGCGTTCCGCGACCGCGCGTCGTGGGAGCCTTTCGACAGCCCGTTGGTCGCCAGCTACTCCGCGTTCTATCGGTTTCCGGTCGGCGAACCCGAGGCGTTGACGGACGTGGCGGCGGCGGATCCGACGCGCTTTGGTTGGGACGAAGGCAGCCGCAAATTCCGCCTGCCGCCCGCGTCGCCGCGCGGCGAGGTCAACATCTTCGCGAGCCGGTTCACGCTCGATTCCGGCGTCCAGTATGGGCCGCTCCAGCAGCTTAGCCCGCCGCCGGTCGCGCTATATTCGCAGGACTCCGGCCGCAACACCACGCTGGTAGAGGACGTCGGCATCCGCTGGTCGAAGCCGTTGCCGGAGCTCAAAGGCTGGAAGCCGCAGTTGCAGGTCGGACTCGATTTCAAGCACTTCGCGTTCGCCAGCTACAACACCAACAATTTCGCGACGGAGTTTCTCGCGACCAATCTGGTCACCGGCGAGGTGACGCCCAAACGCAACGAAGTTGCCAGCCCGCAAAAGACACACGCCGGCACCGTCGATTACCTACCGCTCTCCGCCCGCGTCGACTTCTCGCGCTCGGACCGCACCGGATCGACGTCGGTCGGCCTCGGCCTCGTCGGCAACGTCGCCGGCAGCCCGTTCTCGAAAACCGCCGACTACGTCAACGCGGCGGGAACCCGCGTGAACGGCACGTTCATCGCGGTCCAAGCCGGCGCCGTGCGCGACCAGAAACTCGGCGGCGACTGGACGATGCAACTCCGCGCCGACGGGCAATGGGTGAACCACTCGGTGCTGAGCCTCGAGCGCTTCAGCCTCGCGGGAAGCTCCGGCGTCCGCGGCTACCAGGAAGGCGGATCGTTCGGCGACCGCGGCTGGCGCGTCGTCGCCGAGCCCCGCACACCGAGTTACGACATCGGCATGGTCGACGGCCGGTTGCCGTTCCAGGTCCGCGGGCTCGCCTTCATGGACTACGGCGAGAACTACGTCGCGGCGATGTCCGGCCCCGACCTCACCAGCCGCCTCTGGGGCACCGGCCTCGGCTTCAGCGGCGGCATCGGGAACATCCTCGATTTCCGCGCGACCGTGGGTTGGGCGCTCACCGACGCCGCGCAGGCCCGACGCGGGGATTTCCGTTTCTACTTCGGCATCGGCGCACAGTTCTGACGTTTCCCAAACCACGCCACCGCCCATGAATCCGAATGCTCATCCCGAAAACCGCGCCGCCAATGCCGTGTGGCGTCTTGGCGCCGGCGTCGGCGGACTCCTCGCGTGCTGCTCCGCGTGGGCCGGCCCGACGGGACTCACCGTCGTTTCCGGCACGGCGACCGCGACACCCAGCGGACCGAACCTCAACGTCAACGTCGGTTCCGATCGCGCGGTGCTGAAGTGGTCGACGTTCAACGTCGGCGCCGGCGAGACCGTCACGTTTCACCAACCTTCCGCCGCGTCCATCGCCTGGAACCAGGTCATCGACCCGAACCCGTCGACCATCTTCGGCGGCATCCACGCGAACGGGATCGTGGTTCTCGCCAACCAGGCGGGCTTCTGGTTCGGACCCGACTCCGTCGTCAAGGCCGCGAGCTTCGTCGCGACGACGGCCGGCGGGCCACCCGCGGATTTCGCGACCGGCGGTTCGTGGAACCTCAGCGTCGCGCCCCCGCTCGCCAGCATCATCAACTACGGACATCTCGAGGCCGAACGCGGCGGATCGGTTTTTCTCGTCGCCGAAAAGATCGAGAACCACGGCGTGCTCACCGCGCCCGACGGCAACCTCGGCCTCTACGCCGGCAAGGAAGTCCTCGTCTCCGAACGCCCCGACGGACGCGGCCTCAGCGCCAAGGTCAGCCTCCCTTCCGGGTCGGTCGACAACCGCGGCAAACTCATCGCGGACGCCGGCACCATCGCGCTCAGCGCCCGGGTCGTGAACCAGGACGGGCTCGTCCAGGCCAACTCGATCCGCGAACACAACGGCGTCGTCGAGTTGGTGGCGTCCGAATCAATCGTGCTCGGACCGAATTCCGTGATCTCCACGGACGGCGACGCGAACGCAACCAGCCGTGCGGGAAACATCCGCATCCAATCGGCCGGCACCTATTCCGACGCGCCCGGCTCGCGGATTTCCGCGCGCGGCGGCGGCCTCGGCGGGGACGGCGGGCAGATCGAGGTCTCCGCCGAAACGCTCGCCTCGATAAAATCCCGTCTCGACGCGTCCGCGGCGACGGGTTCGACGGCCGGCGGTTTGCTGATCGACCCGACCGACATCGTCATCGCGTCGGGCGGTTCGAATCCTGGGACGGGCACGGTCGGGGCGACCGATCCCGGCACCAAGCTGACGTTCGATCCCACGGCGTTCGACGGCTTCTCGACGATCACCTTGCAGGCGAAGAACAACATTTCGGTGAACGCGTTCTGGAGCCTTGCCGACACGCTTGTCCCTGGTGCGCGACTGACGCTGGAGGCTGGCAAGGACATCGTGTTCGCCGCGAACGCTGGCATCGCGGCCGGCAACGGATGGAGCGTCGGCCTCTTCGCCGGGCGAAAATTCACCGCGGGCGGCGGCACCACGCCGGGCACGGGTTCGATACTTTTCAACGGCAGCAGCTTCGTCTCCGCGACCGACGGACGCATCGAACTCGGCGCCGGCAAGGACCTCACCGTGAACCGCGGGTTCGTACGCACGACCGCTGGCGGGTCGATCGACGCGACGACGGTTTCCGGGAACATCAACACCGGCACGACGCCGGACGGGTTCCGGTTCTCCACGCAGGGCGACGGCTACACGGCGAGCGATGGTCTCGGCGGCATCAGCACCGCCGCGGGCGGCAACGTCTCGCTGCACGCCGGGAAGGATGTCATCAGCTTTCTCCCGACGCTCGTCGGCAACCACACCGACGGCGGTTCCGGCGCGTTCGGCGCGGAACACGGAAACGTCGACATCGTCGCCGGCGGCAATGTCTACGGGCACTTCGTGGTGCGGAACGGCGATGGCCGGATCGTCGCGGGCGGCAACGCGGGCGACGCCAACCGCCAGCTCGCGCTCAGCCTCGCGAAGGGTTCGTGGCAGGTCGACGCGACGGACATCACCCTGCAGGAAGTGCGGAATCCGAACGGCGTCTTCAACCGCGTCGGCAACCAGAACACGCCGACGTTCCATCGCTTCGACTACGACGACACGGCGGCGGTGATGCTGAACGCGGTCGACGCCGTGACGCTTCTGGGCGCGTCGCTTCCGCGGAACCCGTCCGACAACGTGCCGATCCTGTACGCGCCGTCGCTGCGGATCCGCGCCGGCGCCGGCGGGATCGTGCTCGGCAACAACGTCGACCTTTTCCCGTCGCCGGTGGGCCAGCTCGACCTCGCGACGACGGCCGGCGGCGACCTGCGTTCCAAGGAGGAGGGCCGCACGTACGAGTTGGTTCTCTCCGACAGCGCGTCGCGGCAGTTCACGTTCGCGAGCGGCCAGTTCGGGTTGCAGGACCACGCGCCCGTGCCGGTGCACATGGGCGACGCGACGCCGGCGGAACTCCACATCGACGGTTCGATCCGCAACCTGATCATCGGGATTCCCAAGGCCAGCCGCATCGAGGCCGGCGGCGATGTCGTCAACACCAGTCTCGTCGGGCAGAACCTTTCGGCGTCGGACCGGACGGAACTCGTCGTGCACGGCGACATCCGGAACCGCAACGACTACACGTTCGTCACGCTGCCGCCGGACGTCGCGCCGCCGGACCTGTCGTTGCTGCAGATCGCGGAGCCTTCCGCCGGCGACGCCGCGTTCACCTACGATGCGGCGACACGCGTGCTCGGCTATCGCGGCCGCATGACGGACGACCTGCTGTCGACGTTGCTGAGCTTCAAGGTCCGCACCTACGAGTTCGGAACGCCCGGCATTGTCGGCAGCGGCACCGTGATCGTCGATGCCAACGGGGATCCCGTGACCGTGCCGGCCACCTTCCTCCCGACGGTCGTCCTCAACGATCTCTACGCGCGGAGCCAGGACGTGCCGGTGCGCCCGCCCGCGGGTTACCAAGTCGGCGGTCCCGGAAAGTTCAACGTCACCGCGCGTGGCATTGACCTCGGGGTCACCGCGGGAATCCTTTCGATCGGCGCCGCGAACAACG
>JANYDN010000104.1 GCA_025363585.1 Verrucomicrobiota bacterium | reverse complement strand
TTCAGTCGCGCGAGGATCCCAACCGCTTCGACCTGCGCCTCGAGACCGCGCGTGAAAGCGAGCTGCTGGTCGCCAATCTCCTCGCGCCGCCCGGTGGCGGGAATCTCTCCCAACTACTCTCCGTCCAGGATCGCCTGCGCTATTTCGACCCGCGCCCGCTGGGCCTTTCGTCGCTCACCGAGTACCGGGGCAATGGCGATTGGGAACAGGACACGACGGTGCATGGCACCGACGGCGGCTTCGGCTACGCGCTCGATTCCGCATACGTCTCGCGCCGCGGCGATCGTCCGAATTCCGACTTGCTCTCGAATCGTTTCGCCGCCACCGCGCGCCAGCAGGTCGCTCCCGACGACTCCGTTTATATCCAGGCCGGATTTCTCGATGGCAATTCCGGTGACGTGGCGCGGCATTTCGATCCGGCCGACGCGAACACGGGCCTGCGCGTCCGCGAACGGCAGGAACCGCATCTCGCCGCGGGCTGGCACCACGCGTGGTCGCCCGGCAACGACACGCTGCTGCTGGTCTCGCATCTCGACGACCGACTCGACCTCGACGATCCCGCGGCCAACGTCCTGTTCCTGCGTCGTTTCGGCGGCGCGATCGTCGGCGCCGGGCTCGATCCGTTTTATTCGGTGCGATCCACGGGCCGCTTCTCGCTCGAGTCGGCGGAACTCCAGCAACTCTGGCAGACCGACCACCACGCGGTGGTCGCGGGCGTCGGTTACCAGACGGGCACGGCGGACACCGACGCGACGGTGGAGCGCGCGTTCTCCGGCGTTTTGGATTCGCGTCGCACGACGCGCGACTTCGGCCGCACGAAGGCCTACGTCCAATACCAATGGCATCCGATCGAGTCGCTGCGCGTCGGCGGAGGGGTGGGTTACGACCGCGTGGAATTTCCGTCGAACTCGGATCTCCCGCCGATCACGACGGGCACGCGGACGCGCGATCGTTTCACGCCGCGCGCGTCGCTGTCGTGGGAACCATGGGCGAGCGGAAGACTGCGCGCGGCGTACACGCGATCGCTCGGCGGGCTCTACTTCGACGACAGCATCCGGCTCGAGCCGACGCAACTCGCGGGCTTCACCACGGCGTTCCGGAGCCTCGCGCCGGAGTCCGCCGTCGGCATCGTGCCGGGCACGCGCTTCGAGACGATCGGCGTCGGGTTCGACCAACGGATCGGGACCGACACCGCGTTGGGAATCGAGGCGGAGAAGCTTTCGTCGCGCGGCGACCGCGACGTCGGCGCGTTCTCGAACTCCACGCCGATCCCGTTCCCCGACACGGCGACGACCGCGCGGCAGACACTGGCGTTCACGGAGCGCTCGGTGTCCGCGTATGCCAACCAACTCCTCGGCAAACACTGGGCGTTGGGCGCGCGCTACCGCATCGCGGAATCGACGCTGGAAGGACGGTTCCCCGGATTGCCACCGGGCATCGACGGCCTCGCGCAACTCAAGCAACACGAGCGCGCGGTTTTGGGTCGCCTCGATTTGTTCGCCGTGTACCAGCACGAGAGCGGATTCTTCGCGCGCTGGGACACCTCGTTCCTGCACGCGTGGAGCGCGGGCTACGATCCGTCGCGTCCCGGCGACCGCCTTTGGATCCACGACGCGTGGATCGGCTATCGTTTGCCGCGACGCAGCGTGGAACTCCGCGTGGGCGTGTTGAATCTCACCGACCGCGACCACCGGTTGAACCCGCTGAACTTCTACGCCGAGCCCCCGCGCAGCCGCACGTTCGCGGCGTCCCTCCGCCTGAATTTCTGAGGCCAGACAGCAACGTGGCAGCCGTCGTGAGACGGCGGATCGGATCGGCGGCCCCCCGCGCGAAGCGCTTTCGGACTGCGGTGGGAAGCCTTCGGAAGGCGCCACACCGCTTTCCTCGCAATGTCCCCGTCCACCAGAAAGCCGCCCACGAGACTGTAGGCTGGGTCCCCCGACCCGGCGTCGAGGCAAACAGCAAGGCGCGGTTCGGAATTCCGCGAGGAACGCCGCGTGGGGCACGCGGCCTACAGGCTCCTCCTCTCCAAAAAGCGGTGTCGCGGCCTCCGAGGCCTTGCCATCCCGCGACTGCGGGACGCTTCGCGCGGGAGGCCTTGTTTCGTTCAACCGTCTCACGACGGCTGCCACGCACCCACCCTTCCGCGTCAGTCCTCGGGGAACTCGTACACGTACGTCGGATGCGGCAACTGGCCCGGGTTGACCTTGATCAGGTCCTTCAGCAAGCCGGTGTGGATGTCGTACACCCAGCCGTGGAGCATCGGACGTCCTTCCTTCTGCCACGCGCGCTGCACGAACGAGACCTGCGCGAGGTGATGGACCTGTTCCTCGACGTTCAACTCGCACAACCGCTCGAGCCGACGTTCCTCGCCAACGATCGCGTCGAGCTCGGCCGCGTGCAGTCGATAGATGTCCTTCACGTGGCGCAGCCAGTTGTTGATGAGCCCGAAGTACCGGTGCGACATCGCGGTCCGGATGCCGCCGCAGTTGTAGTGACCGCACACGATGATGTGCTTCACGTGCAGCACCTCCGTCGCGTACTCGATCACGCTCAACGCGTTGAAATCGGTGTGGATCACCAGGTTCGCGATGTTCCGGTGGACGAAGAGCTCGCCGGGATCCGCGCCGGTGACTTCCTCGGCGGGGACGCGGCTGTCGGCGCAGCCGATCCATAGGATCTCCGGGTTCTGGTTGTCGGCCAGACGGGTGAAGAAATCGGGCCGGGCCTCGAGCTTTCTCTGAACCCAAGCCTGGTTGTTGAAGAGAAGGCGCTTGTGGGAATCCATGACGTTGGCGACCGGCGACTCTTCAAAGACTGCCTCCACCCCGCGGGACTGCAAGCCACCGGTTCGCCTTGATGGTTTCTTAACGCCCCCGCGCCGCCTCTTGATTACCGCGCGCCCGTCGCCCCGGCCATCGTGACTGCGTCGGCCGGATCGTCCGGCCCCGTCCACGAAAGGTTCCCGTGCCCGACCTCGCCTTCCTTCTCGCCACCGCGGCGTTCTTCGTCGCCGCCGAACTCCTCGCGGCCGGTTGCGACCGCCTCTGATCCCATGGAAACCACCCTCGTCGCCCTCGTCGCCGCCCTCGCGTTCGCCTACCTGCTCTACGCGATGCTTCGCCCGGAAAAGTTTTGACCCCGACCCTCATGAACGCCAACGGCTGGATCCAACTCTCCCTCTTCGTCGCGTTGCTCGCGGCGATGACGAAACCCATCGGACGTTACCTCGTGCAGGTGCTCGACCCGGACGGCCGCACCTGGCTCGACCCTCTCGTCCGTCCGCTCGAGCGTCTCACCTACCGCGCGATGGGCATTCGGCCCGATCGCGAGCAGGACTGGCGGCAGTACGCGCGTTCCGTCCTGATTCTCGGCCTCGTCGGAATCGCGTTCACCTACGCGATCCTTCGGTTCCAGAAACATCTCCCGATGAATCCCGCGGGACTCGATTCGCTGCCGCCCCATCTCGCGTTCAACACGGCCGTCAGCTTCGTCACCAACACCGATTGGCAGAGCTACGCGGGCGAATCGACGATGTCGCAGTTCTCCCAGATGGTCGCGTTGACGCTGCACAACTTCCTGTCGGCCGCGACCGGCATGGGCGTTGCCGCCGCGCTGGTCCGCGGGATCGCACGTCGCGGGGCGACGACGATCGGCAACTTCTGGGTCGATCTCGTTCGCGTCACCTACTACCTGATGCTCCCGGCGTGCACCGCGTTCGCCGTGTTCCTCGTCTCGCAGGGCGTCGTCCAGAATTTCTCGCCCAACACGACGGCCCGACTCGTCGAACCCACGACGATCACCGTCGAGAAAACCGACGCCTCGGGCGCCGTCGTGAAAGGCGCGGACGGCAAGGCGCTGACCGAGGAGAAGACGATCGACACGCAGACCATCGCGCAGGGCCCGATGGCGTCGCAGGTCGCCGTGAAAATGCTCGGCACCAACGGCGGCGGCTACACCAACGCCAACGCCGCGCATCCGTTCGAGAATCCCACCCCGCTCTCGAACTTCATCCAGATGCTCTCGATTTTCGCGATCGCTTCCGGCCTCACCTGGTATCTCGGCCACGCCACCGGCAACCAGGCCCACGGATGGGCGGTGTGGTCCGCGATGGCGTTGCTTTTCGTCGCCGGGACCCTCGTCGCGTGGTGGGCCGAGGCCGCCGGCAACCCGATCCACCAAGCGCTCGGCGTCGCGGCGGGCGACGGCAATCTCGAGGGCAAGGAAGTCCGCTTCGGCATCTTCTCGTCGGCGTTGTTCGCGACGGTCACCACCGACGCCTCGTGCGGCGCGGTGAATTCCATGCACGATTCCTTCACCGCGATCGGCGGCCTCGTGCCGCTCTTCAACATGCAGCTCGGCGAGGTCGTGTTCGGCGGCGTCGGTGCCGGCCTGTACGGCATGCTGGTCTTCGTCGTGCTCGCCGTCTTCATCGCCGGACTCATGGTCGGGCGCACTCCCGAATACCTCGGCAAGAAGATCGGGGCGTTCGAGGTGAAGATGTCGATGCTCGCGTTGCTGGCGACGACGGTCGCGATCCTCGGGTTTTCCGCATGGGCGGCCGCGAGCCCGTGGGGAATCGCGGGACTGAACAATGCCGGCCCGCACGGCCTGAGCGAGATCCTCTACGCGTTCTCGTCCGCGGCCGCGAACAACGGCAGCGCGTTCGCCGGGCTCACCGCGTCGACGCCTTGGTACGACACCACCCTTGCGATCGGCATGCTGGCCGGGCGCTACCTGATGATCGTTCCCATCCTCGCGCTTGCCGGTTCGCTGGCGCGCAAGAAGGCCGTGCCCGCGGGCGAAGGCACGTTCCCGGTCTCGGGCCCGACGTTCGTCGTGCTGCTCATCGGCACGGTCGTTCTCGTTGGCGCGCTCAACTTCCTGCCGGCTCTCGCTCTCGGCCCGGTCGTCGAACACTTCGTCGCCCTGCAGGGAACGCTTCGATGAAACCCAACACGTCCATCCAATGAACACCCAGGCCCCGTCGCTCCTCGACCGCAACATCGTCGGCCCCGCCGTCGCGGAAGCGTTCCGGAAACTCGACCCGCGTTCGATGGTCCGAAACCCCGTGATGTTCGTGACGCTCGTCGGCGCCGTGCTCACGACCCTCGGGATCTTCACGGCGACCGCCGCCGACCGCGGGTTCGTCGCGCAACTCGCCGTCTGGCTGTGGTTCACGGTCCTCTTCGCGAATTTCGCCGAGGCCGTCGCCGAAGGCCGCGGCAAGGCCCAGGCCCGCTCCCTCCGCGGCACACGCGTCGGCACCTTGGCCCGGCGTGTCGCGCCCGACGGCTCCGTCGACACCCTCAATGCCGCCGAACTCCGCAAGGGCGACGTCGTGCTCGTCGCGGCCGGCGAGACGATTCCCGCCGACGGCGACGTCATCGCCGGGGCCGCGACGGTGGACGAGGCCGCGATCACGGGCGAATCCGCGCCCGTGATCCGCGAAAGCGGTGGCGACCGGAGCGCCGTCACCGGCGGCACGCGCGTGCTCTCGGACGAGATCCGCATCCGCGTCACGGCGAATCCCGGCGAGGGATTCCTCGACCGCATGATCTCGCTCGTCGAGGGCGCGAGCCGCCAGAAGACTCCGAACGAAATCGCGCTCACCATCTTGCTCGCGGCGCTGACGCTCGTGTTCCTCTTGGTCTGCGTCACACTTCATCCGCTCGGCTCCTATTCCGGCGTCGCGTTCGCGATCCCCGTCCTCGTCGCCCTGCTCGTCTGCCTCATCCCGACCACCATCGGCGGCCTGCTGGGCGCCATCGGCATCGCGGGCATGGACCGGCTCCTTCGGCGGAACGTCCTCGCGACGAGTGGGCGCGCGGTGGAGGCGGCGGGCGACGTCGATGTCCTCCTGCTCGACAAGACCGGCACGATCACGCTGGGAAATCGCCAGGCCACGGAGTTCCTGCCGGCACCGGGCATAGCCATCGAACGTTTGGCGGACGCGGCGCAACTCGCGTCGCTGGCGGACGAGACTCCGGAAGGACGAAGCATCGCGGTCCTTGCGAAGGCCAAATTCCAACTGCGCGGACGCGACGTCGCGCACGCACGCGCGCGCTTCGTGCCGTTCACCGCGCAGACCCGCATGAGCGGCGTCGATCTCGAGGGCGCGGACGGCAACGCGACCCGACGCATCCGCAAGGGCGCGGCCGCGGCGATGCGCGGGTTCGTCGATCGCGAGGGCGGCGGCTTTCCGGATGCGGTGGCCCGCGACGTCGACGCGGTGGCCCGCGCCGGCGGCACGCCGTTGGTGGTCGCGGACGGACGCGACGTGCTCGGCGTCGTCCATCTCAAGGACGTGGTCAAGGGCGGCATCCGCGAACGCTTCGCCCAACTGCGGAAGATGGGCATCCGCACGGTGATGATCACCGGCGACAACAAACTCACCGCCGCCGCCATCGCGGCCGAGGCGGGCGTGGACGACTTCCTCGCCGAGGCCACGCCCGAGGACAAACTCGCGTTGATCCGGCGCGAGCAGGAAGGCGGACGCATGGTCGCGATGATCGGCGACGGCACGAACGACGCGCCCGCTCTGGCCCAAGCCGATGTCGGCGTGGCCATGAACACCGGCACGCAGGCCGCGAAGGAAGCCGGCAACATGGTCGATCTCGACTCCAATCCGACGAAGCTCATCGAGATCATCGAGATCGGGAAACAGCTCCTGATGACGCGCGGTTCGCTCACGACCTTCAGCATCGCCAACGACGTCGCCAAATATTTCGCGATCATCCCGGCGATGTTGATGGCGACGTTTCCCGCGATCGGGGCGCTCAACGTCATGCGGCTCGCGAGCCCTCACAGCGCGATCCTCAGCGCGGTGATTTTCAACGCGCTCGTCATCGTCGCGTTGATCCCGCTCGCGTTGCGCGGCGTCGCCTATCGCCCGCTCGGCGCGCTCGCCATCCTGAGGCGCAACCTCCTCGTCTATGGTCTCGGCGGCATCCTCGTTCCGTTCGCCGGCATCAAGCTCATCGATCTCCTGCTCGTCCAAATCCATCTCGTGTGACGCCATGAAAGACCTTCTCCAGGGAATCCGCGCGGCCCTTGCCGCCACCATCGTCCTCGCGGTCGCGTGCTGCGGCGCGTACCCGCTCGTCGTCACCGGCCTGGCCCGTATTTGTTTTCCGAAACGCGCCGCGGGAAGCCTCGTCACCGGCAGCGACGGAACCGTCCGCGGGTCGACGTTGATTGGCCAGGGGTTCGCCGCCGCCAAATATTTCCACCCGCGCCCATCCGCCGCCGGCACCGGATACGACGCGCTCGCATCCGGCGGCAGCAACCTCGGGCCCACTTCCAAAAAGCTCGCGGACTCGATCGCCGCCAACATCGCCGCCTATCGCGCGGGAAACGGGCTCGCCACCCACACGCCGGTGCCGGCCGACGCCGTGACGGCGTCCGCGAGCGGGCTCGACCCGCACATCGCGCCCGCCAACGCGGAACTCCAGGTCGCGCGCGTCGCGAGGGAGCGCGGCCTCGCGCCGGAACGGGTGCGCCAGATTGTGCTCGAATCCACCGAGACGCCGGTCCCACGGTTCCTCGGCGAGCCCGGCGTGAACGTCCTGCGCCTCAACCTCGCCCTCGACCGGCTTTGAACGCCCTGCCACCGCCACGCCGTGCACCCGCTCGACATCGTCTCGTCGTTCCTCGCGTACGCCGGCTGCGCGTTTTCGACGCCGCTCTGGTGGTGGTTGGTCGCGACGCCGTTCCGGAAAACCCAGCGCCACCGGGATGGGCAAACCGATCGGGACGCCGCACGGTGAACACATGAGCGACGGACGCCCCGATCCGGACGCGTTGCTGGACTCGCTCCGGCGCCGCGAATCGGCGCGGCGGCGCGGACGCCTCAAGGTGTTCCTCGGCATGTGCCCGGGCGTCGGGAAAACCTACGCGATGCTCGAGGCGGCGCACCGGGAACTCCGCGACGGCGGCGATACGGTCGTGGGCTACGTCGAGACGCACGGCCGACGCGAAACGGATTCGCTGCTCGCGGGACTTCCCGCGCTCCCGCGGCGGGATCTTGGCCACCGCGGCCTCGCGCTCTCGGAATTCGACCTCGACGCGACGCTCGCGCGCCTCCCGCGCTTGGTATTGGTCGACGAACTCGCCCACACGAACGCGCCCGGCGCGCGGCATCCGAAACGCTGGCAGGACGTCTCGGAATTGCTCGACGCCGGCATCGACGTGTTCACGACGCTCAACGTCCAGCACGTGGAAAGCCTCGCGGAAACGGTCCGGCAGATCACGGGCACGGAGATACGCGAGACGGTCCCCGACGGCGTCATCGATGACGCCACCCTCGAACTCGTGGATCTTCCGCCCGCGGAACTCATACGCCGGCTCGGCGAGGGACGCGTGTACGTGGCGGAACGCGCGGAGATCGCCGCCCGCAATTTCTTCCGCGAATCGAACCTCACCGCGCTCCGCGAGCTCGCGTTGCGCCTCGTGGCCGACCACGTCGGTGCCGACACACGGGAACTCCGTCGCACCCATGCCGATCCCGGTCCCTGGAAAACCGCGCATCGTCTCCTCGTCGCCGTCGGCCCCGGACCGCTCTCGGAACCGCTCATCCGCTGGACCCGCCGCATGGCCGACGGCCTCCGGTGCGATTGGCTCGCGGTCCACGTCGGCAACACGGTTCCCCTCACCGAGGCCGCGCAGGCGCAGTTGTCCAAGAATCTCGCGACCGCGGGAGAACTCGGGGCCGAGGTGATCGCGACGACCGACGACGATCGGGTCCGCGGCCTCCTGCGCGTGGCGCGCGAGCACAACGCCACCCAGATCGTTTTCGGAAAACCCGACGCGGCCCGTTGGCTGGCGGGTTGGCCCGCGAACCGCGCGTTGTCCCGACTCGTCCGCGAAAGCGGCGACATCGACGTGCTCGTCGTGCGCGGTGGAAGATCCGCGACGCCGGCGCCGCATCGCGTCTGGCTGCCGACGGCCGACGCAAACCCACGCCAATACCTCGTGGCCGCCGCCGTCATGGCCGCCACCGGCATCGCCAACGTCGGCCTCGACGCCGTCGTGGGCCCCCGCATCCCGGGTTTGGTTTTCCTCGGCGCGGTCGTCGGCCTCGCGCTGTTCGTGGGACGCGGGCCGGTGTTGCTGGCCGGGGCGCTCGGGGCGCTCGGCTGGAATTATTTCTTCCTGCCGCCGCGCTTCACGCTGGCGATCGCGCGCGCCGAGGACGCGGTCCTGTTCGCGATGTACTTCGTCGTGTCCCTGGTGCTCGGCCAACTGGTCGCACGCATCCGGGCGCAGCAGGTTTCCGAACGCGCGCGCGAATCGCGCACCACGGCTCTCTACGAGCTCACCCGCGACCTCGCGGAGGCCAGCTCGCGCGACGAGGTGGTCTGGCATCTGGTGGCGCAGGCGGGGCGCACGTTCCAGTCGCCCGTCGGGTTGGCGCTTCCATCCGCCGCGGGACTCGCCGCGCATCCGGACGGCACGTTGGCACTTTCCGAAAAGGATCTGGGCGTCGCCGAATGGGCGTACCGCCATCGCAAGGCCGCGGGACGTTTCACCGGCAACCTTCCGGGTTCGGGCGCGATCCATCTTCCCCTCGCCACCGAACGCTCCGTCCTGGGCGTGCTCGCCGTCGCGCTCCCGGGCCGCTCGGTGTCCATCGCGCAACGCGATTTGCTCGAGGCGTTCGCACGCCAGGCCGCGCTCGTCCTCGACCGCATCGAACTTCGCGCCGCCGCGGAACACGCGCGGCTGCTCGCGGAATCCGAACGCCTTGGACGCGTGTTGCTCAACTCGATCTCGCACGAACTCCGGACGCCGCTCGCCGCCAGCACCAGCGCTGCCGACGCCCTCGCGGAATCCGCCGACGCCACCGCGATCCAACGCCGCGCGCTCGTCGGCGAGATCCAGGAAGCCAACTCCCGTTTGAACCGCGTCGTCGGCAATCTCCTCGACGTCGCCCGCCTCGACGCCGGCCATGTGCGGCCGCGCCTCGATTGGCACGACGCGGACGATCTCGTCCACACCACCCTCGGCGAGATCCGCGCCGAACTGGCCGGGCATCCCGTCCGCACGGACCTTCCCCGCGGCCCGGTCCTCGCGCGCCTCGATTTCTCGCTGACGCAGCACGCGCTCGCGAACCTGCTGCTCAACGCGGCGCGCCACACCCCGGCCGGCACGGAAATCGAGATCCACGCCGCGCTCGAGGAAGGCGTGCTCGTCCTTTGCGTCGGTGACCGCGGCCCGGGAATCGCGGAGGAAATCCTTCCGAGGATCTTCGACCGATTCTTCCGCGCGCCCGGGGCGCCCGCGGGCGGGAGCGGACTCGGGCTCGCGATCGCGCGCGGATTCATCGAGGCACAGGGCGGCAAAGTCTCCGCGGCGAATCGTCCCGGCGGCGGCGCGGTGTTCACCCTGCGCTTGCCGCAGACGCAATCCCCGCCCCCCATGGACTCACCCGCATGACTCCCGATCCCGCGATTCCCGTTCCACCGACGGTTTTGGTCGTCGACGACGAACCCCAGATACGACGGCTTCTCCGCGTCACGCTCGAGGCCAATGGGTATCGTTTCATCGATGCGGCAGATGCCGCCGAGGGAATCGCCGCCGTCGCGCAACGCCGTCCGGATCTCGTCCTTCTCGACCTCGGGCTTCCCGATGCCGAGGGCATCGACGTGCTGCGGCGGATCCGCGAATGGAGCCGCGTGCCGGTCGTGATCCTCAGCGTGCGAAACTCGGAGGACGACATGGTGTCGGCGCTCGACGCCGGTGCCGACGACTACGTGACGAAGCCGTTCAACGGCGGCGAACTGCTTGCGCGGATCCGGGCAGCGATGCGTCGCGCGAGTCCGGGCGCCGCGGAATCCGTCGTGCGCGCGGGGGAGATCGAGATCGATCTGGCGCGGCGGGTGGTGACGCGCCGCGGTGCGGAAATCAAACTGACTCCGATCGAATACGCGCTGCTGCGATTGCTCGCGACGAATGCCGGCCGGGTTTTGACGCATCGACAATTGCTGGTGGAGGTATGGGGTCCGCAGGCGGCGGGGCAGACCCACTACCTGCGGGTCCACGTCGCGCATCTCCGCGAGAAACTCGGGCCGGACCCGGCGGCTCCCGGTTTGATCCGCACCGAACCCGCGATCGGCTACCGCTGGGTGGGCGCGACGACGTAGCGCCCCGATGTAGCGCGGGCGTCCCCGCCTGCGGTGGGTGTAGAGCGGGCGTCCTCGCCTGCGCAAATCACGGGCGTCCTCGCCCGTGCCCCGCAAGCCGCGGCACGACGCACCGGGGACGGTGCTTCCTGCGCAGCCGAGGACGGCCGCTCTACGTCATGCCGCCAACCCGCGCCAAGCCCGCGCGCGAAGCGCTTTCGGAGTGCGGTGGGAAGCCTCCGGAAGGCGCCACACCGCTTTCTCGCAAGGCTTCCTTCCCGCCCAACACAGCCCTGCCTCGCGCAGGCGAGACGCCCGCGACTACCGCAGGCGAGGACGCCCGCGCTACATTTCCGATCCACCGCGTCACCGCGGCGGCCACGTCGCCAAGGTGTCCTCATCCGACATGCCGTGGGTGGCACCGGCCCGGTGCCACTTCCCGACAAGTTCCCGGACTCCATGCCTGCATCAAGTGGCGGCGGGCCGCCGCCACCCACGCACGCCGCGCCAATCACCGTCCCGGATCGGCCGCTCCACACCGCGCCGGATTGGGTTTGTTCACCGGCATCCGCTCGGCTTCACTCCGCCGTCCCCATGAGCGAAGCAAACGGTTGGAGCGACCTTTCGTCCCAGCAAAAGAAGTCCGGTCTGGCCGCATGGCTCGGCTGGATGTTCGACGGCCTGGACATGCACATCTACACGCTGGTCGCGATCCCATTCGTCGCCCATTTGATGGCGCGGGAACAGAGCGACCCCTCGGTGGGCCGCCACGGCGCCATCATCAACGCCGCGTTCCTGGTCGGCTGGGCGCTCGGCGGCGCGTTCTTCGGCCGCATCGGCGACCTCATGGGCCGCAGCCGCGCCCTGTGCCTCACGATCCTCACCTATGCAAGTTTCACGGGGCTGTCCGCGTTATCGCACGAATGGTGGCACCTGATGGTGTTCCGGTTTCTTTCCGCACTCGGCATCGGCGGCGAATGGGCCGTGGGCGCCTCGCTCCTCTCCGAGACCTGGCCCAAACGCTGGCGTCCCTGGATCGCCGCGACGCTCCAGACCGGAGTGAACGTCGGCGTCCTGCTCGCCTGCACCGCGGGTTGGCTCATGAAGGAAGTCCCGGAACGTTGGATCTTCCTCGTGGGCGTGTTGCCCGCGCTGTTGGTGCTCTGGATCCGCCGTGCCGTTCCCGAGCCGGAGGAATGGCACGCGGCGCGCAAAAGCGTCGAGAAGCCTCCCGGCATCGCCGACCTGTTCCGCGGCCCGACCCGGCGCGTCACCCTCATCGTGATGGCCATCTGCGGTGTTTCCCTGACCGCGCATTGGACCTTCATGTACTGGCAACAGGGTTACATCCGCAGCCTGCCGGAAGTCCTGAGCCTGGACTCCGCGGGAAAGAATGCCGCGACGGCCGTCGCCCTCACCGTCATCATGGCCGGCTCGATTGCCGGGAACTTCGTGGCGGGCGGACTCGCCCAACGTTTTGGGTATCGTACCGCGATCTCGAGCCTGTGCGGCCTGTACGGCGTGGTGATGATCGCGGCGTTCTGCGTGCCGCGGAGCCATGGCGTCGCGCTCGTCTTCATGTGCGCCATCGGCCTTTGCCAGGGGGTTTTTGGCCTGTTCACCATGTGCCTTCCGCCGTTGTTCCCGACGTTGATCCGCACCACGGGCGCGGGTTTTTGCTACAACATCGGGCGGATCATCGCCGCGGGCGGGACCGTGTTCTTCGGGATTTTCACGAAGGTGAACGACGTGCGGATGGCGCTGCTGTACGCGGGATTGCTGTTTTTCCCGGCGGCACTCATCGCGAGATGGTTGCCGGAGCCGGACGAACGCTGACGGTACCACGGAACCTGTGGGGAGTATTTACCACGGAAATCACTGAAATCACGGAAGCCCAAAGGCCGTTATTTTTTTTCCACGGAGCACACGAAGCACACGGAACCTGAAAACCGAATCCAGAAGTACTCGTCGCATTCCGTGTGGTCCGTGTGGTCCGTGGTAATACCCTCGAACGGTTCCCGTTCCGTGATTTCAGTGATTTCCGTGGTTAAAAATCCCCCGTGGGTTCCGTGCCCAGCCGTCACTTCGGTGGTGCATTCGTGGCGGCGAGCAGCGGCAGGATGGCGCGTTCCAGTTCCGCCCGCGTCAACGCTCCCAGATAGCGCGCGGCGAAACGACCTTCCCGGTCGATGACGAACGTCGTCGGGATCGGCCCGTTGGCCGCGAAGGATTCGACGAGCCCGGGCCCGGCTATGCCCACCGGATACGGCAGGTGATTCCGCTCGACGAACGACTTCACCGACTTGTCGTCGTCCTTGTCGACGGAGGCCCCGATGATCGTCAGTCCCTCGGCCGCGTGGGCCTTCTGGAATTCCGCGAGGTCGGGAATCTCGCGCACGCACGGGGGGCACCACGTGGCCCAGAAATTCATGAGGACCACCCGGCCGGCGAGATTGGTGGACGAGACGACCGAACCGTCGGTAGCGACCAGGCTCCATGGGGGCGCCGCGCCGCGGCTGATCGGCACGGGCATGAATTGCGACCCACCGGGTTTGACGAACCAAAACAGGATCAAGGCGGCGCAGACCGCCAAGCCGATGCGGCTCCCAAGCTTCTCCATGCGGCGAGCCTAGGCGGGATCTACACGCGGGCCAACGTGCCCCGCCGAAAACTTCAGCGCGGCTTCCGGGGCAACCAATCGCTGACCAGATCGCGTTCCTCGGTCTGCAGCCGGGTCTCGGCGGCGATGGCCGCGTGGCGAGGCGGCGAGGGATCGCCCTTGACGCTCGACACGACGATCAACATCACGTTCTTCACGTGGTCGTTCAAGCCCGAGTCCGGAAGGTCGGGGCGGGGCGCTGCCTCGCGTGGTTCCGAAGTCGAACGCGGTAACTCCCGCGAACGACGTCGCCCCGGTGAAAGTAGTGCCCGTGAGGTCCTCGAAACCCGGATTGGCGGCCGGACTGCCAATCGTCTGGGCAGACACCCTTTGGATGCCAAAAAGCAGCAGAATCCCCAGGCAAACCAACGTGCCACATTCCCGAAAAAATTGCCGCGACCACCCGATGTCAGGCCCATTTCGGAAAGCCCTGTCGCGACGTCAAAATCCTTGGCCATAAATCGTGGCTTCCCCCGTTTCCGTTTGAAAGACGGTCCGCGAGGGCCAAGGCTCCGCGCCCCGATGTCAAAGACGGTTCTTGGAAGGGGTCTGGGTTCGTTGATGAAAGGGACTCGCTCCCCTCGGGAGTCCGATTCCCCTCCGGCGCCGTCCGGTGTTCAACTCCTGCTCCGTGGCGCCGACGGCGACGAATTGGTTCCCCCCGCCCCGTTTTCCCGGGACGGCGACGATCACCGCGTGTTTCCCAGTTGGGCGTTGGGCGTCACCTTGGTCTCCGACTTCCTGCTATTCCTCGTCGCGTTCTGGATCGTCGCCCGGCACGGCGGGTGGTTCCGGTACGTCGCGGCCGGAGTGCTGGTCCTCGTCGGGGGCGCGATCCTTTGCGTTGCCGTCGCCCTGCGCGGGAAACGCGCGGTGCAGGAACTCGAGGCCATGAACCCGCTCGCCGAGGAGAAGCCGCGGCTCCGGGTGCAATTCCTGGACGAGCAGCCGCGGCGGCGGTCGGGGTAGGTTCAAGGCGACGACGACACTCGGACCAACCTCGTCGCCGCGTCCGCCGCGAGCCTTGAACCGGGGACGTCGAATGGCGAGAGTTCCCCCGGATGTTCCTGAAAGGCCAGAGAGTGGTGTGCGTCGACGACGATTTCCCCGTCGCGGTGCGGAAGATTTACGCGCAATTGCCCAAGCGCGACGGCGTGTACACGATCCGCGCGGTGTTTTTGGGCCGCGGAACTTCAGGCGCCGCGGGCCGCGGGCAGCAGGATGGCGAAATCGGCGTGTTGCTCGAGGAACTCGGGAATGCCCGTGACCCCGCGCTCAAGAACGGTCTCGAGGGCGAGCTTGGGTTCAATTCGGAACGCTTCGCGCCGCTCCAGTTCGATTCCGACGAGCATGAAGCCGTCGCAACGGAAGGGGTCGAGTTGGTCGTGACGGCGTGAGGCCCCAGTGGGGCCCGATGGTGTTTGCCGGACAGACTTTGCCGTCGAGGCGGTGGCGGCGGGGCCGGGACCGCCTTCCTGAACACTGAACACTGAACACCGCCGCCCACGATCACGCCCGGCTCACGCCAACAGTTCCGGCACCACCTTGCCGTAGAGATCCGTCAGCCGGTAGTCACGGCCCGCGTGACGATAGGTGAAGGTCTCGTGGTCGAAGCCCAGCAACCGGAGGATCGTCGCGTGCAGGTCGTGCACGTGGACGACGTTTTCCGCCGCGGCGAACCCGAATTCGTCGGTCGCACCGTACACCGTGCCGCCGCGCACGCCGCCGCCCGCCATCCACATCGTGAAACCGTGGTTGTTGTGGTCGCGTCCGTTTTGTTTGCCGGCATTTGATCCGGGCGTCGGCAATTCCACCGTCGGCGTCCGCCCAAACTCGCCGCCCCAGATCACGAGGGTGTCGTCCAGCATGCCGCGTTGCTTGAGGTCTTTCAGCAACGCGCCGATTCCCTGGTCGCATTGGCCCGCCAGCTTGCGATGGCCTTCCTCGATGTCGTCGTGGTTGTCCCACGGTTGCCCCGCCCCATGCCACACCTGCACGAAACGAACGCCGCGCTCGACCAACCGCCGCGCGATCAGCAGTTGCCGCGCCTGCGTCCCCTCGCCGTACATCGCCCGGATGTGCGCGGGCTCGCGCTGGATGTCGAAGGCATCGGCCGCGTCCGACTGCATCCGGTAGGCCAGCTCGAAGCTCTGGATGCGCGCGTCGATCTGGGCGTCCGCGGCGCGCGCGCGCCGGTGGCGCTCGTTCAGTTGCTGGAGCAAGTCGAGCTGCGCGCGTTGTTCCGGAAGTGACTCGTATTGGTTGGTGATGTTCTCGATGAGGCGCTCGATCTGGGTGTGCTCGGTGTTGATGTAGGTTCCCTGGAACACCCCGGGCAGGAACGCGGACTGCCAATTCTGCGATTCCTGGATGGGATATCCCCCGGGGCACATCACCACGAACCCGGGCATGTTGCGGTTGTCCGACCCCAACCCGTAGGTCACCCACGAACCCATGCTCGGCCGCACCAACCGCGCCTCGCCGCAATTCATCAGCAGCAGCGACGGCTCGTGGTTCGGCACGTCCGCCTTCATCGAGCGGATCACGCAGATGTCGTCGATCGACTCGGCGGTGCGCGCGAAGAGCTCCGAAACCTCGGTCCCACTCTGTCCGTAACGGCGGAACTTGAACGGGGACCGGAACGCGGAGCCGGTGCGACGCTCCGTCGCGAACCGCACCGGGATCTCCTTGCCGTGCCATTTGTCGAGGGACGGCTTGGGATCAAACGTATCGACGTGGGACGGCCCGCCGTTGGCGAAAATGTGGATGACCCTTTTCGCGCGTCCCACGAACGGCGGCCCTTTGGGCGAGAGCGGATTCTGAAACGCCGTGTCGGCGCGGGCTGTGTCCGACCCGCCGAGGGAGCCGAGCATCGTGGCGAGCCCGAGCGAACCCATGCCCATGCCGCACTGCTGCAGGAACTGGCGGCGGGTCAGGGCCAGATGATCGAGGCTGGGCGCGTGGTGGCTCATGTGATCGTTCGCGGGGCGAACGTTAGTACAGACGGGCATTCCGGTAATCAGTATTCAGTGCTCAGTGTTCAGTGTTCAGGCGCCCGGCGGACACTTTGGGTTTGACCGGCGGGAGTCTTCCGCGGCTTTTTGGCGGGGTGCAACCCCTTGCCGGTCTACGCCAAGCCGCTTTGGTCGCGGCGCTCTCCGTCCCGCTCGTCGCCGGTGCGGCGGATTGGCCCACGTATCGCGGTCCGGACGGCAATGGCACCACGCCGGAGAAGATCCGCGTTCCGTGGCCGGCGACCGGGCCGAAGGTCGTTTGGAAAGTCCCGAGCACCGGCGGGTTCAGCTCGTTCGTCGTCTCGGGCAAACGCGCGTTCTGCCTCGAACTCCGCGAGGTTGCCGGCGCCGAGCAGGAAGTCCTCGTGGCACGCAACGCCGAAACCGGTGCCGACCTGTGGGCGAAACCCCTCGGCACCCTGAAAATACACGACGGCGGTGACGAGGGCTCGAATGGCAACACCGGCGGCGACGGACCGCGCTCCACGCCCGCGACCGACGGCAAGCTCGTGTATGCATTCTCCGCGAAACTGGTGCTGACGGCGTTCGAGGCGGAGACCGGAAAGGAAGTCTGGAAGCATTCCCTCGAGAGGGAATTCGAAGGCCACAACATCTCGTGGCAGAATGCCCAGTCGCCCGTGCTCGAGGATGGCAAAGTCCTCGTCGCCGGCGGCGGCGCCGGGCAGTCGTTGCTCGCGTTCGATGCCACGACGGGCAACGTCGTGTGGAAAGCCTTCGACGAAACCATCACCCACGCCACGCCGATCGTCGGTACCATCGCGGGCAAACGCCAGGCGGTGTTTTTCCTCAAGTCCGGTCTGCTGTCGGTGGACCCAAAGACGGGCGCGGAGCTGTGGCGCTACAAATTCCCTTTCGCCGTCTCCACCGCCGCCTCGCCGGTGATCTCCGGCGACATCGTGTATTGCTCCGCGGGTTACGGGGTCGGCGCCGGCGCGGCGCGCGTGGCGAAAACCGGCAACGGTTGGACCGCCACCGAGATCTACCGCAAGCCCGGCAAGAAACCCTTGGCCAACCATTGGTCGACCCCGGTGCTCCACGACGGACACATCTACGGCATGTTCCAATTCAAGGAATACGGCGACGGGCCGGTGAAGTGCGTCGAGGTCGCGACGGGCGAGGTGAAATGGGAGAAGCCCGGATTCGGCCCGGGACAAGTCATCGGCAGTGGATCGAACGTGCTCGCGCTGTCCGACGCGGGCGATCTGGTCGTCTTCGCGGCGAGCCCGAAGGCCTACGAGGAATTGGCCCGTGCGAAAGTGCTGGCTGGCAAATGCTGGACCACGCCGGTGATCGCGGGCGGTCGCGTCTTCGCGCGCAGCACCAAGGAAGCGGTGTGCGTCCAGTTGCCGTGATGCCCAGGCCGGTGTCTTGAATCGCCGGGATCGACCACGGAAATCACTGAAAGCACGGAGGGCAAGGCTGCAACCGAAACGGATTTGCTAACGGGCCCGGGAACCCGGCAGAAACAAATCCTTCCCCCCTGCTCGGAACCACGAAAGGCACTCCTCTACTTTTCGTGTGTTTCGTGGTTATTGATTCGGAAATATTGAACCACGAAACACACGAAAAGTCGGCAGGGTTGGACGGGATCGCCAGTCACCTTGAGCGTGTGGGTTGAAGGACTTTTTCCCAACGCGTCGCCAGTCCGGTCGCCGGCCGGCCCGCGCCGTCGCTCACTCCGCGGCCGCGCCCTGCGCCTGCACGTGGAATTCCCGCTCGCCCTTGAAACGGCCGGATTCGAACTCGATCCGATAGACCCCGTCGGGTTCGAGCTTGTGCGGATTCAACACGGTCTTCGTTCCGGGAAAAGTGTCGCCGTACTCAAACCCGCGCACCGCTTCCGACTTCTCGGACGCCACCAATTGCCACACCGGTTTGCCGATCTCCTCGGGCGGGACATTGCTCACCGCCACCACGCGGATACCCCGGACCGGGTAATCCCGATCCAACATGAACAACGTCGGCAACGTGTCGGCATCGCGGCCCGGTCGTCCCGAGGGACGCGTGACGACATCGATCTGAATTTTCGGCGGGGAGAACCAGTCCGTGAACCGGTACGCGTAGCCACCGCCGAGTACGACCAGCGCGACGATCAGGATCCATGTGTTGCGAGTCATAGGTAGTGAGTTGGCTGCTGACGAACGGATCGGGAAAGGCATTCGAGGGAATTTTCGGCGCGACGTCCGCACCGAACCCTCCGGACGGCCTTCCCGGCAAACAACGCATCACGAATGGACAAACGAATGAACGAACGACACGGCATCGGCACGACGCGGTCGACGCGGGCCTTCACCCTCATCGAACTCCTCGTGGTCATCGCGATCATCGCGATCCT
>JANYDN010000093.1 GCA_025363585.1 Verrucomicrobiota bacterium | reverse complement strand
CCCGGCGGATCTCCGGAATACAGGCAGTGCTCCTGCTGGTGGCCCTGCCGTTTGCGCGTCTGTCCGCGGGACCGCCGCCGACCGCCACCATCACGTGGACCGGCGCCGCCGGAACGACGTGGGGCAATGCCGGGAATTGGTCGCCCAGCCGCCTTCCCAACAACACCGACGACGTCGCGATCGCCGGTGCCGCGGTGGGCGTCGTGCTGGACGTCGACCCCAGCATCGCGACGCTGCGGTTGGGATCGGGAGCCACGTTGACCTTCGCCGGCCACTCCATGGCGGTGCCGGGCGGGGCGCTTGCCGAGTCGGGCGCGACGGTGAAAGTCGACGGCCCTCTTTCGGGAAGCTGGGAAATCGCGGGCGAACTCGACTGGACCGCGGGCCGCATCTTCGGCGACGTGACCATCGACCCGGGGGCGCGGTTGGTGGTGTCGGGCGGAACCCAGAAGCCGCTCTCGTCGGGCGACGACGGCAACCCGGCGCGGATCACGAACCACGGCACCGCGACGATCCAATCGGGCGCGACCATCATGGCGTTCAGCAGTTCGCAGTTGGTCAATGCGGCGCGATGGGAAATGGACGGGGACGGCACGCCGCTCGACTACTGCTGCGGCGGCGGGATCGGGCATTTCGACAACCAGGGAACGTTCGTGAAGATCTCCGGAGCGGGCACCTCGACCATCCAGGGCATCGCGTTCTCGAACTCCGCGACGGTCACCGCCACCTCCGGCACGGTGGATTTCGTGGCGACGTCCGATTGGACGGGCGGAACCGTGGGGACCGCGGCGGGAACCATCCGGTTCGGCGGTGGAAGCGCGACGTTCGCGGGCCAGGCGACCCTCCTGGACAACGTGCGCATCGCCGGTGCGAGCGTGTTCGGCTCGCCGCGCGCGGCGGGCGTCGTGACGTGGGCAAGCGGCAGGCTTTTCGGGCGTCTGGGCGTCGACCCCGGCGGCAAACTCCAGTTGGTCGCGGGCGGTCCCAAGTATCTCTCGTCGGGCGACGATGGGAATCCCGCCGCCATCACGAACCGGGGCACGGTGACGTGGACCGGCGGCGAGCCGCTCTATGCATTTAGTTCCTCGTCCATCGCGAACCTAGGGCGGTGGGAGCTCGCGGAGGACGGCCACGCGCTCGACTACTGTTGTGGCGGCGGTGGCGCGAATTTCGTGAACCCCGGGACGCTCGCGAAAACCGGGGGGACGGGCGACAGCACGGTGTCGATGGTTTTTTCCAATACGGGAACCGTCTCGGCGGACACCGGCGCGATGGTGTTTGTCCTGGCGAACTCGTGGGGTTCCGGCAGCCACCTGGCCGGCGCGGGCACCGTGCGGTTCGATGCCGGCAACACGACGATGGCCGGGCAGATCTTTGCCGACGGCCACCTCCTGTTCGACGGCGCCAACCTTTTTGGGGACCCCCGGTTCACGGCGGCCCATCCGCTTTCATGGACTTCCGGACGGATCTTCGGGCAAGCCACGGTCGTCGAAGGCAGCGAGCTGCAAATCTCCGGCCCGGGCACCAAGTACCTGTCGTCGGGCGACGACGGGAACCCGGCGTCGATCACCAACCGCGGGACCGTCACCTGGCTCGGTGGCACGCCGCTCTATGCATTCAGCTCGTCTCGAGTGGTGAACGCCGGACTATGGGTCGTCCCGGTCGACGGCGTTCCGTTGGAGTATTGCTGCGGCGGCGGGCTGCCGTCCTTCGGGAACCAAGGAACGTTCCGCAAGAGCGGCGGCGATGGGACCACCACCATCGGTTCGGTCCAGTTCGACAACTCGGGCATCGTCGAGACCGCGACGGGAATCCTCGAGTTCCCGCACGCGTCGCACTGGGCGTCCGGAAGCCAGTTCGTCGGGGGCGGCACGACGCGCTTCACGGGGTCCAACGCGAGCTTCGATCCCAACGGGACGATCCTCGGGGCGATCGAGTTGGACGGCGCGAATTTGGTCGGCGACCCACGGTTCGCGTTGGTCCTGCACTGGAGAAGCGGGCGCATCTATGGCCGTCCGACGATCGCGCCGGGTGCCCACCTGCTGTTGGAGGGCGGCGGCACGAAATATCTCTCGTCCGGCGACGATGCGAATCCCGCGGCGATCACGAACCGCGGGACCATCACGTGGATGGGAGGCAACCCGTTGCAGGCATTCAGTTCCTCGCGCCTGGTCAACCTCTCGCGGCTTGAGTTCGCGGACGACGGCACGGGGTTGGCCTATTGTTGCGGCGGCGGAGTTCCGTCGTTGGACAACCGCGGCACCATCGCCAAGACCGGCGGCGCCGGCGCCACGTTGGTCGACAACGTCAACGTGACCCAAAACGGGACGATCACGGCCGCGTCGGGAACGGTGAATTTCAACTCGGCGATGGCCTGGCTCCCGGGATCGCAGGTCAACGGCGCCGGCAGCGTGCGCCTGACCGGTGGCACCCAAGTTTTCACGGGCCAGATCCGGGTCAACGCGCTCCTTGATTTCGCGGGTGCCAACATCGTGGGCGCCGGCAATTTCGGCGGGACCGCTCCGGTTCGGTGGAGCAACGGCCGCCTGTACGGCAGGCCGACGATCGATCCGAACGGCCGGATGGAAATCGTCGGGCCCGGCGGCAGGTTTCTTTCATCCGGCGACGATTCGAATCCCGCGGCCATCACCAATCGTGGCGTCGTGGTTTTGTCGACCGCGCTGAGCGAGTC
>JANYDN010000090.1 GCA_025363585.1 Verrucomicrobiota bacterium | reverse complement strand
CCCGGGTCAGCCTTCGCGAGGACGACCAAGGCGGATACCACCTCGCGGTCGAACTCCATGCGGCGATCCCCGGCATGAGTCGGGAGGAGGTCCAAGGGGTCATGAAGGCGGCGCACGAAACGTGCCCCTATTCGAAGGCCTTGAGGGGAGACGCCGCGGTGACCTTGGTCGCGGACAATCCGTAGGGAGCGGCGGAACCAGGAAGGTTTCCACGGCATCCGTGGGTGACGGCGGCCCCGCCGTCACCCACTCAGGTTGGGGTGCCGGACGGGCCGCCGTCATCCCCGAGGCTGTTTCCTTGCGTGGCAGCGACGGGCATTCACACTTCACGGCATGCGTTCCTGGATTCTTTCGGTGCTCGGGTTGGTACTGTTGCTTGCGCCTTCGAGTCGGTCGCTCGGGGCGGATGACAATGTGCGTGCCGACGGGAAGCCGGCGTTCCGCACGGTGGAGGTCGGCGAGTTCGAGAAGCTCCGCGCGAACACCAACCACGTGGTCCTGGATGTGCGCACCAAAAAGGAGTTCGACGCCGGCCACATTCCGGGCGCGGTGTTCATCGACGTGAACGCGCCGGGCTTCGAGGCCGCGGCGGGAAAACTCGACACGAAGAAAACCTATCTCGTCCACTGCGCTTCCGGGATCCGGAGCATGAAAGCGTGCAACGTGATGCGGACGCTGGATTTCACGAACCTCGTGAACCTCAAGGGGGGCTATCGCCAGTGGGAAGCGGCGGGAAACAAGGGGACGACGAAGTAGGTTCCCAAGGGCAAGGAATGATCGCGACCCGTCCCTAGCACGGCATGTTTCGGCACGGGCGGGCTTGCTCCGCCGAAGCTCGGCGTAGGCGAGGACGCCCGTGAATTGCGCAGGCGGGACGCCCGCGACTACGGCAGCCGGGGACGGCCGCCCTACGCAAGCGACTCAGGGCGCGGGGGTGCGGAGGATCTTGACCTCGCCCTTCTCCGTGCCGCGTTCGTACCGCACCAGGAATTCGGGCTTCGCCATCGCCTGTTTCATCGCCTCGCCGAATTGGGATCCGTCCGCCACGGCCTGGCCGTCGATGTCGTATATAAGATCCCCGGCGCGGATCCCCTCGCGGCCGAGTCCGATCGCGCGTTCGGCCACGGTCACCACCACGCCCTTGCGGTCCGAGCCGAGGCCGAAGGTCTCGGCGAGGTTCGGATTGACCGCGCGCACGGTGACGCCGAGGACGGTCGTGGTGGAAACGGTTTCCGGCGCGGCGGGTTTGTCCGAAGGGGAAGGTTTGGATTTCTGCGCCGAATCCGGCGTCGGCGACGGGCGGCGCGGGCGGGACATCGCGAGCCGTTCCTCGGGATCCGGCATGTAGTCCGGCTGCACCTTGATCTTCATCGGCTTGCCGTCGCGCACGACGTCGAGCGTCACGTCCGTGCCCACGTGCTTCCGGGTGACGGCGTTCCGCAACTGCTGGACGGTGCCGACGGCGCGTCCATCGACCGCGGTGACGACGTCGCGGGCCCGGAGTTTGGAATGCGCGGCGGGCCCGTCCTCGCGGATGTGCGTCACCACGACGCCTGCCTTCACGCCCGGAAACTCGGCCTGGAGCACCTCGTTCTCGCCGATGGACTCGATGTTGATCCCGAGCCAACTGCGGCGGAACCGGCCGTCCTTCACGAGGCTGTCGGCGATCTCGCGCGCGAGATTCGACGGGATGGCGAAGCAGATCCCGGTGCCGATGCCGCGGATCATCGAGTTCACGCCGATCACCTCGCCGTCGAGATTCACGAGCGGACCCCCGCTGTTGCCGGGATTGATGTTGGCGTCGGTCTGGATGAAATCCTCGTCCATCATGGTCTCGGCGAGGCCGGCGCGTCCCTTGGCGCTGACGTGGCCGACGGTGACGGAATACTCGAGCTCGTAGGGGGCGCCGATGGCGATGGCGAACTCGCCGACGCGGACCTTGGCGGAATCGGCGAAGCGCGCGACGGCAAGGCCGTGGATGTTGCCCTTGAGATGGAGCACGGCGATGTCGGCGTCGGCATCGCCGCCGCGGACCTCGGCGTCGTATTCGCGTCCGTCGCGGAACTTCACGCGGATCCGCTCGGCTTCCTGGACGACGTGGTTGTTGGTGAGGATGTAGCCGTCCTCCCGGATGACGATGCCGGAGCCCTCGCCGTTGAAGCGCGGCCCGAACTTCTCGCTGCGTTGCTTTTCCTTCTCGAGGTATTCCTCGAAATCGCGCCGCAATTCCTCGGGCATTCGTTCGGAGAATTGGTGCGCGGCGGCCGCGGCGCCGGCTTTCTGCGCGACCTTGATGACGACCGTGGAGGCGGAGGCGCGTTCGGCGACTTCCACGAAGGCCTCGTTGAGTTGTCGGGCGATCGCAAGGCCGGGGGAGATTTTGTCGGCCGCGCGGGCGATGGGGAACGAGAACGCGGCGAGAAGGGCGGCGGTGATCAAGGGCCGGTGCGCGTGCATGGGCGGTAGGTTACGCGTCCGGCGCGGCGGTGCAAAGGGGACAGTGTTCAGTGTTCAGTCGCCAGTCGCCAGTCGCCAGTCGCGGGTCGCGGGTCGCGGGTCGCGGGTCGCGGGTCGCGGGTCGTCCCTTCTGAACACTGAATACTGAATACTGAACACTGACCCCGCGGGTTTCGTGGGGCTTGCGTTGACGCGACGGGAAGGGGGCCGGTAGCGTCGCGCCAATGCTCCCGACCATCGAACAGTTGTTGGTGCTCCAGGACCGGGACCGCCGTCTGCTCCGCCTCAAGGCCGAGCTCGACACGGTTCCGGGGCAGCGGCAGGCGCTCCAGTCCAAGGCGGCCAGGACCCAGGCGGTCTTCGAGGAAGTGAAGAAGCAATTCGGCCAGATCGAGAGCGACCGCCGTCGTCTCGAGCTGGAGGTCGACTCGATGAAGCAACGCATCGCCAAGCTCCAGGTGGAACAGCAGGGCACGCGGAGCAACGACCAATACAAGGCGTTCCAACACCAGATCGAGACCACCCAGGCCGAGATCTCCAAGTTGGAGGACCAGCAGCTCGCGTTGATGGAACAGGGCGAGGCGGCGGCGCGCGAGGTCGCGGCGGCGTCGAAGACCGCCAGCGCACAGAAGGCGGAGAGCGACTCGGCGCTCGCGGATCTCGCGACGCGCGAGGCCAACATGCGGCGCGAGCGCGACGAGGTCGGCGCCGACCGCGCGAAGCTCGGCGAGGCGATCGATCCCACGCAGTTGGTGCGCTACGACCGCATCCTCAAGAACCGCGGCGAGAGCGTCGTGGTCGGGGTGACCAACACGGTGTGCGGGGGCTGCCACATGAAGCTGCCGATGCAGACGTTCCTCGAGACCAAGGCGCAGGTGAACGTCACGTGTTGCCCGAACTGCGGTCGGATCCTGTACTTCACGTCGGACATGCAGCCGCGGCCGGGGGATATTCCGGAGTGAGTTTCAAGTTTTCAGTTTCAAGTTTGAAGTAGGCGGCTCGCCTGCGGCGGAGTTCCAAGTTTGAAGTAGGCGAGATCGATCGTGGCGGCGGTCGTGAGACCGCGGACCTCGTTCATATCGCCTCCCAGAGGGGAATCATTTCCAAGTGGGGAACGAGCGTGGGGCGGCCGTCCCGCCTCGGTGTGGCGTCCTCAATCTTGGCGCACGCGGGAGATGCACGCTCAAACCTGAAAACTTGAACTCCAAAACTCGTTTCGCCGAGGTCCGCGGTCCGCGGTCTCACGACCGCTGCCACGGCTGCTTCAAACTTGAATCTTGAAACTTGAATCCCGCCCATCGCGGAAACGCGCGGGCGTCAGCGGAACATCTTGTCCGCGCGGTCGCCGCGCGACATCAGGAACGCCGCGAGATCAAGGATCTCGTCTTCCTTCAGCGTGTTCAGCAAGCCCTCGGGCATCGGCGAGAGTTTCGAGGTCTCGATCGACTTGATGTCGGCGCGCTTCAAATTCGTGAAGTTGCCGGGATCGGTCATGTCGGTCGCGATCTGGATGGTCTCGTCGTTCAGGTTGGCCACGCGGCCCACGACGCTGTCGCCGTTCTTCAGGGTCGCGATGATCGGCGCGTATTGGTCGCTGACTTCCTTGCTGGGCTCGATGATCGACTCGAGGAGATCGCGCGCGTTGAAGCGTCCGGCGATGCCGGTGAGATCGGGCCCGACGGCGCCGCCCTCGGTGGCGAAGCGATGGCAATTGTAGCAGCCGACGGCGCCGAACAACTCGCGGCCGCGCGCGAAATTGCGGTGCTGGAGGCCTTTCGCGAGCACCGGCGCGAGGTCGTTGACCTTCCATTCCCGAACCGTCGTGCGGTTCGCGAGCAGCGTCTCGAGCGGCTTCTTCACGACGGGTTTCGCCTCGAGCACCGGCTTGAGTTGTTCCTTTTCGTCGGCCGACAACGTCGCGATGGCGTCGTTCTTCATGTCGCGGAGGAATCCGGAAATACTGGCGCCGCCGCGGAAACTGGCGGCGCGCAGGTACCATTCAAAATAGGCCTTCCGTAATTCCGGCGTCCAACCCGTCTTCAACACCCGCAGGGCGCGCGCGTAGTCCATCTGCTCTTCCTGCGACGGCGCCGACATCATCGCGGCCATCACCTTCGTCGCGGCGGACGGTGCCTCGAGATACGCGAGCATCGGCGCCAACTCGGCGTTCAACTCGCGGCCCGGCGCCGGGAACTGCGGTTCGAATTTGGCGGCGAGCTTGTGGATCGCGGCATCGTCGGGACGGCCCAGGCGGGTGAGCGCGACGGAGGTGACGCGGATCAGGTCGAGTCGCTGCGCGTCGTTGAGCCGGGCCCACGCGATGCGGTCGAGCGATGCGAGGATGCGTCCCTGCAGCGCGGGATCGACGGCGGGGTCGGTGGGCTTTCGATGGAACGCGTCGCGGCTCGAGGAGCGCGCGAGGGCGAGGAGCGCGTGCATGGACGCGATCGGCTCCTTCTCGGCGATCGCGCGTTCGCGCCACGAATCGACGGGTTGCCACTCGAGCGCGACGCGCGCGGCGAACCGGAGGTTGCGATCGCGGCTGCCGAGATACGGCCAGGCTTCCTTCACGGCGTTCGGATCGGCGTGACCGTGGAACGACTCGAGACGGTGGCGCGTCGCGCGGTCTTTCTCGCCGCCCTTGATGCCGCTGGACGGCGCGGTGGATTCCTTGCCGGCGTAGGTGACGCGGTAGAGCGCCGACTGCGTCTTGCGCCCGCCGATGGCGAAGTAGATCGCGCCATCCTTCGGATTGACGACGAGATCGGTGAGGGGAAGCGGCGAACCCGAGACGAACTCCTCGAGCGCGCCCGTGTAGCCGGCGCCCTCGGGCTTGAGGTGAACGGCGTAGAGTTTGCCGTAGCTCCAGTCGCTGATGAAAAAGGCGTCCTGGTATTTGGCCGGGAATTTCGCGCCGTAGCCGAAGGTCACGCCGGTGGGCGAACCGGGACCGACGTTGACGACGGCGCCGAGGCTGTCGGCGTAGTACGCGGGCCATTTGCCGGCACCGGAACGCCAGCCGAACTCCGCGCCGCTCACGACGTGGTTCACGCGCGTGGGACGGTACCACGGCGTGTTCATGTCCCATTCCATGTCGGCGTCGAACGTGAACAACTCGCCGTCGCGGTTGTACGCGGCGTCGTACTCGTTGCGGAATCCGGTGGCCTGGAGTTCCCACGTCTTGCCGTCGGGATCGGTCTTCGCGATCCAACCGCCGGGCGCGAGGACGCCCTTCATGAAGCCGTTGCCGTCCCACAGGCGCGGGATGAGATGGTCCTCGCTCCAGTCCATGGGCACGCGCGATCCGTCGAGATCCGTCACCTTGCACTGGTTGCCCGAGACGATGGTGAGGGTCTTGCCGTCGGGCGACGCGACGATCGCGTGGGGACCGTGCTCGCCGCCGCCCGAGAGTTTCCGGAGCAGTTTGACTTCGTCGAACTTGTCGTCGCCGTCGGTGTCGCGGACACGGTAAAGGCCGCGGCCTTGGAACGCCTCGTTGGCGACCATCACGTAGAGACTGTCGAAGGCGTAGAGAAGGCCCTGGGCCTGTCCCACGGGGATGTCGAGCGCCTCGATGCCGAGGGCCGAGGACGCGCCGATGGGCGGCGGCGTGAGGCGGTACATCTTGCCGTATTGGTCGGAGACGATGAGCCGGCCCTTGGGATCGACGCACATGGAGACCCACGAGCCTTGTTGGTCCTTGGGAACGGTGTGGAGCAACTCGACCTTGAAATCGCGGGCGACCTTGAGTTTTTCGACGGGCGTGGCGAGGCCGGCGAACGATCCCTGCGCGAGGGCGGCGGCGGGCGCGACGAACAACGACAACGAGGCGGCGAGGCTGAATGCGGCGTGCCGGGCACGGGGGCGGGATTGCATCGGGTTGAGCGTGGCAAGGCGCAGGGTCGGGCTCAAGCGTCCGTTGTGTGGGCCGCGCGGGAACGCTTGGTTCCGGGGGCGTCGTCGCGACGACGCGGTTCGACGGGGGTGAGGTCCGCCTTCTTGCGACGGCGGCTTCGGCGACGGTTGCCGCGCCCGGTCACTTGTGCCCGTCGGCGGTGCGTCGTCGCGTCGGGGGCGTGGGATCCTTGTCCCTCGACGCGTACGAACCGTCGGGTCGGATCGCGAGCAACCGCTTCGTCTCCGCCAGGAGGAAGGCCACGTCCGTGAATGGCTCGAATCCGATGTCCTGCCAGCGGATCCGTCCCTCGCCGTCCACGAGGAACACACCGTGCAGCGGCATGTTCTCGAAGCCGTCGTGGGCACGGTACGCGCGGAAGGCCTCGTGCGACGCATCGGCGACGATCGGGAAGGGAAAGCCGCCGCTCGATTTGGAATTCTCGACGGTCTTGCCGACGGCGACGCGTGATTCGGCACTGATCGCCAGCAGGCCGACGCCGGCCGCCTCGAACGACTTTGCGGCCGGGGCGAAGGTGTTCAGTTGTTCGAGGCAGTGGATGCAACCGTTGCCGAGGTAGAAGAGGAGGATCACCGGCTTGCCGCGGTAATCGCCCAGCGAGATCTCTTTCCCGGCGGGGTTCCGCAGCGCGAACGCGGGCGCCGGGGAAGGCTCCCACAGGAAGGGGCCGAGCGATTCGATCGGCGGTCGGATCCCGGAGTCGGATCGTTTCGCCGCGGCCACGCGCCAGTCCGCGGGCAGCCCGAGCGCGGCCGAGACGGGAGCGAGACGCCCGATGACCGGCAGCTCCAAATCGAGGAAGGCCGAGCGCGCGCGGAGCCGGGCGAAGGCTTCCTTGGCCTCGTTGGTTTTGCCGACGCGCCAGAGCACGTCCGCGAGGTTCGCGAGCAACTGGACCTGGTTGGTGCCGGCGTCGGCGGCCTCGCGCGCCAGTTGTTCGGCACGGTCGTTGGCGCCGGCGTGGAGCCAGAGGAGCGACAGGCGTTCCTTGGACACCGTCTTGAGCGCGTCGAGCCGGTTGGTGAAGCCGGCGGAGTCGTGGGTCGCGACCGATTCGAGCACGCGGAGTTCCGCCAGATAATCGTCGATCCGGCCCAGCGGCTCCTGGTTCTCGCGCAAGGCGTCGGCCATCGCCTTGTTGCGTTCGTCGTCGCTCTTCCGGTCGGTCTTCGCCTTGGCCTCGGCAAGATCGATCTTGGCGGCGCGTTCGCCGCGCAGTTGTTTGGCGGACTGCTCGAGGACGGCGATCTGGGCGCGTCCCTCGGCGATCTTGCCTGACGAGAACCGGGCCACGCCCAGCAGCCGGGCGCGGCGGGCCTGCTCCTCGCCGAGATCGGTCGAGGGGAGGTACGGCGAGTCGGCGAGCCGGATCGTCTCGTCCCAAAGTTCGTAGCGCAGAAGGGTCTCGACCAAGCGTTGCCGTCCGTCGCCCGCGGTCCCGCCCGAATGCTCGCGGGGCACGCCGTTGGTCTGCAACCCGAGCGTGTTGAACTTCGGGTGATGCGGCATGGAGATCATGTTGCGGGCCAGCGCGAGCGCGTCGTGGACGCGTCCGACGTAGTTCAGCGTCTGGATCAGCCACTCGCTGTTGTGCGAATAGTTGTGGATCTGGTCCGGCATCACGCCGTCCCGCATGAGTTGCGCGTTGTCCACGCGGACGCTGGCTTCCTGCTGCCAGGCCATGTCCTCGTACCGATGCAGCCGGTTGAAGGTGTGTCCGGGCATGTGCCAGAGGTGGGCGATGCCGGGACCGCTCTGGCCGCAAAGCGCGGCGGACGGCAAGGCGCGGACGGCGGCCTCGTCGGTTTCCCCGTCCCAGAGATGGACGCGGTAGTGATGGGCGGGATGCATCGGTTGCGCGGCGAAGATCTCCCGGAGCAGGGATTCGACGGTCAGGGCGCTGCCGATGGGATGCCCGGCGAAATTGTTTTCCCACACGAGCAGGGCGAGGAATGCCTTGGCCTCGATGTCGTCGGGAAACTCCACGACGATGTCCTCCAGCGCGCGCACGTACTCGCGGCGACGATCCTTCTCGGGACGGTTGGGATCCTTGTAAAACCCGGCGAGCGACTTGATCCAGAGCTCCTCGCGGCGGTTGCCCGGATGCTGGCGTTTCACGGCCTCGGCGATGAAATCGGGCGCGCGGTTGGTGGCCGGGAAGTTGGCCATCGCCATGCCCCAGTAGGCCATCGCGCAGTTGGGATCGTGGACGGCGGCCTGGCGGAAGGAGCGTTCGGCCTCGAGCACCCAGAAGCCGTGGAGTTGGCCGACGCCCTGGGTGAAGAACCGTTGGGCGAGGGTGTTGGTGGTGCCGACCGGGAAGTGGATTTCCGGCATGCCCGCCATCAAGTAGGCCTGCTGGCGCGGGCCGTCGTCGAAGGCCTGGCCGTGTGCCGAATGCCCGGCGGCCAACGCGGCGGTCTGTTTGTCGTCGGGCGCGGCGACGGCTTTGGTGACGGTGTCGGCGGCGAGCCTCGCAAAGAAAAGCACCGCGACGCACAACGCCCAGCGCGGCTTGCCGGAAATCATGGCCAAGGCTCGTGCAGACCCGCGCCCGGCCGCAAGGCCCAATGACCCGCGGTGGTGCGCGTCCAGTCGCTTCCCCCGGAGCGTCAGGCAAGGAGACCCGGAATTATTTCACAGGAGATAACGGAGGAAACGGAGTTTGGGCCGTGCCCCCCCCGGAGAGGCGGAGATCCCGGGAATGATCCCGTCAAACCGTGATGCTCCGGATCCGGACTTTGACCAACCCGCCCGCCGGCGAGCAGAGTCGTTTGCCCCGACCCGAGACAAAGCCGCCCTTTTGACCGCCGATCGACCGGTCTCGGGACGCACGCTTCGGGTGGGTGGTCCGCCGTCTCACGACGGCGGCCACGATGCGGGGGAACGCGTGCGCCATAAAAAGCCCGTGCGTTGGCGTTGCCCATCCGCTACAACACCCGGCCCGCGATTCGCGGGACCTATGGCTACTCTGTCTACAAACTCTGATTCGTTGCCCACGGTCGTCGTCCAACCCGGCGAGGCCGACCGCATTCTCGCCGGCCATCCCTGGCTCTACAAAGGTTCGATCCAACGCACCACGCGCCCTCCGGGCGACGGCGACGTGGTCCAGATCAAGGACCACCGCCAGCGCTTCCTCGGCGTCGGCATTTTCAATTCGCGCTCCAAGATCGCCGTCCGCGTCGTCGCGTGGGACCGCGTCGAGATCGACCGCGGCTTTTTCCTCGGGCGCATCTCGGCCGCGCTGGCATTGCGCAAACGGCACATGCCCGGCGCGACGTCGTTCCGCGTCGTGAACTCCGAAAGCGATCTCCTCTCGGGCCTCATCGTCGACAAGTACGAGGACGTCCTGGTGGTGCAGACGCCGTCGCTGGCCATGGACCAGCGCAAGAAGCTGATCGTGTCCGTGCTGGAGGAGATCTTCCAACCGCGCGCGATCATCGAACGGAACGACCAGGCGTCGCGGAAGTTCGAGGGACTCGAGGAGAGCCACGGGACGCTGTCGGGGACGCCGCCGGAGCGGATGCACGCGGTGTTGAACGGGCTGCGGTTCGACTTGCCGGCGACGGGCGGGCACAAGACGGGCCTGTACCTCGACCAGCAGGCGAACTACGAGGCGGTGTCGCGCTGGGCGAAGGACGGCAACGTCCTCGACTGTTTCAGCTTCCTCGGCGGCTTCTCGCTGCACGCGGCGCGGGCCGGGGCGAAGTCGGTGGTTGGCCTGGACCAGAGCGCGGACGCCTGCGCGGCGGCCATGGCGAACGCGGTCGTGAACGGCGTCGGCGACCGCACGCAATTCGTGAATGCGAACGTGTTCGACTGGTTGAAGGCCGAGACCTTCGCGCCGCCGAGCGAGAAGCTCGTGCCGAAGTTCGACCTCATCGTGCTCGACCCGCCGTCGTTCACGCGGAACCGCGAGTCGGTTCCCGACGCGCTGCGCGGCTACAAGGAAATCCACCTGCGCGCGTTGCGCCTGCTCAAGCCGACGGGCGTGCTCGCGACGTTCTGCTGCTCGCACCATGTCGACGCGCGGTTGTTCGAGGACGTGATCCTGTCGGCGGCGTTCGACGCGAAGAAGATGCTGCGGCGCGTGGCGACCTACTCGCAATCGCCCGACCACCCGGTGCTGCCGCACGTGGCGGAGACCGAGTACCTCAAGGGCTTCGCGTACGAAGTGGTGCGCTGAACCACGGAAACGGGGGCATCACCACGGAAATCACGGAAATCACGGAAAGGAATCCAAGGTTTCCGTTTTCGTTCTGACCACGGAGCACACGGAGCACACGGAGCACACGGAAAGCAATGCATGCACCCTGATTCCGTGTGGTCCGTGTGCTCCGTGGTAAAAATTGTCCGATTCCTCGGCTCCCTTTCGGTGATTTCCGTGAATCCGGTGGTGGAGATCCCTCGCCCGGCTCCGTTCAGCCTTTCGTGGTCCGGATGCGGGCGATGAGGCGTTCGAGGCGGCGTCCGTATTCCACGTAGTTTTCCCGGAGCGCGTCGTCCTGGGCGTTGGCGTTGACGGCGGCGTCGTGGAACACCGCGACCATGTGCGGCTCGATGGAGATCCCTCCTTCGTAGCCCCGCGAGATCGCGTCGCGGAGGATGCGTTCGACCGCGCCGTCGCCGTCGCCGGGATAGGCGTAGTCGGCGTCGTTTTTCGCCGCGTTCCAGCGCGCGTCCTTCACGTGGATGTGCGTGCTGGCGTCGCGCACGTGGGTCCAGAATTCCCAGGGATCCTGGCGCGGGCGCGGCTCGGGGAGGGAGCGGTCGGTGTTGAAAACGGGATTGGCGGTATCGAAGACCCACTGGAGTCCGGGCACGTTCTCGAGCATTCGCAGCGCGTGACGCCAACTCATGCCGCCGTAGTTCATGCAGTTTTCGTGCACGGGCTGGATGCCGGCATCGAGGAAACGCCGCACCACCTCGCGCAACCGCCGGAACCGCTCCTCCTCCATCTGGTCGTCGCCGGCCCGCACCTTGTAGCTCATGATGCGGACGAACCGCGCCCCAAGGCGTTGCATCCGGGGAATCGCACGCGCGACCTCGCCCAGCGTGATTTCGAAGGGGTCCTCCACGTTCTTTGCCCAGTTGCCGATGGTGGAGGCGAAGCAGTGGACGTTGATCCCGGCCGCGCCGAGCGCGTCCGCGGCGATGCCAAAAGCATCGTCGGGAACGTCGTGGAGGTTGCCTTTCGGGAAGCCCGGGACCTCGACGTTGCGCATCTCGAGGTGGTTCCAGCCCAGCTCGAGCGTGGCCCGGATCTGCGAGGCCAGTCGGTTTCCCGCCTCGTCGCTGATGCCGCAAAGGATCATGCACGAAGGTTGGGACGCCGCATGGCCCGAGTCAGCAAGGAGTTTTTCGGGGGAGAACCGGGACTTGCGCTTCGGCGCAAGAGGATGATTCTACCGGCAATGTTACCCCGCGCCGAAACCTCGCGCCGACCCGTCCCGGGTCGGGGTGGTTTCACGTTGGTCGAGTTGATGGCGGTGATCGTCATCGTCGGCGTCCTGGGTTCCCTGATCCTTCCCGCGTTGGTCCATGCCCGCGATTCGGCCCGGGGCACCGTCTGCCGCAGCAATCTCCGGCAGCTCTCGATCGGCGCGATGAACTACGCGGACGACAACGGGAACACGTTGCCGTGGTGCGGGGGCTCCGATCGGAATCTTCCCGCGGACTGGGTGTTCGGCGGGCAACCGCTGGCCGACCTGTCGAATCCATTGCTCTGGAAGAGCCAGAGTTTCGGTTTGCACGCCGAGTCGGGATCGTTGTTCCCGTACGTGACCGGCGGGCAACGGGTGGCCTACGACGAAAACATCCGGACCGTCTATTCGGTCTACCAATGCCCAAGCAGCGGCGCGCTGGGCGCCGCGGTCCGCGTCAATTTTGCCCTCAATGGCTGGGTCGACGGCAGCGCGCGCCCGGGGATTGGCCCACGGGGCGTGATGACCGCGGAGGTCACCCACGCGGCCGACAAGGTCCTCTTCACCAACGAGGATCCCCAGTCGATGCGGAACGCGGCGTTCATGCCGGGCGACCCATCGTCGAGCGGCGCGTTCGTCGACCACGAGGGCCGCGCGAATTTTTCCTTCATGGATGCCCATGTCGAAAGCCTCCGCAAACGGGAGGTGCTTCGGATAACGACTCCGCAGCTCCGCGATTACTTCTTTCACGCGTACAAGTGAAACCCCTCGCCGACTGCCGGCTCTACGCGTTCGTCGACACCGCGCAGTTGCAGGGAAGGGATCCGGTGGGGATTGCCGGAAGCCTTTGCGAGGGCGGGGCGGACATCGTCCAACTCCGCGCGAAGGGCGAACCCGTCGAAAAAGTCCGGCGACTCGCGTCCGAGATCCAGCCCGTCGTTGCCGCCGCCGGCGCTTGGTTCGTGCTCAACGACCACTGGGACATCGGCCGCGAACTCGGCGTCCCGTGCGTCCATCTCGGCCAGGAGGACTTTTTCGACGCGGGTCACCGCCATGTTTCGGATTTGCCCGGCCAAGCATCCGGCGGTCCGGCGGTGGGGCTCAGTAGCCACGCGCCGGACCAGGCCCTGCGGGCCGTGCAGGCGGGCGCCGACTACGTTGCGGTGGGACCCGTTTACCCGACCGGCACGAAACCCGGTCGGGCCGCGGTGACGCTCGACTACGTCCGGTGGGCCGCCGCGAACCTTCGCGTCCCTTGGTTCGCCATCGGCGGGATCCATGCGGGGAATCTCGACGAAGTGCTTGCCGCGGGAGCGACGCGGATTTGCGTGGTTTCCGCGATCCTGGGATCTCCGGACCCCGCGGAAGCGTGCCGCGAATTGCGCCGACGCCTGCCATGAAGAAAAAAACGAGCGCCGCCGGACCGGTGACCCGCACGGTCGTGATCACGGGCGTCACGCGCGGGTTGGGACGCGCGATGCTCGCGGAGTTCCATCGGCGCGGACACCACGTCATCGGTTGCGCGAGGTCGCGGGTCGGGGTGGACGCGCTCCGGCAGGAGTTTGGTTCCGGGCATTGGCTCGACACGGTGAACGTCGCGGACGACGCGCAGGTGCAGCGTTGGGCGCGGCATGTCCTCGCCGAGTTCGAACCGCCGGACCTTCTGCTGAACAACGCGGCGGTGATCAACGACGTCCGCCCGCTGTGGCAGGTGCCGGCCGAGGAGTTCGCGCAGGTGCTCGACGTCAACATCAAGGGCACCGTGAACGTCATCCGCCATTTTGTTCCTGCCATGTCCGCTCGCGGAACGGGTGTCGTCGTGAATTTCAGCTCGGGTTGGGGACGCTCGACCGATCCCGGCGTCGCTACGTACTGCGCCACCAAGTGGGCGATCGAGGGCCTGACCCGCGCCCTCGCGCAGGAACTGCCGCCGGGCCTCGCGGCCGTGGCGCTGAATCCCGGCGTGATCCAGACGGACATGCTGCGGCAATGCTGGCCGGAGCAAGCCAAGGCGTTCGAGGATCCCACCCGCTGGGCGGCGCGCGTGGTCCCGTGGTTGCTGGAACTCGACTCGGCCGACAACGGTGCCGCGTTGGACGCCCCCACCTCGTGATGTCCGACGAAGCCCCGGTCCTCGTCACGGGTTCGGCGGGTCGCCTCGGGCGGGCTACCTGCGCCAATCCCGTAGCGGTCCTTGGCCGGTGCGACTCGGGGATCCGCCGCCGCCGCTCCATTGGTACGCCGCGACCACGGTGATACTGGGCGTTCGATCCGGGACCCGCGCGGCGTTTGTTGGGGTGGGAACCTTTGGACGAATGGCCGACCGGCGCGGTACCGTAGGCCCCATGAGGCGATGGTTGACGTTGGCCGGGCTGGGCCTGGCATTGGTGGGTGGGGCTTCCGCGGCCGAGCCGAGCCGGTTGGACGCGGCGATGGAGGCGTTCCGCAATGGACGGAGCGTGGAGGCGTTGCGGATCGCCGATCTCGGTCTCAAGGAAGACCCGAAGAACGCGCGGTTGCAAAACGCGAAGGCGCAGATCCACCAATTGACGGGCGAGTACGACGAGGCGGAAAAGGACCTGACCGCGGCGATCCGCCTCGAACCCGATTCCGGTTGGCTTTACCAGGAGCGGGCGCAAATCCGGTTCCGTCTCGGGCGCGTCGAGTCGGCGGTGGCCGATTTCGACCGGGCCATCGAGTTGACGCCCAAGCTCGGCCCCCTGAACTGGCAGCGCGGCATCGCGCTTTATTACCTCGGGCGTTTCGCGGACGCGCGGAAACAGTTCGAACTCCACCGGACCGTGAATCCCGACGACGTGGAGAACGCCGCCTGGCATTTCCTCTGCGCGGCGCGCGAGCAGGGGATCGAGAAGGCGAGGTCGGGGCTCATGCCGATCCGCGGCGACACGCGGGTGCCGATGGCGCAGATCCACGATTTGTTCGCCGGGAAAATCCGCTCGAAGGAAGTGCTGGACGCGGCCGACGACGGGCCCGCGACCGCGGCGCCACCCGCGGCGAAGCCTTCCGCGGATGCGACGCCCGAGGAGATCGACGCGCGCCTGGCCCGCTCGCTCCGCATCCGGAACCAGCGGTTCTACGCGTACTTCTACCTCGCGCTTTATTCCGAGGCGAAGGGCGATGCCGAGGGCACGGAGGAAAACCTGCGGATGTCCCTATTTTTCTCCGATCCCAGCAACTACATGGGCGTGGTTGCCAAGGTCCATGCGGACCGAATCGCAGCGAAACGCGCGGCCAAACCGGAGGCCAAACCTTGAAGGAATCCACACCGCCCGATTCCGGGAATGCCAAGCGCCCGTTCTGGGCCGCCGTCCACCAACCCCGCCGGCGGAAGCGGCCGGACCCGACCCCGAAGGGGACCGTGCCCGTCGGCCCGCGAGCGTCGCGCGGCGAGCCCGTGAAGCGCGAGACGCCGGCCAAGCGAAGCCCGGCGAACCTCGCCGCCCGCATCGTCGCGCGGACCAACCGAGAGCGTCCCGCGGACCACGAGCTCAAGGAAACGCTCCACAACCTCCGCGATCTCGCGCCGGGCGACGCGCGGTGGATTAGCCGCGCGGTGTTCGCCTATTTCCGTTGGCGCGAATGGCTGGACGCGAAGAGGACTTTGGAGTCGCGCCTCGACCAGGCGATGGGTTTCGCGGACACGTACGCGCGGACGCCGGATCGTTTTCCCGACGACGATCTAATCGGGGGCGTGGTGCCCGAATGGGTGTCGACGGTGATGGACGTGACGAAGGACTGGGCGCGCACGTTGCAGGGCGAACCGAAGCCGTGGTTGCGCGCGCGTCCCGGAAAGGGCGCGGAATTGCTCGAGAAACTCGGCGGTCTCGAGGTCGCGACCCCGGGCGTCCTGCCGGATTCGATCCTCTACAAGGGACGCGATGACTTGTTCCGCACGGCTGAATTCCACGCCGGAGAATTCGAGATCCAGGACGCGGGATCGCAGGCGGTGGGAATTTGCTGCGCGCCGAAGCCCGCGCAGAAGTGGTGGGACATGTGCGCCGGCGAGGGCGGCAAGACGCTGCATCTTGCGGACCTGTTGAAGAACAAGGGACTGGTGTTCGGGACCGACCGCGCGGCGTGGCGGCTCGAGCAACTGCGGACGCGCGCGCTGCGTGCGAAGCTGTCGAACTGGCAATGCGTCCGGTGGGAGGAAGGGCAACCGGCGCCGGGAATCGGCGCGTTCGAGGGCGTGTTGCTGGACGCGCCGTGCAGCGGCCTGGGCACCTGGGGACGCAACCCGCACGCGCGCTGGACGGCGTTGCCGACGGACGTCGCGGAACTCGCGGTCGTGCAACGGCGGTTGCTCGGCATCGCGGCGGCGGCCGTGAAACCCGGCGGACGCTTGGTCTACGCGGTGTGCACGCTGACCCGCGCGGAGACCACGGAACTCTGCGACGCCTTCGACAAGGAACATCCGGAGTTCGCGCCCGATCCGGTGCCGGATCCGTTCGGAGTCTCGCCGGCATCGGCGCGGCATTTCTTTTGGCCGCGCCAGACCAAGGGCAACGGAATGTTCGTCGCGGTCTGGAAGCGTTCCAAAACCGTGGCGCCCGCCGCGCCGACGATCGCGCCGTTGCCCGCGGTCGAACCCGCATCCGGCGCGGTGCCCGAAGCGCCGGCCGAGCCGGCCGCGACCTGAGCCATCGGTTTTCACGGGACGTTCCATGGCGCGTTCACCCAAGTCGCAGTGGGAATTCGGGGACGAGCTGTTCAAGCCGTCGGAGACGCGCGACGTGGTTTCCGTCGCGGACCTGACGACGCGCATCAAGAAGGCCCTCGAGTCGGGGTTCGGCTCGCTCTGGGTGCGCGGCGAGGTGTCGAACTGGCGGTTGCAGGCGTCGGGCCACGCGTACTTCGTGCTGAAGGATGCGTCCGCGCAGATCCAGTGCGTGTTGTTCCGCGGGCAGGGCGGGCCGCAACGATCGGCGTTGCGCGACGGCGCCAGCGTGGTGCTCGGCGGCGAACTCTCCGTCTACGAACCGCGCGGCCAATACCAACTCCGCGTGACGCAGGTCGAGGCCGAGGGCGTCGGCGCGCTGCAGGCGGCGTTCGAGCGCCTGAAAACGCGGCTCGCGTCGGAAGGTCTGTTCGATCCCGCACGGAAGCGGCCCATCCCGAATTTCCCGCGGCAGGTCGGCATCGTGACGTCGCCGACCGGCGCGGCCTTGAAGGACGTCCTGCACGTCGTCGGCCGTCGTTTCGCCGCGTTGCCGATCGTGCTCGCGGGCGTGCGCGTGCAAGGGCAGGGCGCCGCCGCGGAAATCGCGGGCGCCATCGAGCGCTTGAACGCGTGGAAGATCCGGTCGGGTTCGGAGCTCGACGTCATCCTCGTCACGCGCGGCGGCGGCAGCCTCGAGGACCTGTGGGCGTTCAACGAGGAAGTGGTGGCGCGCGCCATCGCGGCTTCCGCGGTCCCCGTGGTGTCGGCCGTCGGGCACGAGATCGATTTCACCATCTCGGATTTCGTGGCCGATCTCCGCGCGGCGACGCCGAGCGCCGCGGCGGAGTTGCTGACGGCGGACTACGTCGCGGCCGGACGTTTCGTCGCGGTGGCGGGCGAACGGATGCGCCAGTGGATGCGTCGGGCGCTCGGGGAGAGGTCGGAACTCGCGGACGATCTTCGGCGCCGTTTGCTGCGGGCGCATCCGCGACGTCGGCTCGAGTCACGGGCGCAGCGTCTGGACGAGGTGGGCGACCAATTGCGTCGGCGCGCGCGCGCGCGGATCCGCGAGGCGGCGCGGCGCGGCGACGGATTGCTGCGTCGGTTGGCCACGGTGCGGCCGTCGGCACGGATCGCGGCAATGCGCCGGGACATCGACGAACTCGGCGCGCGGTTGCGCGTCGTGGCCCGGTTGCGATTCGACGAACGGACCCAA
>JANYDN010000086.1 GCA_025363585.1 Verrucomicrobiota bacterium | reverse complement strand
CGTAGTCGAGCTTGAAACCGATGGCGAGGTAGTTCTTGGCGAACGCCTGCACGTCGGGCGCATCCTCGAGGAACGCGGCGAAGCGGAGCTCAAAGCCGCCCGAGTTGGGTTCACCGACGACCTTGTTGAAGATGCTCTTGGAGGCGGAAAGGTTTGCCCGGTAGTCGGTGCGGAAGGGGCGCATTTCCTTCAAACGAATCCTGTCCTCGATGCGCGTCGTGCCGGCCTCCCGAACGGTCAGCGCGTTGATGGCAGACTTGAGCGAGTCATAGAGAATCTTGACCGCTTCCGGCTCGGACAGGTTGCGAAGCACAACGGGGTCTTCGAGATCCACGGGAGACGGGTTGAACAGGTGCTCGCGCATGAACGTTTTCACCTTGCCGTAGAGAATGTCGTAGCCGCCGACGAGACGAAGGTCTTCGAGCAATTGCCGGGCGAAGAACGCGACGACTGAGCGGTAATCCGCCGGGCCGGTGCCATCGAGCTGGATGGCATGGTGAATCTCCGCGTCGAGCATGGTCTTGAAGACGATTTCGCGGGTTTCCTCGGGCGTGAAGGCCTTGAGCGTCAGGCACTGGTTGCCGAACTTGGCGGGGTCGAGTCCCTCGAGATTCTTGAACTCTCGCTGGTACCGGCGGGAGAGCTTGGGAAGAGCGATGTCGAGCTCATCCAGGTTCTTGTCGTCGTTCTCGGCGTCGACCTCCACGATGATCGAGTCATGCCGCGGCGTGCCGCCACCCATCGGGACGCGCTCGAAGGTGACGCCTTCGCCCTGGATGGATTCGACGAAGTCCATGAAGGCGGGCGTGCCCATCACGGACACCGTCTCGCGGGCAACGTCGTTCCCGGGATACATCCTGCGCAGGCCGCGCCCAAGGGTTTGCTCCGGGAGGATGTCGCTCTGCGCCGCATAGGCACGCAGGCCCACGATGGTGGTGACGTTGCGCACGTCCCAGCCTTCCTTGAGCATGAGCACGGAGACGATGGCCTTGTGCGGCGACTTGAGCGTGTCGATTTCGTTCGCTTCCTTCCGCAGCCTTCCGAGTTCCTCCTTGTTCTTGCCCGAAGCGGCTTCGGAAATCTCGCCGTTGTTCTTGGTATGAATGACGAGCACCGCCCCTTGCAGTTCGGGGCAAATCTTTTCGAGGTAGGCGCCCACGTCATCGCAGTTCCGCGTGTCGTCCACCATGACGAACAAGACGGCCTTCTTGCCGAGCGCTTTGTGCTCGGCACCGCTCTTCCTCCATTCCTCGATGCCGAGCTTGAGATAGTCGTCGTACTTTTCGGTGAAGATGGCGCTTTTCTCTTCTCGTAGCTTGGCGCGGCTGGCTGCGTCCGGAAGGACGGGATGCTTGACGACGTTCTGGTGGATGGCTTCAACCAGCGGGTAATCGGAAACCGTCTGCACAAAGATGGCACCGTTGTCGTGGCGCGGAGTGGCCGTCACGTCCACCTGCAACGCGAGACGACGATCATTCTGGAGCATCTTGTGGTGGATGTCCTGGATGGATTTGAACCATGCCATGCGCGGGTCGTGGATGTGGTGGGCCTCGTCGTTGAAAACGGCGAGTTCCTCGATCTCGCGGACGATTTCGCCAAGGTCGGTCTTGCTGTCGGTGGTCTTGCCGGCGGGCTTCTTCCCGAAGGCGTCCGAGAGGAAGTAGTCACGCAGGTCTTCGTCCTCGACCGACGGCTCGCGGACTTCACCCAGGAAGACGCGATGAATGTTCGTCAGGAAGATGTTTCCCGTCTCGCGGACGATACGGACGTCGTCCTGAAGGTGCAGGGTGAGTTGGAAGTCGTCGCGCCAGTTGCGGCCTTCGTAGCCGTTGGGCGGCAGGACGGGATCGTTGAAGAAAATCTTGAGTCCGTCGAAATCGGCGCGGAGTCGGTCGAGAACAATGATGTTGGGCGCGATGACAAGAAAGTTCCGCGAGAGCGCGGAATCGACTTCGTACAGCTTGTGAAAGAAACACCACGCGATCAGCAGCGACAGGACTTTCGTCTTGCCGGCCCCGGTCGCCATTTTCAGGACGTATCGCGGCCAGTCTTCGGCGAACATTCCCGATGACACCGCGCCGGAAGCATCGAAGCGCAGGAGGTCGTACTTGTCGCGGGCGCCGCGAACTTCATGGAGCCAGATGACAGTCTCCACCGCTTCGCGCTGGGCGAAATAGTAACGAAATGTGGAAAGGGATCCGTCGGAATTTTCCGTCAGGTGCTCGGTCTCGAACCAGTGGCGAAGCAAAGCCACCGAGGTCGGGGAGGCACCCGGGTAACCGTTACCGCGCCAGACGAAAACTTCCTCGCGCACCTTCGCCACGAGAGGTGGGAGGAGCTTCTCGTAGGCCGTGCTGCGCATCTCCTCGGTGGCAGGAATCCAGCGCTGCGTCGGGATAAGCGGCGCGTAGGGCGAACTTGGGAATTGAGGATGGAGAGACATCGTGAGCGGGCCGCGCAAACTGCTCCATGAGATGTGACAGTTCCAAGCGTTGGTCGATGGTTGTTGGATCGGTACCAATTGTCCATCATCGGCGAAGAGCGGGCGCCTGTGGGCACATATGCGAGGCATCAGCCTCGCGAAGGCATTCTGCGGCAATTCCTCCTACCACGGGGGGCTTCCCCCCATTACGCTTCCCCAATGTCCCCGTTCGCCACCTCGCGCCGCCACATGGTGCGATCGCTCGCGCTCGGATCGGCGCTTCTGCCGGGCATCCTGCGACAGGTGCTGGCGGACGACGGAATGGGTTCGATCGCGGGGGGCGACACGCTCGCGCCACGCCAACCGCAGCACGCCGCGCGCGCGAAGCGCGTGATCTTCCTCTACATGACCGGCGGCGTGTCGCACATGGATTCGTTCGACCCGAAACCGCGCCTCCATGCGGACGCCGGGAAGAGCGTCGACCCGAAGAATCCCAAATCGGCGAAATACCTCGCGTCGTTGTGGGCCACGGGACGCGGCGGACGGAGCGGGTTGGAGGCGACGGATCTGTTCCCGCATATCCGCGAGTGCGCGGACGATCTTTGCGTCGTGCGTTCGTTGCACGGGGACCACGGCGACCATTTCCAGGCGACGCTCGGCGTCCACACGGGTTCGGTGACCTTCGCGCGTCCGAGCGTCGGGTCGTGGGTGAGCTACGGGCTGGGCTCCGAGAACCGCAACCTGCCGTCGTTCGTGGTGCTCGCCCCGGAATTGCCATACGCGGGGACGCAGGTGTACTCGAGCGATTTCCTCCCGGGTTGCCATCACGGGACGCGGATCGTGCCCGCGGCGGAGGCCGTGCCGAACCTCGCGAGGCGCGCGCCCACGGACGGGATCCAGTCGCTGGAGCTCGGGCTGCTGGAACGGTTCAACCGGAAGCACAGCGTGGCGCGCGGCACGGATCCGGCACTGGAGGCGCGGATCCGGAATTTCGAGACGGCGGCGGGAATGCAACGCGAGATGCCGGAGGTTCTCGACCTCTCGCGGGAAAGCGACGCGACGCTGCGCCTGTACGGGCTGGAGCGGGGCAGCACGAAGGGCTTCGCATGGCAATGCCTCGTGGCACGACGACTCGCGGAACGCGGCGTGCGCTTCGTCGAGTTGATCGACGTGGGCTCGCATGACAACTGGGACGCGCACGGCGACATGAAAACGCACGGCCCGCTGGCGAAGAACGTCGACCGGCCCATCGCCGGATTGTTGAAGGACCTCAAATCCCGCGGGATGCTCGACGACACCCTGGTCGTCTGGACGACGGAGTTTGGGCGATCGCCGTGGACGGACGGCGTCTATGGCCGCGGGCACTACAACCGCGCCTATACATCGTGGATGGCAGGCGGCGGGGTGCGTGGTGGCACCGTCTACGGGAAGACCGACGATCTCGGGAAGGAGATCGTGGAGAACCCGGTCCACGTCCACGATTTCCACGCGACGATCCTGCACCTGCTCGGTTTCGACCACGAGCGGTTGACGTTCCGGAGCGGCGGCCGCGATTACCGCCTGACGGACGTGTCCGGAAACGTGGTGACGGGCCTGTTGGGCTGACGCCGAAAGATGTAGAGCGGCCGTCCCCCGCCTTCGCCGAGCTTCGGCGCGCAGGCCGGCTGCGTTCGTAGAGCGGGCGTCCCCGCCTGCGCAAACAGCACCGTCCCCGGTGCGTTCCCAAGCATCCTGCTCCAGCAAAAACCCGGCCCGCTTCGGCACGGGCGGGACGCCCTGATTTGCGCAGGCGATACGCCCGCGACTACCGCAGGCGAGGACGCCCGCGCTACGCGGACGCCCGCTTCGGCGCATTCGACCTTCCTTCGGCTGTTCCCGCTTGGCAGGCTCCGCGCGCATCCGTGCGAGAGCGTTGGCAGAAGTTCCTTGAGGACGCCGAGGTTTACCTCCTCGACGTCATTTTCCAGCAACGGCCCGGCAAGAAAGCCGCGGCCATCCGCTTCACCCTGCTCGCGTTGTCCAAGGTCTTCAGCGGCATCGTCCGGTTGCGACGCTTCCTCTACAACGTCCGCATCTTCCGCGACGCCACCCTCGGCGTGCAGGTGATCGCGGTCGGAAACCTCACCGTCGGCGGCACGGGCAAGAC
>JANYDN010000047.1 GCA_025363585.1 Verrucomicrobiota bacterium | reverse complement strand
CGACTACCGCAGGCGGGGACGCCCGCGCTACGGCCCGCGACACCGCTTTCCTGATCAACCACATCCTCACGGAAGCGGTGTGAGGAACGGGCGGGGACGCCCTGATTTGTGCAGCCGGGGACGGCCGCCCTACGTCATGCTGCCATCCGCGACGCTTCCTCAACCTCGCTGGCCACTGAAAACTGAAAACTGAACACTGACGACTGAACACTCCCCCCGCCCCTACTTCCCAAGATGAAAGCTATGGCACGTGGCGCAGCCGGCGGGGGCGCCGCCGTTCGGCGAATGGCAGCGGACGCAGGATTGTCGCGCGGGAAGATTGATGTCTGAGGCGTTGAGCGAGGCGCCGGTCGTCGCGTGGCATTCGGCGCAGCTTTGCTGGACGTGCTTGGCGTGGCTGAAACGCGCGGCGGTCATCCAACGGTCCGGGATCACGGGCGGCGTCACGATCGCCAGGTGTTCCGCGTCTCGTTTCACCTCGTGGCAATACGCGCATCCCGCGAGTTGCGCGCGGCGGTCGGACGACAGTTTAGGATCGACCGTGCGCGGATCCGGCGTGAAGAGCGCGAGCTCGAGGAGTTGGTCGCCGCCACCCAGCGTCGCACGGATTTTGTTCTGCGCCCGGCGGCTCCATTCCGCGGTGTCGTCGGCGCGCGTGATGCCTTTCGACCGCGCGAGGTCGGTGTAGAGCAGGGGAAGCGAGCGCACGATGCCCCGGACGGCGTCGACCGATCCGTGTGGCAACGTCAATTCGGGATTGAACGGGTCGAACTGCAACGCGTGGCACACGCGGCAATTGCGGTCGAAGGTCGGGTGCTTCATGTACGCGCCGTCCGCGTCCGGTTGATGGCAGTCCGCGCACGCCAACGAGCGGCCTCCCAGCGACACCGTGTTGCCGAGATGGGTCGCGTGCGGGAACCGAAGCGTGTCGGGATCCTTCGCGCCGGAAGTCAGCGTCGCGAAGTTGGGATGTCCGTCCGCGAAACTGCGGAACGCGGAGACGCGGCCGCCGGGCGGGCGCGGCGCGCGGAAGGCGACGACGCCCGGCCCGACGGGGAGCTCGAATTCCGCCGCGGGAATCTTGCCGGCGGACGCGACGAAGGACGCGAGCGTCGTGGCGTCGGCATGGCAATGCGCGCATCCGGCGTCGGTGGGCGGGAGCATCCGCGTGCCCTGGTGCTCGAGGTGGCAGGACGAGCACGAATGGGCGTGGACGACATCGGGCTGGTGCCGTTCGTAGCCGCGGTGGCAGGCCACGCAATTCTGCCGGTCCATGCGCGTTTCCTCGCGCGTGGTGGCGCGGGCGAGCTTCCCGAACTGGAGCATGCCCGGGTCGGAATTGTACGCGACCAACAGCCATTGCCCGAGCCCGGCCTCGCCGGCTTGGTGGCATCCGACGCAGCCGGGTTGGCCGAAACGTTCGCGCGAGATCGCATCGAAACCCGCGCCTTGATGGGTCGCGGAGAGCCGGCCGGGCGAGATGAATTTCCATCGCCACGGTCCGGCAAGCGCCACGAGCAGGAACGCGACGGTCAACGCGATCGCGGCCCAAGTGATGCGGCCGCGAACATTGCGGAGACTGCGTTGCGGCGAGCACGAAACGATCGGGCATCCGCACGAGCCGTCCGGTCCGGGCCCGTCGGCACACGGCCCGCCATGCTCGCGAGGGCGCGTGCATTTCCAGTGTCCTTTCTCCTGCCCCGGTTGGAGCACGAGCATCGGCCGGCATTCGGCGGAGGCGCGGCACGAGCCCGCGGCGGTGGGACCGAGCCGGCAGGGCTTGCCCTCGCACGTGTGCCCGCAGATCCAGTCCTCGTTCGGTCGCTCGTAGCGGCCGCGTTCGAAGTCCGGCGATGGAAGCTGGTCTTTCATGTCGGGCGCGCGTTCACGGGCGGAAACCCGCACCGATCGAGAAGCCGTGGACGAGCACGACGTGGAGGGCGGTGAACAGCAGCAGGCTGTAGGTCAGCGGCACGTGGACGAACAACCACAGCTTCAAACTGGATTGGAGCGCGTGCTGGTAGTCGAGGCCGTCCTTCTGCCGCGCGAGGTCGGAGATTTGCGCGAGGACCTTGCGCTGCTCGGGATCGAGGAAACGCGCGAGGTCGTCGAACTTGGCCTCGATGCGGTTCCACGGCGCGCGAGTCTCCACGAGGTGATGCCAATAGTTGGCGGGACTGCGGAAAAAATCCGCGAGGTACCCGATGTAAAAGTCGGCGATGGCGGACGAACGGGCGGCCGCGACGGACTTCAGCGCGAGGTCCTCGGCCTTGTCCTGGAGCGCGCGTCGGATGACGGGGATGCGTTCGAACAGGACCTCGCCACCGCGCGCGGTGAGTCGCCGCGGAACGAAGCGGGACCACAACATCCCGGCGACGCCGCTCAACGCGACGACGAAATACAGCGCCTCGAGCGTCCACTCGAACCACCCGCCCGGCCAACGCCAGCCGACGTGGATGCCGAGGATGACGGCGGAGAGCCAACCGACGTACGCGTGAAGTTGCAGCCAGGTGCGCGACTTGCCGAGCGGAAGGAACGGGAGCTTCTTCCGGGCGTTGTACGCGGTCAGGAACAACATCACGGCCAACAGGAGCCATCCGGAAAGATAGGAGAGGTTGCGGAGTTGCGGCGCGAGACGGCGGGCCAACACGACCAACGCGGCGGCGACGACCAATGTCACCAGACCCGACGAGACGCGGCGCACGACGAAGGCGTTCTTCATGTCGCGGTCATCGTTCGAGCCAATCGGCGAGTTCGCCGAGGTTGGTGAGGTTCATCCGTTTCAGGGCGTCGTGCGGACACGCGCGTTCGCACGCGGGGCCGCCCGGTTGCTCGAGGCAGAGGTCGCACTTCGTCGCCTTGAGGATCGGCCGCAGCTCGCGGTCGGTGACGAACGCGCCGTCGCCGTCGCGGGCCTCGACCATGCGGATCGCCTCGTACGGGCATTGGTTGGAGCACGTGGAGCAACCGATGCACGTCGACTGGTTGATGACCACGTTGCCCTGGGCGGCCTCGCGGTGGATGGCGCCGGTGGGACAACCGATCATGCAGACGGGATCGGTGCAGTGCATGCAGGCCTGGGCCACCTGGACGCGGCCGGAGCTCGGGCCGTGTCGGAGAAAGCGCGGGTTGTTCTCGTGCGTCGACGCGCACGCGCGCACGCAGTCGTCGCATCGCGTGCAGCGCTCGAGGTCGATCACCATCGTGGCGGTGCCGTTGAAGAAACGGTTCGACGTGAGGAACTCGAGCAACTCGGGCCCGACGCGGCTACCGGTGCCGCCCTGTTCCTTGAGGGGATCGTCGTCGTCCTCGTCGAGTTCGTCCGCCGTGAACGGCACCGGCAGCAAGGCCGCGGGCGCGCCGGGAAGGACGATCGACTCCATCACCGCGGTCGGGATGAACAGCGTGTGGGTATAACCGATGACGCGGAGGGAGGTCTGCGAGGCGATCGTTGACGCGGGGTTGCGCCAGTTGTGGACGATCTCGCGGAGCCCGAAGAAGCGGCCGGCGCCGAGATAGTTCAGCGTGCGTTGGCCCGAGCCGAATTTCTTGGCGAGCCGGGCGAAACCGGAACGCACGATGTACACGCCGTTCGGGTAGTCGCCTTCCTGCGCGACCACCGGCTCGCGTTCGGGCGCCAACTGGCCGGATTTGGCGAGGCGCTTGTAGTCGCCCGACCATTCGTAATCGCCGTAGGTGCCGAATTGCGTCTCGGCCATCACGCGCTGGAGGTCGGTTTCGGAAAGATGCTGGAAGAGCGGGATGGCCCGCAGCGCGTTCTGCAGCGCGTTCTTCCGGTAAACTTGGTCGATGTGCTCCTTCAGCGCCGGATCGAAACGCAGCAAATCGCGGAGACCCTGCCACCGGATCTCGAGCAACTCGGTGTCGTCGGAATCCGCGAACACCGTAGCGGTCCGCGGCATGCGCGAGAGCGCGGCGAGTTCGCCGAAGAACTCGCCCGCGCCGATCACCGCGGTCTTGTGCTCGTCCAGCAAGCGCGGGACGTCCTGAAGAAACACCCGGACGTCGCCGCCGTCGTCCGCGTGCGCGGCGCCCTGGACGGGTTTCAATTCGTCCGGACGCCGGTATTCCTGGACCTTCGGATTGGACCAGAGTTGCGCGATGGTGCGGAACAGGCCGCGTTTCTGCGGTTGGCGGCGACCGAGGACGCGGTCGGGAAGTCCGGGCGGCAAAGCCACGCGCACTTGGCCGCCGACGATCATGAAGGCCGACGAACCGTAATCGCCCGCGCGGACGACGATCTCGCCTTTCTTGAAACGGAGGAGCCGCGTGTCGTTGCGAAGGATCTGGCGCAACGGCTGCGTCTTCGGGAAGGCATCGGCCTGCATGCCCGAGAACGGCGCCGTCGCGAGCAGGCGATCGAGGTCCGCGTCGGGGAACTCCGGTTCGAACGGATTGTCCCAGCGGCCGGGCCGTTCGACTCTGAAATGGACGGTATCCATGGTTGGCCCGGATCAGGCGTCGAGAACCACGTCGCCTTTGGGGCAACCCACGCAGGTGAGACAAGAGCCGGCCTCGACGGCGAAGCCCGGCGGATCCTTGTACGCGACGTCGCCCGATTTGACGGCGACGAGGCACGAGCCGCAACTGCCGGCGCCGCAGCCGTAGTCGATTCGGACGCCGTTGGCCTTGGCGAGTTCGTAGAGATTCGCGGCGGTGCCGTCCCAGGCGCACGAGCGGTTGGATTTGGCGAAGGTGACCTTGCCCCCGACGGGTGCGGCGGCCGTCGCGGCGGGTGCGGCGGCCTTGGCCTCGGTCACGCGCTTCACGCTCGCGGGTCCGAACGCCTCGAAATGGATGCGACCATCGGGCACGCCCCATTCGATGAGCCCGTCGTACATGTCCTTCATGAACGGGCCCGAGCCGCACATGAAATAGTCGTAGGTGCTCGACGGCAGGACTTCCTTCAGCAACTGGACGTTGAGGCGTCCCTCGCGGTCATAGTCGCGGTCCTTGACCTCGGCCTCCGCGGGTTTCGAGAAGCAGACGAAGACCCGGATGTTGTCGAACTTGCGGAGTCGGTCGACGTCCTGGCGCAGCATGTATTCCTGCCCGTTGCGACAGACGAAGAAAAACCAGGCCTCGCGCTTCGACCCGCTGTCGGCGATGTGGTTGGCCATGGCGAGGACGGGCGTGATGCCGACGCCGGCGCCCATGAGCACGACGGGGGCTTCCTTCGCCGTGTCCATGTAGAAGTGCCCCGTGGGCGCCTTCGCGTTGAGGATGTCGCCCTCGCGGACGACGTCGTTGAAGAAGGTCGAGGCGGTACCCGCGGGGATTCCCGGTTTGTCGCGGGGGGCGCGCTCCTTCTTGATGGAGACGCGGTAATACTCCTGCTTGAGCGACGATTCGCTGAGGGAATAGCAACGGACGAGCTGCCGGTCGCGGCCGGGGATATCGAGGCCGAAGGTAAGGTATTGTCCGGGCTGGAATCCGGGGATGGGTTTGCCGTCGTGCGGCTGGAGGTAGATCGAGCAGACGTCCTCGCATTCGGAGACCTTCTTGTGGACGCGGAATTTGCGCCAACCGTTCCACGAGGCCTTCTCGAGCTCGGCGTTGTGCCATTGGCTTTTGGCGGCGCGGACGAGGTAATCGAGACGCTCGCGCTCGCGGGAAAGCTGGCGACGCTGGTGCGCGAGCCGTCGGGCGGATCCCACCAACGCCAACCCGGTCTGGATGGCAACCGCGAGCAGCACGACCAATCCGATGGCCAGTCCCGGATTGGTTTTTATCAGGTCCGGTCCAAACAGGAGAAGGATTTGCATACCTGACGCGGTTCCTCTAACAAGCGCTCCGTGCAAAGTAAACCTCTTTGCCCTCCCCCGGCCATACACATCGCGCGCGCGTGTCTGGCCGCGCTCCTGCTCGGGGCCTTGGGAGGCGCGATGGCCGCGGATCCGGTGATCGCACGGTTCGTGGGTTCTCCCGGCTGCGCCTCGTCTTCCTGTCACGGCGGCGCCGGCGACAAGCGGTCGCAATGGGTCTCGTGGAACGCCGCGGATGTCCATCGCCGCGCGAACATCACGCTGTCGGTGCGTCGCTCGGCGCAGATCGCCGAGGCCCTGAAGGCGGGGGATCCGGCCGCGAGCCCGCGCTGCACGGTGTGCCACGCGCCGTTCGCCGACGTGCCCGCCGCGTTCCGCGTGAATGCGCTGGACCGCACGGACGGCGTCTCTTGCGAGACCTGCCACGGGCCCGCGGAACCTTACCTGCGCTCGCACACGCGACCCGATTTCACGCGCGTGGACCGCACGTTGGCGGGCTTGCGGGATCTTTCGAATCTCTACGTCCGCGCGAACACCTGCGTGGCGTGCCACCAGAACGTCGACCGCGACCTGCTCGACGCCGGCCATCCGGAACTGGTGTTCGAACTCGACGGCCAGACGCGGTCGGAGCCGCGGCACTGGAAGGAAGCGGAGGGATTCAGCGGCGCGCAGGCGTGGTTGGTCGGGCAACTGGTGGCTTGGCGCGAGATCGCGTGGCATTCGTCGAAACCCGAGCAACGCGACGCGCGGGCCGGGGCCCAAAAACTGGAGATCGGCTGGGTCGTCCGCAGAGCCGCGAAAGCCGCGGGAATCGAGGGCGAGGACGTCGATGCCCAGGCCAAGGCGGTCGCGTCCATGAAATGGAAACCCGAGACGACCGCGGCCGTGCTGAAGGCGTTGGCGTCGAGCGCGCCGGATTTCCGGGACGCGACCCCGGGGATGGGCCAAGCCCACCGGGCGGAACGGTTGGTGCTGGGTCTCGACCGGTTGCTGGCGGCCTCGCCGGTCGGGACCGAGACGAAGGTCGAGAAGGAACTCGCGGAATTGTTCCGGTTGGTCCAGTCGCGGCCCGGTTTCGTCCCGGCGGATTTCGCCACGGCCCTGGAGAAGCTCGCCGCGAAACTGTAGCCGGACGTCGCCGGGACCCCGGGAGAAAGTTCCGGTCACCACGGAAGAATTCCAACGCCATCATTGGGAAACTTTTCGTCGGGTTCGTGGTGAGTTCACGAAACTGGAGGTCGTGGAATTTGGAACCACGAAATACACGAAATACACGAAAAGTCTAGGGGACGGGACGTGGCGAGCGGTGGTGCTTTTGTACCGGATCCGCGGGTCAATCCAGACGGCCGGGCGATCAATTGGCACTGGCCGCCAACGTGCGTGGTCGTCACGCTGCCCGTCGTCCCGCCGCGTGATATAAGTCGCCCGCCTCAACTTTTCGTGTGGTTCGTGTATTTCGTGGTTATCCACCAAACATGAAGCATGCGGTGCAGGGCCGTGGAATTTGGAACCACGAACCACACGAAATACACGAA
>JANYDN010000012.1 GCA_025363585.1 Verrucomicrobiota bacterium | reverse complement strand
CGCTCAGGCCTCCTCATGCCTCGCCACGGCGGCGGTGTCCCCACAGCAGTCTCCTTTTGAACTCCCGCCAGTCTCCTTTTGCTCCCACCCCGACACCACGGAAATGGGATCCCGGGGCAAACCCGCGGTGTTTTTGGCGCGACCCATTCTGATTTTACCACGGAGCACACGGACCACACGGAACCAGGAAAAAGTTCGCCGGCCGATCGCAGGCTCCGCGAACGGCAATTCTTGGCGGCGCAGTTTCAGGTGGTCTCGCATCCGGCATCAACATTCCGTGTGCTCCGTGTGCTCCGTGGTAAAATCAGAACGACTTCCATGATCTCCGTGTCCCATCGCGGTGGTTTTTCGTTGCGGCGGTTCGTCCGCCGCGCAGTTTGGCCCGCATGTCCGGACGTTCCCTGACCGTCGGTGCCGCGGCGTGCCTCGCCTTGCTCGCCGGCTGCGCCCGCATCCCACAAGTGAGCCAACCCCATCTCGACTATCCCAAGGCCGCGAAATCCGCGGTGTCCGACGACTATTTCGGGACCGCGGTCGCGGATCCGTACAGATGGCTGGAGGACGACAACTCGGCCGACACGAAGGCATGGGTGGAGGCGGAGAACCAGGTGACGTTTGGTTATCTCGCGGGCATCCCGCAGCGCGCGGCGATCAAGGAGCGGATGACCTCGCTCCTCGACTTCGAGCGCTTCGGAACGCCCGCGAAGATCGGCGGCCGCTACTTCTATTCCCGCAACAACGGCCTTCAAAACCAGGACGTGTGGTACACGGCGACATCGCTCGATGCCGACCCCACCGTGTTGCTCGACCCGAACACGCTCAGCGCCGACGGCACCCTATCCGTGTCCGGACCGTCGGTGAGCGACGACGGCAAGCTCGCCGCCTACCAGATTTCCGCGAGCGGCAGCGACTGGAAGGAAATCCGCGTGCGCGACGTCGCGAGCGGCACCGACCTGCCGGACAAGGTCGAGTGGGTGAAGTTCAGTGGGATCTCGTGGCACGTCGCGGGCGGCGGTTTTTATTACAGCCGTTACGACGCGCCGAAGGAGTCGGAAAAGATGACGCGCGTGAACGAGTTCCAGAAGCTCTGCTTCCACCGCGTCGGCTCGCCGCAAACCGACGATCCCGTCGTGTTCGAGCGCCGGGACAAGCCCAAGTGGGGCTTCCACGGGACGGTGACGGAGGACCAACGATACCTCGTGATCACCTCGTCGGAAGGGACCGATCGCAGGAACCGCGTCTTCTACCGGGACCTTGTGAACGGCGGGCCGGTGAAGGACCTGCTCGTGGATTTCGACGCGCGGTACGATTTCATCGGCAACGACGGCCCGGTGTTTTGGTTCCAGACGGACCTGTCGGCACCGCGCTGCCGGGTCATCGCCATCGACACGCGCAACCCGGCGCCTCCGGCGTGGCGCGAGCTCGTGCCGCAGTCGGACGCGACCCTGGCCTCGGCCGGCGTTGTCGGCGGCAGGCTGGTGCTGGACTACCTGAAGGACGCGCACAGCGTGGTGCGGATCCATCGGCTCGACGGGACATTCGAGCGCGACGTGGCGTTGCCGGGCATCGGGTCGGCGGGTGGGTTCGGCGGGAGGAAGGACGACACCGAGACGTTCTATGGGTACGCGGGCTACACGACGCCGGGACGCGTGTACCGGTACGATTTCGCGTCGGGCACGAGCACGCTCTGGCGCGAGCCGAAGGTGAAGTTCAATCCCGACGACTACGAGACCCGGCAGGTCTGGGCGAAGAGCAAGGACGGGACGCCGTTCCCGATGTTCATCACGCATCGAAAGGGACTGAAGCTCGACGGGAACAACCCGACGCTCCTGTACGGCTACGGCGGGTTCAACATCTCGCTCACGCCGTCGTTCAGCGTGGGCAACCTGGTGTGGATGGAAATGGGCGGCGTCTACGCCGTGGCGACGCTGCGCGGCGGCGGCGAGTACGGCGAGGAGTGGCACCAGTCCGGCACGAAACTGCGGAAGCAAAACGTGTTCGACGATTTCATCGCGGCGGGCGAATGGCTGGTGAAGAACCATTACACGCGGCCGCGCCGGCTCGCGATCCAGGGCGGTTCGAACGGCGGCCTGCTCGTCGGCGCCTGCATGACGCAGCGTCCGGACCTCTACGGAGCGTGCCTGCCCGCGGTCGGCGTTATGGACATGCTGCGGTTCCACAAGTTCACGATCGGCTGGGCATGGAAGAGCGACTACGGGTCGAGCGAGAACGCCGACGAGTTCCGCGTGCTGCGCGCCTATTCGCCCTACCACAACCTCCGTCCCGGCACCGCGTACCCGCCCACGCTCGTGACCACGGCGGACCACGACGACCGCGTGGTGCCGGCGCACAGTTTCAAGTTCGCGGCGCGGTTGCAGGAATGCCACGCCGGGCCAAACCCGGTGTTGATCCGCATCGAATCGAAAGCCGGGCATGGCGCGGGCAAACCCACGGCGAAGGTCATCGAGGAACGCAGCGACCTACTCGCGTTCCTCGCGCGCCAATTCGAAATGGCGGGACCGAAATGAACGGCGGGACGCGCGCGACGGTGATCGAGGTGCTGGTGGAGTCCGTGGAATCGGCACGGGCCGCGGTCGCGGGCGGCGCGGACCGCCTCGAGCTTTGCCAGAATCTTTTCGAGGGCGGCACCACCCCGAGCGCCGGATTGGTCGCCGCGGTGCGCGACGCCGTCCGCGTTCCCATCAACGTCATGGTCCGTCCGCGCGGCGGCGACTTTTGCTATTCCGACGACGAGTTCGACGTGATGCAACGCGACGTCGCCGGGTTCAAGCGCCTCGGCGCGGACGGCGTCGTGCTCGGCATCCTGAATCCGGACGGGACCGTCGACGCCGGCCGTACCGCGCGACTCGTGGAATCGGCGCGTCCAATGACGGTGACCTTCCACCGTGCGATCGACGTCACGCGCGATGTCTTCGAAGCCTTGGAAACATTGGTCGGGATGGGTGTGGAACGCGTGCTGACGTCGGGCGGCGAGGCGACGGTGCTGGAAGGCGTGGAGGTCGTCGCCGAGATGGTGCGTCGCTCGGGCGACCGGATCGTGGTGATGCCCGGCGGAGGGATCCGCGAGCGGAACGTGGAACGCGTGCTGCGGATCACGGGCGCGCGGGAGATCCACGTCTCGGGAAGCCAGTCGGTGCCGAGCCGGATGGAACATAGGAACACGCGCGTGCCGATGGGCCGCGAGTTGCGCGCGCCGGAATTCTCGCACAACGCGGTCGACCCCGCGCGGATCGCGGAATACCGGCGGCTCGCGGGCTGAGTCGAAACAAGTGCCACCAGGGCCGGTGCCACCCACCGTGGTGGGGCCTCAACCTGCGTGGGTGACGGCGGCCCTGCCGTCACCGGAGACAAGCGAGGCCTCAACCTGCGTGGGTGGCGGCGGCCCGCCGTCACCCACGTTGGCTTCCTTCCTCCGGCCGAGCGCGCGCCGCCATCCGCCGCTCCTACTTCAGCAGCCCGACCCGTTTCGCCACGGTGCACGCGAGAGTCACCGGCAACCCGCGCAACGCCCAGTGCCCGAGCCCGGCGATCTTCAACAGCGTTCCCGGCACGGTACTGTAGTCCATCCATCGCGTGGGCTCGTCGACGCGATCGCGATACCGCCGCGCGTGGGCCACGAACGGGGAGGTTTCCTGGAGCAAGGCGCGGAACTTTTCGAACCGTCCCATCGTGCGCGGATCGCGCGCCATCAGCACCCACGGCTTTCCGGCGATCGCGTGCAGCACCGTGGGCACCGGCAAGAACAACCCGTGCAGACGCTCGCCCAGCGAGAATCCCAGCGCGCCGCCCGTGTGCAGCACGTCGCGCCCATGACGCAGGATCGTCACCGGGAGATCGGCGAATTCCGCGGAACCGATCAACGCGTTCAGCACGTCCTGGTCGCTCCACAGGTGCGGCGCCTTGTCGAACAACGGGAGCGTCGCCGCCGCGACGTAGCGGTCGTCCTCCAACAATTCCTTCCAGCGTCGCAACAACGGTTCATGGCAACGGCGCACGCGCACGACGCAACTGTTCATCGTGCGCGGGAACTCGCGTCCGACGGGAAGTCCCCACCCGCGCGTGCGCAACGCGGTTCCCTGCGAGGGTTGGCTCGCCGCCTCCATGGCGACCACGATCCCGCGCGGGTCGGCAGCGTCGAGGAGCGGGCGAAGGTCGCGCGCGAGCATGAGGTCGGAATCGAGCCAGACGAGTTGTCCGTCGTCGCCGATGCCGGGAAGCAGTTCGAGGAGCGCGTGGGGTTTGCAGTTCCAGTTGCTGGCGCCCTCGAGCGGCGTCTCGACGAGGCGCACGTTCGGCCATTGGGCGACCCATTTCGCGAAGCCGGGTTCGGACACCGGACGGAACAAAACCACCGGGCAACCCGGGCAATGCTCGGCGAGCGAGAGCAGGGCGAACTTGATCCCGATCTCGGCGCCATGCCGGTCCTCGGCCAGACAGAAGGTGGTTTCCATGGGCGCTGGACGGGCCGGTTTACCGCGATGCCGCGTCCGAGCGGCGGCAATTCCGGATCCATCCGGGAGAACACGGCGTCACGCTAGTCGAAAGCATCGCCCGATACTGCGGCCCCGCGACGGCCTGTTTCCATCTTCTTCTTGGCGCGCCGCAAAGCGGCCGTGTGCTTCAAACTTGAAACTGAAAACTTGAAACCCCGGCACAGGCCACGCCGCGCCTCTCGACGCCGCGCCCCTCTTTCCTATACTGACCCCCATGCTCCGTTTCCTCGCCGTCGTCCTTGGCGCGTTCGTCCTCGCGGCGTCCGCGCTTGCCGAGGGTGCCGACGACCAGTTCATCGTCGTCTACAACCTGATCCAGCAGGCCGACAAGACGCCGGACCGCGTCGGCGCGCACCGCCTCTACACCGAGGCACTCGGGGGATTGAAGCGCATCCAGAGGGGTTATCCGACGTGGAACGAGCGCGTGATCAACTACCGCCTCCATTACTGCGCGGACAAACTGGCCGCGTTGCTGGACGTCGCCGACGCCGCCTCGGCGAAACCCGATCCCACGAAACCCGCGCCCGCCGCCACCGAGCCGCCGGGCGAGGTGCTCACGCAGCTCAACGATCTCAACGAACGGATCCGCTCGCTCGCGGCGGACAAACAGTCGCTCGAGGCGCGCCTCCGCGAGGCCTTGACCGCGCAGCCCGCGCCCATCGATCCGCGCGAACTCCACGCGGCGGTCGAGAAGATCACCGCCCTTCAAACGACCAACCGCGTGTTGCTCGCGAAACTCGAGACGCAGGAAGGCGAGCGGAAGAACCTCGTCGACAAGGTCGTCGCCGAGGAAGCGCAGAAGGCGCTCGCCGAAACCCGGCGCCAGTTGAACGAGCAGAAACAGTCCGCCGCCCGCCTCGAGCAGGAGCGCGCCGACGTCGAGGGACGCCTCAGGAAAGTCCAGGACGACACCATCAAGCCGCTCAAGCTCGAGAACCAGACGCTGAAGGACCAGGTCACCGAGTTGAAGTCGGACACCGAGAAAGGCCGGCAGGTCGCCGAGCTTTCGGCGCGGCTCACCAAGGTGCAGTCGGGTCTCGAGGAATCGAAGCGGTCAAACGAACGGCTCGTCGCCGAGAAGGGTGCGCTCGAGAAACAGGTGGAGGATCTCAAGACGCGGCAGGCGGAGGAAGGGATCGTGAAGATCGCGAAACTCGAGACCGAGCTGGCGGTGGCGCGCGCGGACGCCGACCGCAACGTGCTCCGAGCCGACGAGCTCACGGCGACGCTCCTCAAGGAAAAGCAGACGCGGGTGCAGGTGGAGAAGGAGAACCAGACGCTCGAGCAACGCGTCTCCCAATTGACCGCGCGTTCGTCCGCGGACACCGAGGCCCTGAAGCTTCTCGAGACGGCGTTGGCGGCCGAGAAATCCGAGCGCTCGACACTCGAGGCCCGGCTCAGGGCGGCGGAGGCTCGCGCGGCCGCGGCGACCCCGCCGGCGAAGCCCGGCGATCCGGTGGTGCCGCCGACCAGCGAGCAGGAATTGCAGGCCAAGGCGGCCCGAGCGGAGGTCGCGCGATTGCAGGAATTGCTGCGCGGCAGCTCGCGTCGCGAGACCGAGATGCAGTCGGCGTTGGTCCAGGAATCGACGCTGCGGGCGCGGCTCCAGCGCGACAAGGAGGAGCTGGAACGGCAGTTGGCCGACGCGAACACCGCCTTGCGCGCGCACGTCGCCGTGAACGCGCCGAAAGCCGTGGCGGTGGCCGCGCCCGGGTCCGCGCCCTCCCTGGCCAAGCTCGAGGGAAAAGTCGTGCAGCTCGAGAAGGAGCGCGACGAGCTGAAGCAGAAGTTGGCGCGCCTGTCGGTGCAGGCCACCCGCCGGATCGCCGAACTGCGCGGGCTGCCGATGATGACGCCGCGCGACCGCGCGGTGGAATTCCGCTCGCAGCGCTAGGCGCGGGCGCGGCGTGGCGTGGCGTGCATGCAGCCGAAGCGTGGCCGCCGCGGTGACGCGGTGGATCCGCAATACGTAGCGCGGCCATCCCGCCTGCGATTGGCGTAGAGCGGGCGTCCGCGCCTGCGCAAACAGCACCGTCCCCGGTGCGTTCCAAAGCATCCTGCTCCCTCGAAAACCCGGCACGCTCCGGCACGGGCGAGACGCCCTGATTTGCGCAGGCGGGACGCCCGCGACTACGGCACGCGAAGACGCCCGCGCTACATCAGTTCCGCCTTCCCCGCGTTTCGCCGTCCCGACAGATTCGCGCCGTGACCGCCCTGCCCATCGTCCGACGCGAACTGCTCGTCGCTGGACGAAGGCCCTGGACCTACTGGAACCGTTGCCTCGCGGCGCTCCTGCTCCTCTCCGTCGGCGCGGCCCTCGCGATCTTCTCGGGAAGCGGGCCGACGGCGGGGCGTGGTTTTTCAAGGACGGCTTTCGAAATCATGGCTTCGACCGCGCTGGCCGGCGTGCTCCTCGCCGGCGTCGTGTTGAACTCCGAGTCGCTCGCGTCGGAACGCAGGGAAGGCACGCTCGGGTTGCTGTTCCTCACCGAATTGACCGGCATCGACGTCGCGTTGGGAAAGCTGTTCGCGTCCACCGTGCAGGGAGGCTGCGCGCTCGTCGCGATGCTCCCGATCCTCGCGCTGCCGTTGATGGCGGGCGGCGTGGCGTTGGCGGACTTCTGG
>JANYDN010000008.1 GCA_025363585.1 Verrucomicrobiota bacterium | reverse complement strand
GCGGACTGGCTGAAGGTGAACCAATTCTTCCTGCAACAGGTCGCCTACATCGCGCGGAAACTGGAGGCGGTGGACGAGGGCGGCCGGACGGCGTTGGACAACACCATGCTGATGTATTGCTCGAGCATGATGACGGGCGGGCACGACGCGAGCCAGTTGCCGGTGGTGTTGCTCGGCGGGGGCGGCGGACGGATCAAGGGCGGCCGGATCCTCGAGTACAAGGAGAAGCCCGACCGGCAAATGTGCCGGCTGTTCCTGTCGATGATGGACAAGATGGACGTGCATCCCGGGAAATTCGGCGACGCGGAAAAGCCGTTGGACGAGGTGTGACCCCGGCTTCACTGGACGCGCACGTAGAGGCGTCCCGGCAGTTGGCGGACGAGACGCTTCATCTCGAGCGCGAACAGCGCGGCGTTTGCGGCGCTCGCGGGAAGGCCGGAGTTGCGGATGACCTCGTCGACGCTGCGTCCCTCGCGATCGAGGATCTCCAGGATCCGCTGCTCGGGCATGGCCAATTCCAAGGCGGGCAACACGCCGGTCTCGGCGGGCGACGCGGGACGGTTCGGCGGGGGAAACAGGTATTCGAACTCGGGGAGGATGTCGTCTATGCCCTCGCACAGGCGCGCTCCTTTCTTCAGGAGTTCGTGGCAACCCTTGCTGCGCGGGGAATCGATGCGTCCCGGCACGGCGAAGACCTGCCGGCCATAGTCGGTCGCGAAGTTCGCGGTGATCATCGCGCCGCTGGTGAGGTTGGCCTCCACGACGACGGTGCCGAGCGTCATGCCGGCCACGATGCGGTTGCGGATGGGGAAGGATTGCTTGTCGGCCGGACGGTTGAACGGGAACTGCGTGACCACCGCGCCGGACGCGGCGATGCGTTCGAACAACTCGCCGTTTTCAGGCGGAAAAACGCGATTTATTCCCGTCCCGAGGACGGCGACGGTCCGGCCTTTCGCGGACAACGCGCCTTGGTGCGCGGCCGTGTCGATGCCGCGGGCGCCTCCACTGACGACGGTCACGCCGGTGTAGGCCAGTTGGTAGCCGAGGCGGCGCGCGACCTCCGTGCCGTAGTGCGTGGTCTCGCGCGAGCCGACGATGGCGACGGCGTTGCGGTCCGCCGGCTTGAGCTGGCCCTTGATGTAGAGAACGACGGGCGGGTCGTAGATCTCGCGCAGCAACGGCGGGTACTCGGCGTCCTCGGAAACGACGACGCGGCAACCGTAATCGCGGATCCGGCCGAGCTCGGTGTCGAGATCGACGGTGGATTCCCACGAGGCAATGGCCTCGGCGACCTCGGGTCCGATGCCGTGTACGGAGAGGAGTTGGTCGCGCGAGGCCGCGAGGATTTCCGCGGGGCCGTGGAAGTACTGGAGAAGTTGGCGAAGGCGAACGGGGCCGAGATGCTCGATGAGATTAAGCGCCACCAGGGCGTGTTTGGGTTCCACCTTGAGTGGATAGCAGACCGATTTGGGTTCGCCAAATTTCGGTCGGCTTATGTAGCCGCCGTGGTGACACGGCGGACTCGAAGGGCCATGGATGCAAAGAAATCCCCGATCTTACGATTGCGGCTACATCGTGAAGGACCTTTTTGAAGGGGCTGTCAGCCCGGACCCAACTTGTACCCGACGCCGTGCACAGTGAGCAGGTGCCGCGGTCGGTCGGCTTTCTCGCCGAGTTTGCGGCGCAGTTGCACCACCACTTGGTCCAGCGTGCGCGTGGTGCCGTAGTAGCCGTGTCCCCACGCCTCGTTCAACAGGTGGTCGCGCGACATCACCTCGCCGGGTCGCGCGTGGAACAATTGGAGCAACCGGAGTTCGCGCGCGGTCAGTTCCTCGACCGTCTTTCCGCGCCGCAACTCGAACCGCTTCGGATCGATCGCGTTCTCGCCGATGCGGAAGATTTCCGTCTCGCCGGGCGGCTTCGAGGCGGGTCCGGCTCCGGTGCGACGCAGCAACGCGTGGATCCGCGCCACCAATTCGCGCACGCCGAAGGGCTTGGTCAGGTAATCGTCCGCCCCGAGATCAAGCCCGATGACCTTGTCGAGTTCCTGTCCCTTCGCGGTCAGCATCAACACCGGCGTCGCGTCCTTCGCGGCGCGCATCCTGCGGCACACGTCGTAGCCGCTCAGGCCCGGCAGCATCACGTCGAGGAGGACGAGATTCGGTCGCGACGATTTCACCGTCTCCAGTGCCTTGTCGCCGCGTTCGCAGACGGTGACCTCGAAGCCCTCGCCGCGGAGCACCTCGCCGAGGCCCAGCGCAATGTGGGGATCATCCTCGATGACCAAGATGCGCGTCTTCATGCGGCGTCTGTATCGATTGGGAAGCGCGCGACGAACATGGCGCCGGAACCGTCGCGGTTCGCGGCCACGAGCGTGCCCCCGTGCGCGCGCACGATGCGCCGCGCCAACGCGAGCCCGAGCCCGCATCCGGGAATCCCGCTGGCCAACGAATCATGCGCGCGGAAGAAATCCTCGAAGATGCGTTCCTCGCAGCCCCGCGGGATTCCAGGACCGCGGTCCGACACCGAGAGCAGGGCGTCGGTGCCGTCGCGCGCGACGCTCAATTCGGCGACGCTTCCGCCGGCCGCGTATTTGCCGACGTTAGAGAAGAGATTGAACAAGACCTGCGACAGCGCGTCGCCATCGCCGCGGATCCGGATCGGGAGCGCGGGAAGGTCCGACGTCAACACCACGCCCGCCGACGCGAGCTGCGGCGCGAAGCTTTCGGCGGCGGCGCGCGCGACCCCGACGAGGTCGGTGGGCACGGGTTTCCAGGGAATCTCGCCGCGCTCGAGGCGGCCGAAATCGAGGACATTGTCGACCAACCGCGACAGTCGTTCGGTCTCGGTGCGGACGATGCCGAGGAACTTCGCGCGGCGCGCCGAGTCCGTGCCGGCGTCCTCGCCCAGCAACTCGACGAACATCCGGATGGACGTGAGCGGCGTCTTGAGTTCGTGCGACACGTTCGAGACGAAGCCGGCCTTTTGGCGCGCGAGGCGCAATTGGCGGCCCAGGTCGGCGACGATCAGCCACGAGCCGACGCCGATCGCAGTGAGGAGGAGCGCGACCAACAGACCGAGAGTGAGTCGCGCCGACGCCGCGGCGTTGCCGACACCCGCGGGATTCGCGGGGAAGACGGCCACGTGCCAATGCGGAAGCTTGTCCCCGATGTCGGCGGCGGCAAGCGGTCGGCGCCCGTCGGGTATGAACCCGGAGTGGGTGCTCGCGACGGAGCGCTGGGAATCGTCGCGCAAAATGGCGACGAACGGATCGTCGTAACCGCGCGCCGCGGTGATCACCGGAACGAGGCGCTGGCGGAATGCGGCGAGGTCGAGTTGCGCGCCGAACACCACGGCAGGATCGCGCGAGGGCCGGTGCCAAAGCAGGAGCTGGAGGTCGTCTTGGACGAAGCGCGCGACGGTCCCGCTGGCGGCGGTGCCGAGCAGGTCGCGGAAGGTCTTGATCGGAGTTCCCGAGGAGGCGTCGGTCGTGGAGGCGAAGACGGCGTCCGTCTTGGAGCGCGCGCCCTGCGCGACCTGGTCCACGTTGATGCGGCCCTTCGGACTGTTCCAGGTGACCTCGAGGGATTCGACGCTGCCGAGGAAGCGTTCGTTCTCGATGCGGAAGCGCATGGCCTCGGGACGGCCGAAGACCGAGGGCGGGAAACACTGGCCGTGCATGTTGACGGCGAACCCGACGGCCGCGGGCGTCCATTGTCCGCGGATGAGGCGATCGAAGTCGGCGGTCAGGTTGGTCGCGGAGCCGGAGACGACGAGGTGGTCCGTCGCGGTCGAGAATTCGGCGAGGGCGCGGTCGACCTCGGATTCGACGGCGCGGGCGAGTTCGGTTCCGGCGGCCTCGGCGAGAAGGATTTCCTGGCGTTCCTGGACGAGGCGTTGGTCGCGGATCGACCGCAACGCGAGGGCGGCCAGCACGAGGCTGGGCACGACGACCGCGAGGAGGATGACGACGGCGACCTTGCGCATGGGATTGGAGGGGAAGGCTAGCGCCGGTGGACGGTGCTAGCCCGATCAAAATCAACGTGGCGCGGGAGCGGCGTAGGGCGGCCGTCCCCGGCTGCACAAATCGTGGGCGTCTCGCCCGCGCGCAACTCGGTGGCTGAAGCGCACCGGGACGGTGCTGTTTGTGCAGGCGGGGACGCCCGCCCTACGCCGCAAACGCAGGCGGGACGCCCGCGGATACCGCAGGCGAGGACGCCCGCGCCACGTCACCGCGTGCCCGACGTGAGCGATGCCTTCGTGGCGTTGTCGACGGCGACGGTTTCGCGCGGCGACCCCGGCGCTTGCATCGCGGAGCGAAGCGTTTCGATGTCTTTCCAGATCGCCATCGTCTCGGCGCGGCGACCCTCGGTGTCGAACTCCACGCTCAATCCGAAACCGGGGATCGAATCGACCCGGCGCTGCGCGACCTGATAGAGGAACGCCGGCACGAAGCGCGGCGCGATCGAGCCGCGGAGAGACGTGGCAATCGTCGCGTCGTGGTTCCGGCGGAACTCGGCGAACAACGCGTCGCCCTTTTGCTCGAGTGCGGATTCGATGACCTCGGCGCGTCCCACGAACACGCGTTCGAAACGCGTCGGCGCGGGATCGAGTTTGACCGGCAACGTCGCGTCCACGAACGACCGCGGCACGAGGTAGAGGATCCGCGTGCCGTCCTCGTCGAACCACGAGTCCTTCCAGGTCGCGACCATCGCGTCGGCCTCGTCGCGGTTGAGCCCGGCCTTTGCGAGCGTCGCCGCGAGGGTGTCCCGGAATTGGCCGGCGAGCTTCCTGCGTTCGCCGCGGAACTTGGTGGCCGCCACATTGACGCTCTTGGTGCTACCGGGTGCCAACGTGCCGAGCGCGACGAGCGAGGCTTCGGTTCCGCGCGCGTGCCACGCGAACGCCGCGCGGATCGGTTCCGTGCCGGTGTTCTGGACCAACAACAACGAGGCGTTGGCCCTGACGACGAGCGGCGCCGTGAAGTTCGCTACGCCGCGGTAGAAGACGTAGCGCTCGGTCTCGCCGAGTCCGGCCTTGGTGCAAGCGGCGCCGATGGTGGTGCGCACGGGATTCGCGGTGACGTTGCGCGCCGCATAGTAATGGCTGGGAGCGTCGCCGTGGGGCAACGCGCGGTCGGAGGCCGCGGGCGCGGGAGATTCGGCAAGGATGGACAACCCGGCCCATTCGACGCGGCTGTTGGTCATGCGCGGAATCAGCCCGGGAATTTCCGGCGCCGGACCGAACGCTAACGCCGCCGGATACCACTCGGTGATGAGGCCGGACGGGAAGTCCACGGTCAGGGAGACGTCGAGCGGCTTGGCGGCGTGGAAGTAGATCACCGGCGTCTCCATGCGCTGCAACCACGCCTGCGCGCCCTTGCCGTCGAGCATCCCAAAGAACGTGCGGTACTTGTCGAACTCCGGGGCGGACGACGGATTGCGTCGGCCGTGGACGAAATCCGGGAGATCCGACTGCGCGAGCGGATCCCAGCGGATCGGCTTGCCGTCCGAGCCCTGGATGGAGGTGAACGTGCCCCACTCGTGGGCCGTGTAGTCGGGACGCGCGGCGGCTTTGTCGCCGGCGACCACTGAGCCGGCCGCGAGCGCGGCGGCGAGGGCGAGGATCATTCGTGCGGTGTTCATATGCGGATCCCAAGCTGCGGGGAATCCGCGGACCGGGTGTCAGCCGCCGGTCAGTCGATTGTAAAAAGATTGTACGAACGGCACGCGCCCGCATCGCGGTGGCGGCGATCGAATCGCGTCGCACGCCGACTCATTGTTCCCGGGATGGCTCGTCGAGAAACACCAGGCGGGCGTGGCCCGGGCCATCGCTGACCAGTCCGATGGGACGGCCGGGAAACAGCGCCAGTAATTCGCCGTCGGAGGCGTTTTGGAACACGGGTTTCGCGGTCGCGGTCTCGACGATCGTCGCCCCGTCCGTCCGCGACGTGACCCTCGTGAACACGGGCGATTTCGTGGTCGTATAGAAGGCCGAAGCGAGGGCCTTCGTGTGAACCGTCGGGAACGATGCCGCTTGGGGCGCGGCAATCGACGATGGGCGTCGCATGTACGAAAGGAACGCGATCGCGATCGCCACCGGGATCGAAGCGGCGATTGCGACCCGACGGCGAGCGCGGCCGCGTCGTCGTCGGCCGGCGAGTCTCGACGCCTCGGCGCGCATCGACTCGCGGAATTCCGGCGAGGCGTGGCCGAGGATCTCGTCCATCAGGGGATCGTGGCTAGGATCGGTCTTCATGGCTCGGATGTCGGAGCAGGCGCTCGCGGAGTTTGGCGCGGATGCGCGCGAGGCGGGATTCGACGGACTTGGCGGTGACGCCGGCATCGGCGGCGATTTCCCCGATCGGTTTGCCGTGTTCGTACTTGGCCTCGATAAGGCCGCGTTCGTCGGGATTGAGTCCTGCCATTGCGTCGACGAGATGGGCGCGCAGATCACGTTCTGGCTCGCTGGCCGCGGCGGGAGCGTTCCCGAACCATTCGCGCGCGTAGCCGAGCAACATCGCGGCGTAGCGATGGCGCTTGCGGGCCGCGTCGATCGCCGCGTTGCGGGACAAGGTCGCGAGCCACGCCCAGAAGGCTTCCTCGCGGTCGAATCGCCGGGCATGGCGGGCGACGCGCACGAAAGTCTGTTGGACGACGTCGCGCGCGGCCGACGCGTCGCCGCGGGAGACGACGAGCGCGTGGTGGTACAGTCGGTCGAAGTAGGCGGCATGGAATCCGTGCCACGCGCCTTCGTCGCCCCGGACCAAACCGTCGGTGAGCGCGGCGATCGGCGATGGGTCGGGGCGCGGCGATTCCCGCGCCAACACCGCGAGCGGGTCGGCGACGGGAACGGCGGGCGTGGGCGGCTCGGGGTTCAACCGCGCTTCGGTTCCATCGCGTCGATTCCGCTGTCGGGGCGTCGGAAAGGGCCGGCTATTGGCCGCTGGATTTCGTCGTCCCGCCGGCGGGTTTCGCCGCCGCGGATGCGGTAGGCGCGGGAGGTTCGAGTTGTTTGAGGACGCGGCCGACGAGTTCCAGGTCCGTCGGATC
>JANYDN010000399.1 GCA_025363585.1 Verrucomicrobiota bacterium | reverse complement strand
CTACAGCGACGGCGCGGACGACGGCGAGACGGGCGGCTGGTTGCTGTTGGTCGGCGCCTACGAGGGCATCAACCTCGATGGCGGCGGCTCGACCACGATGTCGATGCTGGACACCACGGGACGCGCCGTCCGTTTGAACCGTTCCAGCGCGGTCGCCGATTCCGGAAAGGAGCGCGTCGTCGGCAGCCACTTCGGCGTCTTCGCGAAACCCTTGGTCGGGTTTTTCGGAGCGATCGCGACGCATCCCGACGACACCGCGGCATCGGTCGTCTGGACCACGTCGGTTCCGTCCACCACCCAGGTCGAATACGGACCGACCGCGGAGTTCGGCATGACGACGCTGTTGGTATCGACGCCGACCACGAACCACACGGCCTTGCTGACCGGCCTGACGCCGGGCACGGAGTATTTTCTCAGGGCGGTGGGGACCGCGGCGAACGTCGCGCATGATTCGGATCCCGTCACGTTCAACACGCTCGTCTACGCCAACACGAAGGAACTCGTCGCGCCGACGAACTCCTGGCGCCACACGTCCGCGAACGTCGACGGAACGCCGTGGACGACGACGGGCTTCGACGATTCGTCGTGGACGGGCCCGGACCCCGCGGTCTTGTGGTCGGATAGCTATGGCGTTCCCAACGCCGACATCCCGCAGGCCAGCTCGCAGCTTTCCACCGACCCGACGACAGGATTTCCCTATGTCACGTATTATTTCCGGACCCACTTTCAATCCCAGGGCGTGGCGCCGGGCGCGGCCCTGCGGTTCTCCGCGTACATCGACGACGGCGCGGTGCTGTATTTGAACGGGAAGGAAATCAGCCGCGTGCGAATGGAGGATCCGCCCGCGGTGATCGCGAACGATTCGCTCGCGACGCTTTATCCCTGCTCGGCCGACGCCACTTGTTCCGATGATTTCTCGGTGGCGGGCACCGATGCCCCGTTGGTCGCCGGCGACAATGTGCTGGCCGTCGAAGTCCATAATTTCAACGCGGCAAGCCACGACATCACGTTCGGGCTCTCGATGACCGGCGTGACCTCGCTCGTGTTGCCACCCACGCTCGCGCTCGCGGCGGACGCGTCCGGCGTCACCCTGTCGTGGGACCGCGGTGGATTCGCGCTCCAGCAGGCGGCCGCACCGGAAGGCCCTTGGACGGATGTTGCCGGGCCGGTGGTGGTGGGCCCGTACACCACGACGCCGGGCGAGGCCGCGCGCCTGTACCGGCTGCGGCGTTGAGGGCGCCTCATTCGCCAAAGGAGCGCGCGAACACGACGGACAGGCTCGCGGCCTGCAAGAGCGGCTGCGGGACGCTTCGCGCGGCGCCACTGCGTTCCCGCGTTGGGGGTCCTTACTTCCGCGACAGCGCGTCGGCGGCGGCTTTCTGGAACGCGCCGCGGACCACGCTGGCGTCGCTGTTGGGGAAATTGGAACGCTGGACCATCAAAACATAGGCAACGCCCTTCGCGGGATCGATCCAAGCCTGCGTTCCCCAGGCGCCGCCGTGGCCGAAACTCCCGGGCGAGAGCACCGCGGCGACGCCATCGTGAGGCGTCTTCAGCACGCACGTGCCGATGCCCCAGCCGTAGTTCGAGCCGTATTCGCCGAACGCGCCGCCCTGGAAAAAGCCGGTCGGCAATGCGCCGGTTTGCGGCGTGGACAGGAACTTCATTGCTTCGGCACTTAGATATCGGCGTCCGTGATGGGTACCGCCGGAGAGGAGCATCTGGCAGAAACGCGCGTAGTCGCGGGGCGTGGAATAGAGGCCGCCGTTGCCCTGCGGGGGTTTGTCGCGCGGGCCGAACTCCGCGCGCGGCGGGACGACCTCGAGCAACCCGGTGTCCTTGTTCCGGGCGTAGGCGGTGGCAAGACGGGCGCGTTGGGACGCACTCGGGTAGAAGGTCGTGTCATCCATGCCGAGCGGTTTGAACAACCGCTTCTCAAGAAAGGCGTCGAACGATTGCCCGCCCACGATCTCGACGATGCGGGCCGCGGCATTGATGCCGCTTTGGGTATAGCGCCATTTCTCGCCGGGCTCGTACTGCATCGGGGCCGCGAGCCAGATGGGAACGAGATCCGCGAGCGTGCGCGCCTCCTTGGCGGCAGGGCCGGTGGCCTCGCCGAGACCGGACGTATGGGTCAGGATCTGAGCGATGGTCAGGTTCGCGGGTTTGCCGGACGGCGTCTTGAGCGCGGCGAATTCGGGAATGTATTTCGCGACGGGATCCGAGACGCGGAGCTTGCCCTCGTCCTGCAGCATCAGGATCGCGGTGCCGGTGACCGGCTTGGTCATCGAGGCGATCCAGAACAGGGTGTTCGGCGTCATGCGGCGTTTGGACGCGAGGTCGGCATAACCGGTGGACTCGACATGGAGGGTTTTGTCGGGTCCGACGACCAGGGTGACGGCGCCGGCGATTTCATTGTGGGTGATGGCGTCCTGCATGGCGGCGCCGACCCCGGGAAGTTTCGGGGCGCGGGCGGATGCGGGAATGGCGATGCAAAGCGCCAACGCGACGATGAAGGAACGTGGACTCATATGGGATGGGGAAGAGTGTTGCTCCCGGCGACGCGGGAGCTCCAAGGAGGAAATTCGGGGGAGGTCGGGGAGGAAAACCTCGAAACACGAACAACGGGAAAAGTCGGCATTGTTGGACCCGATTGGATGTTTGCGATCTGCCCAAGGGTTTCATGGTTGGGTCTTGGAGCGTAATCCCTTCGATGCTTGGAACATGACTCCATCAACCCCTCAATATGTTGGTGTGTCTGGTGGTTCAAAGCTTCCGAAGGTGGAACCACGAAATACACGAAACACACGAAAAGTGTGGGAAGTAGCAGCGGGATTCCGTGGGCAGAAAGACCGGTACTTTTCAGTCGATGCGTTCGGCTCGCACCACGAGATACAAGTCGCCGGAATTCTCGACGGCGGAAAGGACGCGTCGCGTGACCAGCATCTGTCCGGCGGGACCGATCCATTGGCCTTGGAGCGGGATCTTGTCAGGCGGGGGTTCCGCGGAATAGGACGGCTCGCGCTCGTGGGTGATTCCCGGCGCGGCAGGGCCTTTCGAAGCTTCGGGATTCGCCGGCGGGTTCCCTTTCTTGGCGTCGGCCTTGGGTTTCTTCTTTCGGAAAAAGCCGCCGATATCCGTGCCGCCGCCGGTGTTCACGAAGCCGTCCTCGTCGGGCTCGACCTTGGTATAAGTGATGCCTGGAACGGCGCGCGCGATGTTGAATCCGCGGACGGCGAGCTTTTCCCAGGTTGCCAGCAGGGTCACTGAGCCCGCCCACGAGCCTTCCCATGATAGGACGAGCACGGGGGGCCGCGTCGCGGAGCCGCGCGCGAGGACGGCGACATCCGCGTGGAGTTCGAGACCGAAGGCCTCGTGGGTCGGAGAAGCGGCGGGATCGGAGGCGATATAGGATTGCCGGGACTCGCTGGCGCCGAATTCGGCGCGCGCGTGCGGGGCGCAGGCGACCTCGCGTCGCGAGTGGCTCAGCACCTCGAGCGGGCCCGCGGCACGGAGCACGCGCGCGAGCTCCGGCAGCGAATTGCAGTCGCCGATCTTCTCCTCCGCGACCGGCAAGTGCTGGGTCGGCCGATGCCGCAGGAGCGTCACGGTGACCGCGATGTTCTCGCTAACGACCGAGGCGACCGATGCCGCCGAGACCTCGTTCGTCAGCACCAATACCTGTCCCTCGGATGGGGCGGCAAAGGCCGTCGCCGCGACCAGAAGCGAGGAGAGGAGGAACGGTTTCAAGGCGGGGCGAGCGCGATAAAGATTATATAAGGAGAGAAGGAAGGCAGGAAGAGCAGCGCCGGGTCGGGAGGCGACCTAGAGGTGGTTGGCTCCTAGATTCCTTGTTTCCTTATACAATGTCCGGGGGCATGGGTCGGCCGGCGACCGGTTTCACGGCTCGAGGCGCGGGGCGAGGACGAAGAAGAGGATCTGCGGTTCCTTGACGCCGGCCTCGGCGGCGGTGGTGCTGACGATGAGTTGCCCGCTGCGGCAGGCGCGGCTTCCATTGAGCCCGACGGTTTTCAGGACGGGCAATTCGAAGATGGAGCTGTCGGCGTTGCCGCCCTTGAACAGTTCGGCAACGGCGAACCCGATGTCGGCGCCGCCCTTGACCGCGCCGCCGGAATCACCGGCGAGTTGGCTGGCGCTCTGCGCGACGGCGGAGGCCTTGCCGAGGAACTGGAAGGTGTTCTGCATTCCGGTGCGACGGTCCATGAGGTCGGGCGACCAGTTGAGGTTTCCTTCCCACGCGAGGACGAACGAGTCGTCGCCCACCGGTCGGACGGTCACCTGGAGCGTGAGCCCATAGACAGCAGCGGGAGGAACGGGGACCCCGGGTTTCCCGACGAGGATCACGGGCCGCGTCTCGGTGGCGTCGAACTTGGCCATCGCCTTGGGTTCGAGCGCGAGGTCCCGGATGCCGCGGTACACGACGTCCACGGAACGTCCCTGTGTCCGCAGGGTTTCGACCACGTTGGACGACGCGCCGGCGAGGTGGAAATCCTGCAACACCTGTTCCTTCGACTCGGGCTTGAACCGGATGACGGTGAGTTCGAGCGACAGGTTGCGGGGAACGGCGTTGGAGGGGTCGGCCGCGCGGGCCGCGTGTGCGGCAATGACCGCGGCGAACACGAAGGCGTGGGGGAATTTCACGGGGAGGATCCGGGGGGAGGATATAAGGTTAGAATTTCCAGCCGGTGCCAAATTGGAGATGGGCGGACTGGTAGTGGGAACCGATGTCGGCATAGGTACCGAGCATGATATAACCCTTGCGGTCGGCGGCACGGTATCCGACGCCGAGCCCGAGCGTGGTGTAGCGCTGGGTATAGGCGTCCTGGAGGAACTCGGTGTCGAGCGCGTAGGCCTCGATGTACCAGCGTTTGCCCAGGCTGCGGCCGATCTTGAGGCCGTTCTTGACGATCTGCTGGCTGACCTTGGGGTCGAAGGTGTAGTCGTCCACGCTGACTTTCATGCCCTCGTGGAAGCTGATGTGGTTGCCCATCGAGAATTCCCACTGGTTGGGACGGTAGGCGACATAACTCGTGACGCCGGCGGAGGCGAGCACGCCGCCGTCGACGAGATCGGCGGAACCCGCGACGACCGCGCCGGCCTGCGGCGTGACCTGCCAGAGCCAGGGCTGGGTCTTGGTCCGTTTGACGACGAGCACGGCCACGCCGAGTTGGGCGCCGGCGCGGTAGGCATCGGCTCCCTCGAGCTGCGTATAGCTAAGGGGGAGGGAGAGCTCGAGACGAACGCGGCGCGCCTCGCCGAGCGCGATGGGGATCATCGGGGTCCAGCTATAGGTCTGGCCGGTGATGCCGGAGCTGCGGAAGGTCCCGACGTCGGCGGTGGACGCGATGCCGGAATGGCCGGCGGGCGGCAGGTCGGCGTCGCGTTCCTCGTTGGTTTCGGTGGGACGCTGCCCGTATTCCATGAAGCTTCCGGTGGCGCTGGAGGCGGTGGCGGAACCCGGGTTGCCGTCGAGGATCCCGGCGGGCGAACGGCGGCTGATCGCCTGCAGGAAACGCGCGTAGTCCGCGGCACCGTCCTTCTTGAGATAATCGGTGATGGCCGATTGGAGGGCCGCCTGGCTCGTGAAGCCGTTGAATTGGCGCTCGATCAACCCGGGCTGGAGTTGCGCGGCGGAGAGGTTCGCGTTCCAGACGTTCGGCAACGGGTTGGAAATGTTGAACCGAAGCGCGTTCTGGACGTTGGCGTATCGCAGGCCGGCGACGTAGGTGCGGTTCGCGAGGGCGTCGAACTGGCCCTTGCCGCCGACGAGATCGGAGACGAATCGGGAAAGGTTGTTGCTGGTTTCGTCGAAGGTGACCAGCGGGCCTCCGCCGGTCGTCGCGCCCTGCAGTTCGAAGAGATCCGCGGCGCGCGCGGAAGAGGCGAGGGTTGCGGCGGCGATCGCGCCGGACACGAGGGCGCGGCGACGAGCGGTGGAACATGGGTATTTCATTTCGGATGGGAGGCGCGCGACGACCACGAATGGACCGAGGGTAACCGAACCGTGGGCTTGCCGTCCTCCTTGGGTTCGATCACGGAATCGGGGCGTCAAAGTTGCAACCAAAGTTTGGGAAGAGGCGCGGCGTTACGCGCGGGATGAATGCGGATCCGCCGCGTCAACGTGTAGGCCGGGTCCCCGACCCGGAGCCGAAACATACGACAACACGCAATCGGAGGGCCGGGATTCCGCGAGGGACGCCGCGTGGGGCACGCGGCCTACAGGCTCGCCGATCAACCGCGTCGGCCGCGATGCGAACGGACACCGCAGCGGGGCTTGGGCGACTTTATTCTTCGAAGGCGCCTTCCACCGGTCGGCCGTTGGCATCGTAGAATCGCAACTCGATGAAGTCGGGCGTGTCGCGGAGGGTGTAGTTGCCGGGCGAATCCTCCTCGCGAAAACCGGTTCCGGGCCGGACCCATTTGTCGCGGGTGCCTTCCTTGATCGCGCGATTGATCGCCGCCCGCACCGCGCCGATCGAAACCGGGTGATTCGTGCCGAGGCTGTCGATGGCGTCCAATGCCAACATGCGATTGTTGAGGATTTCGTGCTGACGGACGGACCAGCGCTCGAGTCGCACCGGCACGACGGGAAAACCGAGCCAGAGGATCGCCGTCGCGACGGTCGCCGTGACAAGTGCGACCGCGAATTTGCGGGCATGGGCGCTGGGTTCGACGCGACGCCATCGTGACGCGATCGCGATCGACACGACGAGCGCACAGAGGGCGTTCGAAGTCCAGTTGAGCGACGCGAACAAGGCGCCATGCGCGCTGTAGAAGACCTGGTGCCTCTCGGCGAATGGTTCCCATTCGACGAGCGCGTCCCGCTTCATCTGCTGTGTCGTCAATGTTCCACGAAGGCGGGTCACGACATCCGCCCGGGGCACCGCCGCGAGAAGTCCCTCGTGGACGATGGAAACCGGACGGTCGCCCGGGAACGAATCGCCGTGAATCCGGTGCGTGTCGCGCGTGTACCGGACGGCGTGGCAGTCGGTCGCCACCAACCCGGCCACGCTGGCGCGCCGCGGCCCGAAGACGAAGAGATCCAATTCCAGGTTGCCCTTCGCGAGCGCTGTGAGTGCCAACGGGTACACCGGTTCCTTCGAGGGGAACACGAACGACAACGGATGAATCCCGCCGGGGACGCCGACCGGTGCATCGCGACGGACGCGACTGGCGACGAAGACCCATCCGCGCGCGAGATAGTCGGCGATGACCGGATCGGCCCCGGCGGGGAGCGCGTAGCCATTGGTTTGGAGCCACCCTTGCAGCGCGGCGGGATCTTTCGCGGAGAGCGTGGTGGTTTCGAAGACGCCCGCGAGTTTCCGGTCGAGGACTTCGACGGTTTCGATACCCATGCTCGGGGCCCTTGCGCTGGATCCGCCCAGTGCGGGCACGAACATGCCGGCGAACAACACACCCAATACCGCTAAGAAAAGAACCAGTAGGGGACGCGCGCCCCGTGATTCGATCGCGAACGCGACGGAGCCGACGGTTATGAACGCGACCAAGCCGAGGCCGATCCCCTCGTTCCCGATCCCGACGCCGAACCCCTGGCTCCCGACGCCGACGCTGATCGCGGCGACGGCGATCCAAGTCGAGGGGCGCAGCTTTCCGCGGAATCGCATCGTGAAAGACAACCACACGAGGCCGGCAATGACACATGCAGCGGCCCAATACCTGGGCGGCGAATGCACGACTTCGGGACGGAGCAGATGGAGCAGCGTGGGAAACAGTCCCGTGGTGGCCGCCGCGATCCGGGGAACCGCGGGGAGTGGAACGACCCAGGCGAAATTCGTGCCCGCTCCGACGAAGCGCGTCTCGATCACGAGCGTCTCGACGCCGTTGCTCCACGACAGCAACGCGCGTTGGTCGGGCATGCTGACATGGGTGGGTACCGCGATGGGAGGGATGACGACCCCGTCGGCGCGGGTGCGGATCACGGAGAAGCCGACGAGAGTCCAGACGAGGGCCAGCACGTGAAAGTGGCAGGCGAAGCGGTGGGTGCTGGAAGGATTCATCCCGGCAGCGTCGTCGTGGACGTGGAGGGTCGTGTTGGGGGAAATCTCCGTGGGCAGTGACGGGTTGGAGCGTGGTGTCGGAGTATCGTTCCGTCGATTTCAATCCGGGTTTCGCGGGGGGTGCGGCTCGCCGCCATTTGCTTCGAGTGGAACGCCGCGTGGGGGCACGCGGCCTACAGGCCCGCGATTGGCGGAGCCGAGGACGCCTGCGCGCCGCCGATCCGCGGTCTCACGACCGCTGCCACCGGACGACCCCGCGAACCGTGCAGCCGGCCTGCCCGCCGAAGCCGGGCGAAGGCCGGGGACGGCCGCCCTACATGCAGCGCAGACCACAGGCCGTCGTTTACTTCCGCCGCGAAGAAGCGCAATCTCGGCGCGCCCGCGGGGAAACTTCCATTCCGCGGAACCAGTCAACGTCGGTATATAACACATTATTCCTATGGGCGACCGTTCCCCGAAAGCCAACCAGAAGAAGTCCACGCAAAAAGACGCCAAGGCGAGCAGCGCGGCGCAGAAGAAGACTGCCGCCGTTGCCAGCAAAGCGGCGGGCTCGAAGAAGAAGTAGTCATCCGCCGCGATCCCGCGGTCGCGGGATCGCCAACGGAAGGCCGTACGGCCGGGCTCGGGATTGTTCCCGGCCCGGTTTTTTCGTGGGGTAACGGTCCCTGCCGACCCAAGCGGCAACGAACCGCAACACGCAATCCGAGGGCCGGGATCCGACAAGGAACGCCGCGTGGGGGCACGCGGCCCACAGGCGTGGTGTGGAGCGGCCGTCCCCGGCTGCGCAGGAAGCACCGTCCCGGTGCGTCTCGCCGCGACGTGCGAGGCACGGGCGGGGACGCCCGTGATTTGTGCAGGCGGGACGCCCGCCCTACGACGCGTTCCAGATCACCGAGCGGTCGATCGCGGTTAGCGTGGGGCGCCCGGCGAGGGCCATGGCTTGCTCCAGTTCGTCGCGCAGGATCGCCACCACGCGCGCCACGCCGTCGGCGCCGGCGACCGCGAGGCCGTGGAGATACGGTCGGCCGACCAACACCGCGGCCGCGCCGTACGCCCGCGCTTTCAGGATGTCGGTGCCGCGCCGCACGCCGCCGTCCACCAGCACCGGGATCCGGCCCGCGACGCGTTCGGTCACGGCGGGCAGCGCCGAAATCGTGGCGGGCGCGGTGTCGAGCATGCGTCCGCCGTGGTTCGACACGATGATCCCGTCCACTCCCGCCGCGACCGCGCGCTCGGCGTCGTCGGGATCGAGAATGCCTTTCAGCAACACCGGCAGCTTCGTCACGGAGCGAAGCCACTCGACGTCGGCCCACGTCATGCGCGTGTTTCCGCCGCGCAGCAGCGAGTCGCGGCCCTTGTTGACGTCGTCCATGTACGGGAGTTTCAGGCCCGGACTTAGTTTGAATTTCGCGCGCATCTGTCGGTAACGCGCGCCGACGACCGGCGCGTCCACCGTGAGGACCAGCGCGCGACATCCCGCGGACTCCACCTCGTGGACGACGTCGGCGACGAACCGACGGTCCGACTGGACGTATAATTGGAACCAGAGCGGTCCGCCGGCGGTCTTGGCGATGTCGGCGATGCGGGTGTTGGTGGCGCTGCTCACGACGAACAACGCCCCGGCCTTGCCGGCACCGCGCGCCGTCTCGGCCTCGCCGCCGGGATGGATCATCGCGTGGTACGCGGTGGGCGCTAGCAGGATGGGGAACGGGAGGCGGAGTCCGAGGAGATCGAGGCCGGTGTCGATTGTGGAGACGTCGACCAAGACGCGGGTGCGGAGTTTGATTTGGTCGAAGGCCTCGCGGTTCCAGCGGATGGTGATCTCGTCGGCGGCGCCGCCTTTCACCAGGGCGCGCGAGATTTCGGAAAGACGCTGTTCGGCGAGCGGTTCGAAGTCCGAGACGCTGACGAGATCCGCGAGCGGCGGGGAGGTCGGAGCCGTCGCGGCAGGGCCCTGTCCGCGCGCCTCGGCGTCCGGGAGCAACAGGGCGGCGCCGACCAGCGACGAAGTGGACACGATGGCCTTGCGGCGGCTCAGGGGCATGGGGGTTGTTTCCGGGAAATGGGGGCCGAGTGCGAGATCAAAGCGGCTTCGGACGGGTGGTCTTGGCCCCCTGGGATCCCCTTGGTTCGGGTTGGCGTGAAATAATTCCCATGCCGCGCCCGCACCGTTCCGGCCAAGCGCCGACTGCCCCGAGGGTCGGGGTGCACGTCGGTTGTCTACCACTCGTCGACCGACGCCCGCCGGGCGCGGTGGTGTTTTTTTCAAACGGATTTCTCGGCAAAGGGCGAAAGACACGATTTCATCGCGGAAATGATCAGGATCCCGCGAACGCATTCATGCTTCGTCTGCGGTGTCGACAATCCCGTCGGGCTTGGCGTCGACGCCGGGTCGGACGACGGACACAGGGTCCGCGCGAAGGTCCTGTTTCGTCGCGAGCACGTCGGGTTCGCGTCGACGGTGCACGGGGGATTGCTGGCGACGGTGCTGGACGAACTCATGGTGTGGGGCTGCGGGATGGCCACGCGCCGGCTCGCGTACTGCGCGGAGATGACGGTCCGCTTCCAGCGTCCGGTGACGCCGGAGATGCCGTTGATCGGGATGGGGGAAATGACGGAGGACCGGCGCGGGCGGCTGTTTTTGGCGCGCGCGGAATTACGCGACGAGGCCGGCGTCCTGCACGCGGAGGCCCACGGCAAGTTCATCCCGATCCCGGGCAATCCCACGCCGGCGATGCTCGCGGACTTCATCGACGACCCCACGGCGTGGCTCGACAAGCCGCCCGAAGCCTACACGGGTTGACCGGGATCGGCCGGAAGTTTTACAGGGCCGGGAACGAGGGTGCAGGACGTTCCGACCGCGGTCGCGAGTCGCGCGAGATAGTCGGACCGCGGGATTTCCGTGGCGCCCAGGCGGCGCGTGGTGTCGGTCAGCATCTGCGTGTCGAACAGGACGAACCCGCGCGAACGCAGGTGCGCGAGCAAGGTGACCACCGCGACCTTCGAGGCGTCGTCCTCGTGGTGGAACATGGATTCGCCGGCGAAGAACCCGCCGACCGCCACGCCGTAGATGCCGCCGGCCAACCGGTCGCCGCGCCACACCTCGAGGCTGTGCGCCCAACCTTCCTCGTGAAGGCGCGTGTACGCCTCGATCAACTCGGGTCCGATCCACGTCCCGTCCTCCCGGCGCGGCACGTCCGCGCAGGTGCGGATCACGCGGGCGAAGGCTTGGTCGAGCGTCGCGCGGAATCCGCCGCGGCGCAGGGTCCGCGCGAGGCTTTTCGGAATGTGCACGCCGCCGAATTCAAAGACGGCACGGGGATTCGGCGACCACCACGTGATGGGCGCGGCGCTCCAGGGGAAGATCCCGTTCCGGTACGCGACCAACAGGCGCGCGACGGAGAGGTCGCCGCCGAACGCGACGAGCCCGCGGGGGTCGGCCGATTCCGCGGACGGAAACTCGAGGGCGGGTCCGAGGCGTGGGACCGTGCGCATGGATCAGTCCTTCTCGTGGAGGGCGCGGAGCAACTCGGCGACGAAATGCTCGGCGAGTTGCATGGCGACGATGGCCCGGATGTTGGCCTGGGCCGGCGGGGCGATCGCTTCGCCCATCTCGAAGTCCGGACTGCCCAGCGATTCCCACGCGCCGACGCGCGCGGCGTTCACGGCCTGCAGGAACGTCTCGGTTTCGCCGGCGGCCAGCGTCAGGCCGAAGCTTCCCCCGCGGCCACGAACGCAATGCGCTGGATCCTTGAGCCATCGTTCGGCGGAGGAACGGGCGTCGTCGTGGTGTGCCGCCATGGTGTCGGCGAATCCGGCCGCGGTGGATTCGTCGATGGCGTCGGCGGAATCGCGCGACAACGCGGCCCGGGCGCGGCGGGTGCGGCGCGCGACGCGGAACAGGAACCGGAGGAGATAGTGTTCCCGTCGCGTCAGGAGGAACACCATCCGCTCGGCGTCCTTGTCGAGGAGCTTCATGCGTCGTCGCGCTCGAGCGTGGCCTGGAGGGAATAGCCCTGGAGTTTGTGGACGTGTGTCTCGGCCTCCTCGAGGGATTCGCGGATCAACACGGATCGGCCCTGGTTGTGGACCTCGAGCATGTGGCGTTCGGCCTTCCGCCGGTCCCAGCCGAACACGGTCTGGAAGACGTGGGTGACGTAGGGCATGAGGTTCACCGGGTCGTTCCAGCAAACGACGAGATACCCGTGGTCCTGGGTCGGGCGCGTCGATGTCTCCGGGACGACGACCGGTGCGGGAAGAGTGACGGGCTCCACCGTGGTGGGCATGGCGTGGAGTGTGGACGCGCGGAGCGGCGGAGGCAACGGGGGGGTGAAGGGAAGAGAGGGGCGGGGGAGTTTCAAGTTTCAAGTTTCAAGTTTCAAGCGGCCGCGACGGCGTAGAGCGGGCGTCTCGCCTGCGCAAACAAGGGCGTCCCCGCCCGCTGTCGTGCGTGGCGCGGCAAGACGCACCGGGACGGTGCCGTTTGAGCAGCCGGGGACGGCCGCTCTACGCCGCAGCCATCCCTGCGCGAAGCGTCCCGCCGACGCGGGATGCGGTGGCATCGACACCGCTTTCCTCGCGAGACCTGCTTTGTGTCGCAAAAGCGGTGTGGCGTTCGACTTCCCGCCGCATCCCGCGACTGCGGGACGCTTCGCGCGGGATGCGCAGAAACGAAACCGCCCGCGGCGCGGGGCGCTCGCGGGCGTCGGTGCGATCCCGTGGGATCCGTCGCGTCACTTCCAGATCATGTCGGCCACGGTGCGGTTGGCCGGGATGAACGGGAGCACGTGCTCGGTGTACGGCGTGATCACGTCGAGGACGTACGCCGTTTTCGAGTCCAGCATGCGCTGGAGCGCGGCGCGCAGGTCCTTGCGGTACACCACGCGCTCGCACGGCACGTCGAAGCTGTTGCAGACCTTCACGTAGTCGGGATAGACCTGCGAGCGGTGCTCGGGATTGCCGAGATAGGTGTTGCCGCGGTTGCCGCCGTAGAAGTTGTCCTCCCACTGCACCACCATGCCGAGGTGCTGGTTGTTCAGGATGATCGCCTTCGCCGCGATCTTCTCGACGGTCGCGGTGGCGAGTTCCTGGATGTTCATGAGGAACGAGCCGTCGCCGTCGATGTCGACGACCTGTTTGTCGGGGCGGGCGACCTTGGCGCCGAGCGCGGCGGGGAATCCGTAGCCCATCGAGCCGAGGCCGGCGGAGGTGATGAACTGGCGCGCGAACTTGTACTTGTACCATTGGCCGGCCCACATCTGGTGCTGGCCGACGCCGGTGGTGATGATGGCGTCGCCGCCGGTGAGCTTGTGCAACTCCTCGATCACCATCTGCGGGAGGATGTATTCCTCGCCTTCCTTGGCGAACGGCTTGATGTGGTCGGAGTCGCTGATCTGCGCCTTGGTCGTGTACTGGAACGGCGCCTTGGCCTTCCACTCCGCGATCTGCGCGTGCCACGCCTCGAAGCGGCGCGGCGCCGCGGTGCGGCGGGCGACCAGCACGTTGAGGCGTCGCAATGCGTCGCGGACGTCGCCGTGCACCGCGAGGTTCGCGCGCTTGTTCTTGTTGTGCTCGGAGCGGTCGATGTCGAGGTGGACGATGGTCGCTTCCTTGGCGAACTCGGAGAACGCGCCGGTGACGCGGTCGTCGAAGCGCACGCCGAACGCGAGCAGGAGGTCCGCGCCGGACTTCATCTTCACGAGCGGTTCGGCGGGCGACTTGCGCTGCACGTACTCGCCGTTCACGGCCCAGTTCGCGAACGCGGCGCCGTGCATGCCCAGCCAGCGGAGCGAGAGCGGGTGTTCCTCTGGGAAACCGCCGATGCCCATCAGCGTGGTGGTGACCGGGATGTTGCAGGTCTCGGCGAACTTGAGCAGTTCGGCCGAGGCGCCCGACGTGATGATGCCGCCGCCGACGTAGAGCACGGGGCGCTCGGCCTTCTCGAGCATCCCGACGATCTCGTTCAGCTCGAGGTCGCCCGCGGCGACGTCGGGATTATAGCCACGGAGACCGGCCTTGATCTCGGCGGCGGTCGGCCAGACGGGCTGCGTCTTGATCTGCTGGATGTTCTTCGGGAAGTCGATGACCACGGGGCCCGGGCGGCCGGTCTCGGCGATGTAGAACGCCTCGGCGACGATGCGAGGGATGTCGTTGATGTCCGTGATGAGATACGAGTGCTTCACGATCGGCATGGTGACGCCGATCATGTCGGTTTCCTGGAAGGCGCCGCGGCCGATCATGGCCTGGGGCACCTGGCCGGTGATGGCGACCAGCGGGCAGGAATCCATGAAGGCATCGGCGATGGCGGTGACGAGGTTGGTGGCGCCGGGGCCGGAGGTGGCCATGCAGACGCCGGCCCTGCCGGTGGCGCGCGCGTAGCCCTCGGCGGCAAAGCTTCCGCCCTGTTCGTGGCGGGGGAGGACGGTGCGGATCTTGGATTTCGTCAGCGCCTGGTGGAGTTCCATGCTGGCGCCGCCGGGATAGGCGAAGATGACCTCGACGCCGGCGCGTTCGAGCGCCTCGACGAAGATGTCGCGGCCGAACATGGACGGGCCGACCTCGCGTTTGGTTTCGGTGCCTTGGCCTGGATGCGTTGCTGTGCTCATGCGGTGCGTATTTTGATGGGGAGGCTCAGGACGCGGGTAAAAAGAAACCCACGGCCGTTGCCAGCCGTGGGTTGTTGCGAAAGCTTGGTCAAACGCGACAAGTCCCAGCGGCGGCGTGCCCGCCTACGACAAGGACTTCTACGAGGTTCGCGTTCATTGACGCAGTGTTTATGGCCGGGAAGGGGGCAGGGTTTCAAGTTTCAAGTTTGACGTTTCAAGTTCCCGAGGTTTTTACAGAAGGGAACGAAGGTCGGCGACGGCGTGGAGCGGCGAGATGTAGCGCGGGCGTCCCCGCCTGCGGTAGTCGTGGGCGTCTCGCCTGCGCGAAGCTTGGTGGCATGAACCGGGAAAGCATGGCGGCGGGAAGCATTGGGGACATTGCCGCGGTCGGCGCGCTCGCCAGCCAAGCGCAGGCGAGGACGCCCGCTTCAAACTTGAACCCTGAAACTTGAAACTCAGACGCAGGCGGGGACGCCCGCGCTACGTCAGGATGCGCTCTTGGCCGGATTTGGTGTTGGTACCAACTCGGCCCACTGAATACTGATCACTGAACACTGGACACTGGACACTGGATACTTGCCCCATGGATCTCGCCGAACTTTCCTGGCCCGCCGTCGCCGCGCTTTCCAAGGACATGCCCGTCGTCATCCCCATCGCGGCGCTGGAGCAGCACGGACACCACCTGCCGGTGTTCACCGACAGTCTCCTCCTCGGCGAGGTCGTCCGGCGCGCGAAGGAGAGCGTCGACGAACGGGTGCTCTTCGCTCCGCTCGTGTGGCTGGGGAATTCCGACCATCACCTTGATTTCGCCGGCACCGTCTCCGCGCCGCCGCGCACGTATCTCGACACGCTCGTCGGGCTCGCCGAGAACTTCGTCCGGCATGGGTTCCGCCGCGTTGTGTTCGTCAATGGACACGGCGGCAACGATGTTCCCGGCCGACAGGCGGTGTTCGAACTCCGACAGCGCCATCGCGATCGCGACGACCTGCTGTTCCTGATCGGCACCTACTGGAGTCTCGGCGCGAAGCCATGGGAATCGATGCCCGCGTTGCACCAACGCGAGATGGGGCACGCGTGCGAGTGGGAGACGTCGATGATCCTGCGCCTCGCGCCGCGCCTCGTCGGCGACCACGCGTCGGCGGTGCCGGTGGAACCGGGCGTGGCGTTCGCGCCGGCGACGCGCGGATGGGTCACACAGGACCGAAGCCAAACGGGACACATCGGCTGGCCCCATCTCGCGTCCGCCGAAAAGGGCGAGCATCTCTTCCGCGTGTTCGCGGCGGATGTCGTTTCGCTGCTCGAGCGCGTGGCCCGGTGGGATGGGAAATCGTGGGACGCTTAGCGGAGTTTCAAGTTTGAAGTTTCAAGTTTCAAGCGGGGGGGCGCGTGGCGGGGGGCGTGAGACCGCTGCCACGACGGCAGGGGCTTGCGAGGTCCACGGTCTCACGACCGCTGCCACGACGGGTGGGGCTTGCGAGGTCCACGGTCTCACGACCGCTGCCACGACCTACTGGGACTTCAAACTTGAATCCTGAAACTTGAAACTCCGGCGTCATGCCTAGGTCCACGGTCTCACGACCGCCGCCACGACCTGCTGGGACTTCAAACTTGAATCTTGAAACTTGAAACTCACCTCCCGTCCCCGCGCTCCCCTTCCTGGAAATGGACGGTGTGCGGGCTGCTCATGCTCGCGTCGGCGGTGAACTACATGGACCGGCAGACGCTCGCCGGGGCTTCGGTCCGGATCACGCGGGAGTTCCACCTGTCCGAGACGCAGTACGGGCAGGTGGAGGCGGTGTTCGGCTACGCGTTTGCGGCGGGTTCGCTCGCGTTCGGTTGGATGGCGGACCGCTTCGGCGTGCGGCGACTCTACGCGGCGGTGCTGGCGTTGTGGTCGATCGCGGGGTTCGTCACGGGTTGGGTGGAGACGCCGGGACAACTGTTGTTCTGCCGCGCGCTCCTCGGATTTTTCGAGGCCGGGCATTGGCCGTGCGCGATCCGGACGACGCGGCTGTTGCTCGACGAACGCCGTCGGTCGATGGGCAACGGGATGCTGCAGAGCGGCGCCTCGCTGGGTGCGATCGTGACGCCGCTGTTGCTGGGCGCGTTGATGCGCGACGGTGCCGGCGGTTGGCGGACGCCGTTCGTCGTGGTGGGCGCGGTGGGATTGCTGTGGCTCGTCCCGTGGCTGTGGATGGTGCGCGACGCGGATCTGGAACGGCCGCCGGCGGAAGCGTCGGGCGCGCGGGTCGCCGCGCCCGGGTTTTGGGAGATTCTCGCGAGCCGGCGGATGCTGGTGGTGTTCGGGGCGATCGCTTGCATCAACACGACGTGGCAGGTGGACCGCGCGTGGCTGATGAAGTTCCTGCAACAAGGCCGGGGCTACGCGGAATCGGACGCGCTCCATTTCAATTCGGCGTGGTTCGCGGCGGCGGACATCGGGTGCCTGGTGGCGGGCGCGCTCGCGGTGCGGATGGCGCGGCGCGGGGCGTCGGTGCATGGCGCGCGCGTGGCGGTGTTCGCGGGATGCGCGTTGTTGTGCGCGGGCGCGGGATGGGTGCCGTGGCTCGGGAAGGGCGCGGGACTTTTGGTGGTGCTCGCGTTGGCGGCGGCCGGCGCGCTCGGCGTGTTCCCGTTGTACCACGGGTTCACGCAGGATCTTCCGGAGGAACACCAGGGGAAGATCACGGGAATGGCGGGCGTCGCGGGATGGATCGTGCCGTCGCTGGCGCAGCGGGGATTCGGGATGCTCGCGGACCGCACGCACTCGTTCGATCTCGGGTTGGCATTGGCGGGGATGTTGCCGTTGGTGGCGCTGGCGTTGTTCGCGTTCGGGTGGAGGGAGAGGAAAGAAAGCGCGGCGCGCGGTGCGGCGTAGAGCGGGCGTCTCGCCTGCGCAGTCCGAGCCGTCCCCGGCTCGGTGGCCGTGGGCCGAGGCAGGATGTAGCGCGGGCGTCCCCGCCTGCGGTAGTCGCGGGCGTCTCGCCTGCGATTGGCGCTTCAAGGAAGCACGCGCGCCTGCGGCGGGTTCCCTTCAAGCTTCACGCAGGCGGGGACGCCCGCGCTACGGCTTGCGTGTGGAAAGCTAAATTCGGGCGGGGACGCCCTCGTTTGTGCAGCCGAGGACGGCCGCCCTACGGCAAACGCAGCGGGACGCCCGCGCCAAGGTTTGGGCATTCCAACGGGCCGTGTCGTTTCGTAGCGTTTCCCCATGTTCCACCACGGCTTGTCACGGCGCTCTTTCCTCGCGGGCGCCGCGGGAACCGCGGTCGTGCTCGCGTCGTCCGGCCGCGCCGCCAACGTCCCGCGCAAACGAATCGCGTTCATCGGGACTGAGGTCCGCGAGTTCTCCCACGCGCAGCATTTCCTCGATCGGTTTCTCCTCGGGTATTCGTGGGAAGGAACCTGGCGCCGGCCCGACGTCGACGTCGCCTCGATCTACGTCGACCAGTTTCCCGAAAAAGACCTCGCGCGCGCGACCGCCAAACGCCACGGCGTGACGATCCATTCCTCCATCGCCGACGCGCTCACGCTCGGGACGTCGAAGCTGGCGGTGGACGGGGTGGTGGTCATCGCCGAGCACGGGAAATACCCGCGCAACGAAATGGGACAGACGCGCTATCCGCGGCATCGGTTTTTCAAGGAGATCGTGAAGGTGTTCGAGGCGAGCGGGCGCAGCGTGCCGGTCTTCAACGACAAGCATCTATCGACCGACTGGAAGGAATGCGTGGAGATGGTGGACGACGCGCGGCGGCTCCGCTTCCCGTTGCACGCGGGGTCGTCGTTGCCGGTCACGCGGCGGATCCCGGCGATCGAAATCCCCCTCGGCACGGCGTTGTCGGAGAGCGTCTGCGTGGGATACGGCGGGATGGACAGCTACGATTTCCACGGGCTCGAGACGGCCCAATGCATGTCCGAGCGACGCCGTGGCGGCGAGGTCGGGATCCAACGCGTGACGACGTTGAAAGGCGCGCCCATGTGGGAACGCGTGGCCGGGCGCGACACGACGCGGCGGTTGTTGGTCGCGGGCTTGACGCGGAGCCACACGCTGCCGGCGAAGGACGGGTATCCGACGGACGCGGTGGACTTCGAGTGGGCGCGCAAAACGTTTCCGGACGGCATCGCTTATTTCATCGAGCACCGCGACGGGTTCCACACGACGATGTTCCTGCTGGGGATCAGCGACTTCAACTACGCGGGCATGGACGCTAGGACGGGGCGGATCCACTCGTGCCAGATGTACCTGCCGATGCCGGGGCACGGCTCGACGACGGCGGATTTTTTCAACCCGCTTGTGCGTCACATCGAGCGGATGGTCGTCCAGCGCGTGCAGCCGTACCCGGTGGAGCGGACGTTGCTGACGTCGGGGATGACGATGGCGGGCGTGGAATCCCATTTCCGCAAGTCACCGGTGGAGACGCCGGAGATGGCGGTGAAATACTCGGTGTCGGGCGAGTCGTGGTATTGGCGGGAGTAAACAATCCACTTCGAACGGCCTTGGTTGGGATGTGCCGACGGAATCCAACGAGGCCATCGGGATTATCAGCGCACGAGGGCCAGAAACGCCTTGGGCGCCAATGCGCGAACGGCAGAGCGGCGATAGTCCGCAAGATTGCGGGTCACGATGAGGCCGGCACCGAACGAGAGGGACGCCGCGACCTGCATTGCGTCCTCGAGGTCGTCCATGGGAAATCCAAGCGCGGCCTTCATGTCGTCGGTGCCGAACGTGGCGACTTCGACGAACTCGATCAGTTCGGCGATAAACGAACGGGGATCCTCTTTCGCGATGTAAGCCAAATTCGAAAGGCTGTGCGGAGCGACCGACGCCTTGCCCGGATGGGCCTCGGCCCACGACAAGACCGCTGACGAGTCTCGGTAGAACGGTTCGCGACGTAGCACGACATCCAGAAGAACATCCGTGTCGATCAGGACTTTCACCGTAGTCCGTGCTTGGCTTTCAATGCCCGGAGCCGCGGATCACCGAGGTCTCCGTCCCGTACGGAAAATTTTCCCGACCAACGCTCGGCGAACGTACCGGCCCGCCTGGGCGGCGTCTCCATCGAGGCCCGCAACGATTGCTCCACAAAGCCGGACAAACTCCTGCCGGTGCGATGGGCTATACGCTTGGCATGGACCACGACCTCGCGGTCGACCGTAATGGTCACCCGTTCCTTCATTCGCATACTGTTCAAGAAAGTAAGATGTTGCGCAATCCCGGCTTTCGAACGGGTGCTTACGCCGTTTCCCGGCGTTGGCGCGTCGCGGCCCACGCGATGCCGGCGAGGACCAACAACGCGCCGAGCAGTTGCCGCGGCGCCATCGATTCGTGGAGGAATATCCAGCCGGCAAACGCGGCGACGACGGGTTGGACCAGGAGTGTCAGCGACGAGTAGCCGCCGGGCAGATGCGCGAAGCCGTACGCGATGAGACTTTGTCCCGCGATCTGCGCCGTGAACGCCAGCGCCAGCACCACGGACCAACCTCCGGCGTCGGTGGGCCAGAGTTGCTCGTGGCGCAGGACGGCGATCGCGAGCAGCGGGATCGCGGCGGCGAGGCCCGACCCGACCATGACCGCCGACACCGGGCGCGTGCGGCGCAGTCGTTTCACGCAGAGTTGGTATCCGCCGAAAAACAGCGCGGTGAGGAATCCCTGCGCGTCGCCGAGCGTGTGTTCCGACCGCACGTCGAGCCCGGGCCCGACCAACACCGCGGCGCCGACGAGCGCCAACGCGAGCCCGACCCAAAACGCCCCGCCCACGCGCTCGCGGAACAGCCACCACGAACCCGTCGCCACCACCACCGGCGCGAAATCCAGCAGCAGCGACGAGTTGGCGACCGACGTGTGGTGGATGGAGAGATGCCACGACCAAAGATCGGCGGCGAAGAAAAGCCCGGCGGCGATCATCCATCCGCGCTCGGCGGGCGTGGACGCGCGGGCCGCGGATCCGCCGGGCCGCGAGTCTCACGCCAACCAACCGACGAGGAACGGCCACGACAGCGCCATGCGATGGAATCCGGTCGCGACGGCCCCGACCGTCGAGAGCCGCACCCAGAGCGGGGCGATGCCGATGCACGTGGCGCCGGCAAGCAGCGCGGCGAGCGCGAGCCGGCGTTGGCGCGCGTCAGCCTCCATGGTGCATCGCCGTCAATTCAGGACGAACGCGGCGTCGGTGCTCTCGAGACGCAGCGCCGGCGGGATTTGTTTCGGGTCGAGTCGCACGACGATCCGGTGCGTGCCGGCCTCGAGCGACGCGGTGGACGCGCCGTTGCCGCCGACGCGTTTGCCATCGATCCAGAGTTCGGTGGCGGGATTGGCAACGAGGTTGAAGTGGACGGTGCCCGTTTGCGCGACGGTGACCTCGGTGGCCGCGAAGACGCCGATGCGCGACGACCATCCTTCCGCGCGGAGTGCCTGCGCGAGCAAGGGCTGCGTGAGATCGCCGCGCACGAGCGACGTGGTCGGTGCCCACCGTTTGTCGTCCCACGGCGCCACCAAGGGCCAGCCCTCGACGCCCGCCTGGGCGTCGGTATGGAACGTCTGCGCGATGCGCCAGCGCCGGGCGACGCCGCCCTTGCTCGCGTCGTAGCCGCCCGGTTTCCCGAGGCGCGAGAGGAACGCGAAGAGATCGACCTGCTCGGCCTCGGGCAACGGATCGAGAAGGCCCGCGGGCATGAGCGAGTTCGGCGATTGCTCGCGCTTGGCGACGTCGGTCTTCGGGACGGCGATCTCGGCGCCCGAGGCGATGCGAAGGACGATTTCCTGCGGCGTCTCCCGCGCGAGCGTGCCGGTGTATTCGGTGCCGTCCTTGGTGGTGATAACCAGTGCCTGGAAGCCTTCCTTGATCTTCGCGTTCGGCAACAGCACGGACTCGACGAGGTAGTCGACTGGCGCGCTGGCACCGATCGAGGTCATGTCGGGCCCGACGCGTCCGCCGGTGCCGCCGATGGCGTGGCAACCGATGCAAGCGAGGGCCTCGCGACGATAGATCATCTCGCCGCGGGCGGGATCGCCGTCCTTCGCGGCCTTCGTCGCAAGGTCCTTGGCAAGTTGCGCGGTGAAGGCCTGGGAATCGGCGGCAAGTCCGGCGGCACGGGCAAGCGCGACGACGAGTTCCATGTCGTTGCGGCCGCCCTCGCGGGCGACGCGCATCCCGGCGCGCGCGGCGGGCAGGGATGCGAGGTTCTTCTCGCCGTGATCGAGTCGCGCGGCCAACGCGTCGCCGATCGCTTTCCCGGAACCCTTCGCGGGAAGGACGGAGCGCCAGAAATCCTGGGCACGGGCGTCGTCCTCGAGCGTCGCGGTCGCGGCGAGGATGCCGGGGAGCGCGGCGCCGAGGTCGAGCGACGCCAAGGCGGCGAGGGCGGGTCGCTGGATTTCCGCGCGCTGGATCGAGGCGAGCCGGGAAAGTTCGCCGACGGCTTCCTTGCCGCCGGTCGCGCGCAACGTTTCGAACGCGGCGGCGCGGACGTTGGGAGCCGAATCCTCGCCGGCCAGGGCGCCGATGCGCGGGGTGGTGCCGGCGAGTTTCCAAAGGCCGGCAAGGCGCGTGGCCTGCTCGCGGACGTCGGCATGGGCGTGGCCGAGCAGGGCGTCGGCGGCATCGAGTTTGCCGTCGGGGCGTGCCTTGCGCAGGCGCGCGGCCTCGGCGAGGGAACGCAGCGCCCGGGTGGTCGCGGCATCGTCGAGGGATTTCGAGAGCGCGGCGTCGAGCAGAAGGCGCAATTCGACCGGGGAACCGGCCTGTCCGATCAACTCGATCCACGGGCCGGCGCCATCGCGCGCGAGGGGATGCGCGGCGAGGACGCGTGAGAGCACGCGCGCGGCTTGTTCGGGCCGGATTGCCTTGAGCGCGAACTCGAGTTGTTTCCCGTGGCCGTCGGGATTCCACGCGCCGGATTCGAGCGCGGCGATCCAGGGTTCGGAAAGATCGTTGATGGTAAGCCAGAGCGCGTAGTCGAGGGTGGGATCCATCGGCTTGTCGAGGGCCCCGAGGGCAAGTTCCGCGGCGCGGGCGGTGCGGATGCGCGCGAGCGAGCGGAGGGCCTCGACGCGGACGGCGGGGGAATCGTCGGCGACGAGTTTCGCGAGCGTGGCGAGGCGCGCGGCGTCGTCGGCGGCGCGGAGCGCGGGCAGTGCGGGGACCAGGAGGAGCGCGGCGACGAGCGCGGAGCGGACGGGCAGACGCGGTGGCATGGGTGGATTCTACGGACGGGGCGGCGGCAGGGAACGGAAAATCGTGGCGTGGCGGCCGCGAAGGCGCGGCGCGGAGTAGAGCGGGCGTCCCCGCCTGCGCAGACCGAGCCGTCCCCGGCTCGCGGCGTGATGTAGCCCGGGCGGGGACGCCCGCGATTTGTGCAGCCGGGACGGCCGCCCTACGCCGGAGGCATTGGTTGTGACGAGGCGCGGTGCGGAGTAGAGCGGGCGTCCTCGCCTGCGCAGACCGAGCCGTCCCCGGCTCGCGGCATGATGTAGCCCGGGCGGGGACGCCCGCGATTTGTGCAGCCGGGACGGCCGCCCCACACTCGATCCGCGCATGCGCCTTCGCGCGGCTTCACGCCAGGACGCTGGCGGCGCAGTCTCCGGGCATGCCGCATCTGCACGAGAAGATCGATTTCACGGTGGCCATTTTCGTGGTTCACGAAGGCCGCGTGCTGCTGGTGCACCACCGCAAACTCGACAAGTGGCTGCCCCTCGGCGGGCACATCGAGCTGGACGAGGATCCGGAGCAGGCGGCGTTGCGCGAGACGCTCGAGGAAAGCGTGCTCGAGGTGGAATTGGCCGGAGAACGCCCGCCCACCACGGAGGAAGGGACACGCGCGTTGATCGCGCCACGGTTTCTCGACATCCATCGGATCCACGCGACGCACGAGCACATCGGCATGATCTATTTCGCGCGGCCGAAGTCGGGGGACGTGGCGCTGGCGGCGGCGGAGCACCACGACATCCGTTGGTGTTCGGCGGCGGATCTGGACGCGTTGGTGCCGCCGATGTCCGGCGCGGTGAAGTGGTATTGCCGTGCGGCGATCAGCGAGTTGGGAGGGTGAAAGGGCGAGCAGACGGTCTGCCTCAACAACCTGAAGCAAATCGGGATTTACATGCGGCTCTACACGGAGGAGTTCCGCGACACGTTCCCGGGACACCGCAACACGGGACTGATCGCGCAGGATGAGCCGCCCTCCCGCACGAACTGGTGGGGCACGACGATCCTTGGCAACGGGCCGCGTCCGACGAACCTGTTCCGCTGCCCGAGCATCAAGGGCAAGCGCCTCGACAATGGTGTCCCGTGGGTGTGGGCCTTCGACTGCCACAAGGTGGGCTACGGGATCAATTCGTTCTTCCTTTCGCTTCATCCCTATACCGACGCGTCGGTGACGGTGGGCGGCATCGCGTTTCCCACAAGGCCGTGGCTGAAGCAGACGCAGGTCCTCCAGCCGTCGGACGTCGCAATGGTGGCCGACGGCATGCCGAAGTCCGACGGGACCTGGAGCAGCTCGCTGTGGTGGCCGAACGCCTGCATGGACCAAAAATTGAGCGCGAGCAAAGGCTACGAAGGCATCGACATGTCGCGTCACCGCCAACGCGGCGTGGTGGTGTTCACGGACGGGCATTCGGAAGCGCCGAAGGACGGGCAGATCAATCCGCCGCTCGATCCCGGCGCCGGTTCCGCCAAGGCGCTCGTGAACTCGCAGCATTGGGATCCGTTCAACCGCGGGAAGATGTAAGGGCTGGCGTGGGTCCACCGACTCACGTCGTCGGCCACGCTCATCGGCCAGCGGGTTGGCCCGACAAATCTCTCGCGTCCGGGAAGGCCGCACCGTTGACTCCGCGCTCGCGGCCCGCGGGGCCCACGCGTGAAGTCGTCCCCATCCAAGACCGGATATTACGTCATCGAGGGAGTCCATTCCTTCGCGGCGTCCTATTTCTTCAACTACCTGCTGCAACGATTGCAGCGGACCTACGGCCTTTCCGGACTCGAAATCCTCGCCCTCTGCTCGATCCACGGCCTGATCTATATCCCGATGTCGTGGTTCGCCGGAAGGCACGGCCAACGCCACGGGTACTTCGGTTCGTTGCGGATCGGGTTCGGGGGCATGTTGATCGCGGTGGTTTTCCCGTGGCTTGTCCCTACGGTTTGGGCGCATTGCGTGGGACTCGCCGTGTGGACCGCGACGCTCTGTTTCACGTGGCCGATCCTGGAGGCGTTGGTAAGCGAGCACGAGTCGGCGGCGCGTTTGCCGGACCGCGTGGGGCTCTACAACGTGATCTGGGCATCGACCTCCGCCGCCGGCGTGTTTTTCGGCGGCACGTTGTACACGCGGTTGGGCGAGGCCTCGCTGTATTGGATGCCGGCCGTGGTGCACGCCGTGCAGTTCGTGGCGACGTACGCGCTGCAACGACGCCACGACGCCTGGGTTTCGTCCGTGCCCGTCGAATCGCACGCTTCGGAACCCGAGACGGCCGCATCCGTCCGTCCGGCGTATTTCGCGCGGTTGGGTTGGATCGGGAATCCGTTCAATTACATGGCGGTCAACACGGTGCTCGCGATGGCGCCGGCGTTGTCGGCACGCCTGGGATACGACGTCGGGCAAATCGGCCGGATCATGTCGGCCTGGCAAGTGGTGCGGGCGGCATCGTTCGCCGTGCTGTGGTTCTGGCACGGCTGGCATTACCGATTCGGATGGTTCGTCGGATCGCTCGCGCTGTTGCTGGGCGGGTTCGTGGCGGTCGTGATGGCACCGAACCTCTGGGTATTGTTGGTGGCGCAGGCGTTCGTCGGATGGGCTTCGGCGCTGCTGTATTATTCGGCGCTGTTCTACTCGATGGATGGGTCGTCGACGAAGGGCGAGCACGGCGGCATCCACGAGGCGTTCATCGGCTGCGGTATTTGCGGCGGACCCGCCGTGGGAGCGGTGGCCGTGTGGGCGACGGGCAATCCGATGTCGCCCGCGTGGGCGGTCGGGGCATTTCTCGCGGGCGGCTTGGCGACGGCCGGGTGGATTCGGCGGCGCGCGATGGGAAGCGTGGCGGCTACGAACGGCAGTGCGACGGTGACCGCGGCGACGAGGCGCGGAGTGGAGTAGAGCGGGCGTCCCCGCCTGCGCAGTCCGAGCCGTCCCCGGCTCGCGCCGTGCCGGCCGCGGCAAGATGTAGCCGCGGGCCTCTCGCCTTCGCTGGGCGTGGATGCTGTGAATCGCGATCCCGCGGCTGGGATCAACTTCAACAACCCCCGCCGCAAGCGGGCCTGAACCCCGAAGCCACCGCGGGCGGGACGCCCACGATTTGTGCAGCCGGGGACGGCCGCCCTACGCCGGATGCTTCCCCAGTGGCGGGCGAAGCCGTACGGTTCCGTCCGCATGCGCAACGTCCGGGTTTCATTGGGCAACCGTTCCTATTCGATCCATGTCGGCAGCGGGCTTCTGCCCACGTTGGGGCCTGCCTGCGCTCGTCTCGGACTGGGCCGACGGTGCGCGGTGATCACCGACGCGCGGGTCGCTCCGTTGTTCCTGAAGCAGGCGGTGGCGTCGCTCGAAGCCGCGGGTTTCGAAGTGGTCACGGTAACAGTGCCCGCGGGCGAGCGCGCGAAGTCGCTCGCTGTTTTCGCCGGGTGCCACGACCAACTCGCCGCGCATCGGCTCGAGCGGAAATCGTTCGTGGTCGCGCTGGGCGGCGGCGTGGTCGGGGACCTCGCGGGGTTCGTCGCCGCGACCTACCTGCGCGGCGTCGATTTCGTGCAGGTGCCCACGACGCTGCTGGCGCAGGTGGACAGTTCCGTCGGCGGCAAGGTGGGCGTGAACCTGAAGGCGGGGAAAAACCTCGTCGGCGCCTTCCACCAACCGCGCGTCGTGTTGTGCGATCCCGATGCGTTCGTGAGTTTGCCCGACCGCGAATTCCGCGCCGGTTTGGCGGAGGTCATCAAGTACGGGATCATCCACGACGCCGCGTTGTTCCGCCGTCTCGAACGCGATCTCGACCGGATCCTGGCGCGCGACCCGGCGATCCTCGCGTCGGTGGTGGCGCGTTGTTGCGCGATCAAGGCGGACG
>JANYDN010000360.1 GCA_025363585.1 Verrucomicrobiota bacterium | reverse complement strand
CATCGGTCGAGCCGAGTTGCACTTTCCCAAAGATGAGGCTCGCGTGGTATTCGGCGCCGGGATCGAGGATTCCCGCGGGAACGGTGGTCGAGGTCGACGTGCCGTCGAGCGCGGTCGGTACACCGGGTTGCTCGGTTTGGTACACGCCCGATCCGTCCAAGGACTCGATGTCCAATTGCACGTAGTCCGCGGCCGATCCGCCGGGGAAAGGCGCCCACTTCACGACGAGGGGCTTCGACGGATCCACGGCGCCCAACGCGGCGGGCTCCAGGAAAACCGGTGCGGCCGGGAACGACTGGACGGGCAGCGGGAGTGAAAACACCTGCTTGCCGTTGTGCACGGTGTTGAGGGAAACGGTATAAGTCCCCGGCACAAACGTTCCCGCCATCCCGGCCGCGGTCGGGAAATTCAACTCGAGGTACGGCGCGTCCGGAAGTCGGGACGGCATCGACTGCGAGGTTCCGTTGGGAAACTTGAGGCTGCCGTCGATCACCCCGTCGTCGTCGGTATCGACGAAAATCTGGGCTTGGAACGGCGACGACGACGGCGCGGGCACGCCGGTCGTTCCCTGGTCGAAGAACGTGCCGACGACCACGCCGACGGTCCGTGCGTCGACGGGCTTGCCGGTGGTCGCGAGCAACGCCTCGGTCGCGCTGCCCCGGGCCGAGAACGACGTGGCGTATCCGGTTCCTGATGCGGCGATTTTCACGTGGACCACCCGCAGGGTGTAGGTCGAACCGGGATGCAAAGTGCCCGCCGGAATCACCACCGAGCTCGCCGTGCCATCGAGTGCGCCGGGCTTGCCGGGTTCGGGCGTCTTGAATGGCCCGTTGCCGGTGTCGTTGTCGTGTACCTGCACGACCACCACGTCGTTCGCCGTCCCACCCGTCAAAGTCCACTGCAGCGTGTACGGTGCGTTCGGATTCACGGTGGCGAGCGCCGCCACATTCGAGAGTACCGGCGCGGACGGGTATCCGCCGGCGGGAATCGCGATGACGAAGTCGCGGTTGCCATCGTGGACCGTGGTCAGTTGCACCGTGTAGGTCCCGTTTGGATAGGCGGCCGTCAATTCGGATACCGTCGCGAAGTGGTCCTCGATGTAAGGTGGATCGCCGAAATCACGGGGCATTCCCAGCAGCGTGCCGTCTGGAAATTTGAGATTGCCGGTGACGGCGCCGTCATTGGAGGTCTGGACGAACGCGGAGAACTGGTAGGGGATGTCCGAGAGGACGGGGCTTCCCGTCGCGCCCTGGACGAAACCCCGGACCTCCGCGATTCCGACCAGATCGATGTCGGCGGCAACGACGGGTTGCAAGACGGGCGCGACGAATCCGGCCAGCAAGAACGCTGAGAATATTTTCATGGGGGGAACGACCACGCGAGGTGCTCGCGTGTGCCCATAGCAATTCGCGCCTCCCGCCATTGCAAGTACGGAACCGCACCGCCGGGCGCCGGCAACAGACGCCGCGCGCCGCGGGTGCCTGCGCGGAGTCGGAAAAGCCCCGTCCTACTTCGCCTCGTCGTTGCCCTTCGGGAAATTGAATTGGACGTTGGTGAACGAACGGCCGCGGATCTTCAGCAGCGGAAAGGCGGCGTCGAACACGGCGCGGTCCTTGATCCAAGGCGCCTCGGCCTCGAACTGCGCCGTGTCCCCGACCGTCTCGCCGGTCGCGGGATTCGGCACGGCCCGCAGCAGGAGTTTTTCGGGCCCGCCCGGAAGCGCGGCGACGAGTTCCAGCGACGGCCCCGCGATCCGCACGAATGTCTCGAGTTCCCCGTCCATCACGTACGCGGTCAGTTTTCCCGCGGCCGCGTCGCGCACGAGTTCGATGTGGAATTCTTCCTTCCCCAATTCGACCGGAGTGCCCCCGTGCGGCGGCACGTGCTCGTGCTTGGGAGGCGGCGCGCCCGCTCCGGATGGCACCGGCTTGTCGCAGCCGGCCAAAAACGCGGCCGCCACGGCGGCGAGGATGCAGCGATATGATTTCATGTGTCTTGCGCTCCGGTCGGTGGATTCATAGGCGTTTCCCACCAAGACCCAACCACAAACAAGGCCGAGCAAAAACCCCGCACAAACCCCGCGTCGCCTTTTGGATGGGCTGGCGGTTCCGGCTTCGGAAGTGTTGAACCACGAAACACACGAAACACACGAAAAGTCGCCGATGACTGGGGTTTGGGATTGGGCGCATTGATTTCGCTGCTTGAAGGCGGACTCGCGCAGGCATGCGACCCCGACTCCGCATCCTAGCCCCATTTTTGTTTTCTCCGTTTCCTCCTGCAAAAGAATTCCGCGTCGTCCCCTTCCGCAGTCCCCATTGCCTTGCGTCGCCCGGCGGGCCCGCGGCCCCGCTGTTTTTTGGACCACGCATTGCACCCCGCCGCGCGCGGTGTTATCTCCACACCGACTCCGGGCCGCGGGTTGCATCGATCCGCCCGACCGTCGTTCACGATGAATTCATTTGTCGCCCTTCATCCAGTCCCGTGCCTCCTCGCGGCGCTTCTCCTCGGGACGGTCGTGAAATGGGTCCTCGACCTGTTCTTCCTTCGCTCGCGCGTTTTCGGACTCGAACGCTCGGTCATCCAGCGCGACCGCGAGATCGCCGACCTCCGGCACGAACACGGCCGCGTCCTTACCGATCTCAAGAACCGGCTCACCGAACTCGACGCCACCCAGAAATCCAAGACCGTCGTCACCACGACGCTCTCCGCCCGCGAGGCCGACCTCGCCGCGGCACGCGCCGATGCATCGCGCGTCGCCGCGGAACTCGCCGCGGCCACGCGACGCCTCGACGGTTTCGACCGCGACCTCGCCGCGGCCAACAGCACGCACGACGCCCTGCAGGCCGCCGTCCTTTCGCGCGACTCCGATCTCGCCGCCGCGAAATCCGCCGGCGACGAAACCATCGCCAAACTCGGCGAGCTCTCGGAATCGCTCGACCGTGCCCGCCGCGAGGGCGAGGCGGCCGCGAAATCGAGGAAGGCCCTCGAGAAGGAACTCGCCGAGACCAAGGCCGCCGCCAAGCAGGCCGCGATCGACGTCGCCGCGGCGAACGACGCGTTTGCCAAGGCACGGGACGAGGCGGATGCGGCAGGGAAATCGAGGAAAGCCCTCGAGGAGGAATCGTTGGCCGCGAAGTCGGCGCGGGCCGCCGCGGACGGGACCGTGAAGAAGCGCGAGCTCGCGATCTCGGAACTCGAACGCAAGTCCGCCGAGTTGCAGTCCGCTTTCGACGACGCGGCAGGCGAGAACGGGAAAATCGCCAAGGAGCTTGCCGGCGTCCGGCTCGAACTCGCCGAGGCGCGCGCCGCGGTCGCCCGTCTTGAAAAAGCCGCCTCCAAACCCGCCGTCGCCGCTGCCGACCCGGCCCAATTCGCGCGGATCGCGTCGCTCGAAGGCGAGCTCTCCGGCGCGCGCGAATCGCGGATCTCGCTCGAGGCGGAACTCGGGGCGGTGTCGGAATCCCACGCGCGTCTCGAGCAGGAATTGGGAGCCGCCCGCGAGCGGGCCACGGCCCTCGAGGCGCGTCTCGAGGCCCAGCCCGAGGAACTCGCGGAGGTCCGGCGCGACATCGTCGAGACCACGCTCCTCGCCGATCTCGACCAATTGACCCGCGAGCGAAACGAACTCGCCGCGGAGTTGGCCGCGCTCCGCGCATCCGGCGCGACGCTCCAACCGCCAACAAAACCCGAACCCAAGGCCGCGCGATCCAAGCCCGCGCCCGTCGAGGAATTCGTCGCCGCCTGCCCGCAGCACCTCAGCGACGTGAAGGGCATCGGCGCCTCGTTCGAGACCCGGCTCTACGCGGCCGGCATCGGCAGTTATTGGGATCTTTCGCGCCTCACCGACAAGGAGCTGGTCGTGATCCTCGAGCTCGACGACGTCCAGGCCCGCCAACTCGACGCCAACGCCATCCGTGCCGACGCGGCACGGCTCGCGACGGAGACGAAGTCGGTCGGCCGCCGGTGGAACCAGGATCCGCCCGACGATCTCGAACCGATCGAAGGCATCGGACCGGCCTTCGAGAAGAAACTCTACGACGCCGGGATCTGCACCTACGCGGCGCTCGGGTCGTCGTCGGTCGGGGAACTCGAACGCATCTGCCCGGCCGGCGCCTCGCGTCGTCCGGACTACGCGTCGTGGATCGAACAGGCGCGTCGCCTGTCCGCGGAGCGCGAGGGCTGATCCATGTTCGCCAACGGCAAACCCCGGTACTGGATCCCGTCGTACGACCGATGGAACCTGCTGTTTCCGGCGGCGTTCCTCGCGGTCTTGGCATGGATGTGCACGTTTCCCGCGACGCCCGCGAACTTTGGCGCCGTGCGACCGGAGCCGCCGCCGCCGTTGTCGCCGACTTCCGTTGAATCGCCCGCGAGCAATTCCCATTTCCGCGCGAGCCGCATCGGGGATGTCGAGGGACGCGCGCAACCGGGCACGTTGGCCGTGCTGTACTATGCGCCCGCGCAGTCGGCGATGCGCGAGCTGGGCCGAATGGAAGTGGGCATCGACGGCCGCTACCGTTTCCACCTCGCCGGATTCGCCCCGGGACTCTACACGCTGAAGGTGGCGGCATGGGCCGCCGACGGACGCTCCGCGGAATCGAAAGACGTCTTCCTGTGGGTCGAGGCCGACCCGCAACCCGCGCCCAAGCCGACGCCGATCAAGCGCAGGAAAACGCGTTGAGGTCAGAGGGAAGGGAGGCTTCGATGCCCGGTCTGACTCCCGGGAAACTCACCCTCCGTCTCTGTTCCCTCCGTTTGCTCCTGTTAAAAATTCCGTGCCGTCTCTGCATGCTCACTTTCTTTTCGCCGGCCCGAAGAAGTATCCCTTGCCCATGCGCACGCCGCGCGTCTTGCGCTCCGACACCGGCCCCAATCGCACCTCGTCGAACAAAACCGTGTACTGGTACTTGAAGGTGTCGAGCTTCACCCGGGGGATCTTCTGCGTGATGAAGCGCTCGATGCTCGCCACGAACCCCGCGTCGCTCGCCGTGAACAGCGTGAAGGCGTCGCCCGACGCCTGTGCGCGGCCCGTGCGGCCGATCCGGTGGACGTAGTCCTCCGGGTGTTCCGGGACGTCGTAGTTGATCACGTGGCTGACGTCCGCGATGTCGAGGCCGCGCGCGGCGACGTCGGTGGCGACGAGCACCTCGAACTTGCCCTTCTTGAAGCCGTCGAGCGCCTGCTGGCGTTCGACTTGGCTGCGGTCCGAATGGATGACGGCGGCCTTGTGCTTGGCGCGGCTGAGAAATGATTCGACGACGTCCGCGCCGCGTTTGGTGCGGCAAAAGATGATCGCGCTCTCCCAGTGCACTTCCTCGAGCAGCGCGAGCAACAACGTCTCCTTCTGCAATTCGGCGACGGGATAAAGCACGTGCTTCACCGTCTCCGCGGGCTGGCGTCTTCCACCCACCTCGATCTTCACCGGCGCGTTCATTGCCCACGTCGTGAGCGTCTCGATCGCGGGCGGGATCGTCGCCGAGAACAGCATCGTCTGCCGGTCCTTCGGGCACTTCATGATGATGCGCCGGACGTCGGGGAGGAATCCCATGTCGAGCATGCGGTCGGCCTCGTCGAGCACGAGGAACCGCGCCAGATCGAGCCGGACGGTGCGCTGGTCGAGATGGTCGAGGAGCCGTCCGGGAGTGGCGACCAGGATGTCGACGCCGCGCTCGAGGTCTTCCTTTTGCTTGCCGTAGCCGACGCCGCCATAGACGAGGCCGGTGCGGAGCTGGGTGAAGCGCGCGAATTTCAGGAAGTTCTCGTAGGTCTGGAGCGCCAGCTCGCGGGTGGGCTCCAGCACGAGGCACCGGGGTCCGGGACCGTGGGGCCCGAGTTGGCTGATGATCGGGAGCGAGAATGCCGCGGTCTTCCCGGTGCCCGTCTGTGCGGAGCCGATGATGTCTTTGCCGGCCAAGAGGGCGGGGATCGCCTGCTCCTGGATGGGCGTGGGCTCCTTGTACCCGAGCTCCGCCACCGCATCGAGTAGGGCGGCTCTCAGGCCTAGTTCTGCAAACTGCATGGGGATGTTTAACACGGGGTCAGGGGACAAACCAAGAGCCGGTTGCGGCGAACATCGGGTCCGGCAAGGCTCCCCCATGCGCGCGTTCCCCGCCATCCGGCTCCTTCTGCTGGCGATCCTGGCGTTTGCCGTCGGTTGCAAGGGCGGGAACGGCGCGGCCCGCGGGCCCATGGACCGCCTCAAGTCCGACCGCATCGGTGCCGCGGTGGTGTTGGCCAGGCATCCCGGCCTCGAGCGCGCCCTCCACGCGGAGTTCGCGCGTCCCGTCGGGGCGATGCGGATCGATTGGGGCGATGAAGCGCCGAAAACCGGCGGACCCGCCGAACACGAGTGGGATCCCCGCGGCGGACGCATCATCGTGCGCGCCTCGCCGGAATACACGCCGGAGGACCAGTTGCTCGCGGTGTTCCTCGAGATCGAGAACGCCCGTTCCTTCCCGCGCTTCCTCGCGCTCCAGCGCGACGCCGTCGCCGGACGCATCGGACGCGATGACTATCCCGACGAACTGATCCGCATCGAGCACGGGGCCTTCCTCGCCGCGAAATCGCTCTTCCCCGGCCTGTTGCCGATCCCGCCGGAAGAGATCGACCGCCACCGCCTGTCCCGGGACTTGTTGCGCGCGCCGGACGATTTCGAGGCGTTCCTCCAATGGCGCAAGACGGAGTTCGCCGCCGGCTACGCGCGGAACCGCGAACATTCCCTGAGCCAATACGACGAGCTCATCGCCAAGGGAGTCGACCCGTCGCTGAACGGGCGCCGGTGAACCGCGGAAGCCGTGGGATTTATACCACGGAAATCACTGAAATCACGGAAAGCGAGGCGGGGAATATATTACCACGGAGCACACGGATCTCACGGACCCGTGGCACAAGCAATCAATCCTAGATCAATGAGCGACAGGGCCCTTCGCCTCCGCTCGTGGCCGCCTTGATTCCTTGTAAGTGTATTGAGTCCGTGTGCTCCGTGGTAATATATCTTCTGCCTTGTCTCCTTTCCGTGATTTCCGTGATTTCCGTGGTCTAATCCCCTTCCTTCATCCCCTGGTCCCTCTTTTCCACGGGAACCGGAGGATCCGTGGTCCCAGGCAGGCGACGAGCGATTCGACCGCCAGCGACGCCGCGACCGGTCCGAGGAATCGTTGGTTGCCGACGACGCACCCGGCCGCCCAATCCGAGAACGCCGGCAACACCACGCCGCCCCGGCCCACGACGAACGCCGGAACCTTTGCCGACCGCCCCGTGCCGTCGCCCACGACCATCGCCGGATGCTCGTGTCCCGAGATTCTCCGCGTTCCATCCGCGGCCCGTGGTCCGGGATCACGGTCGCCGTGGACGAATTCGAACCCGTCCACCAACAGCCGTTCCGTGCATTCGACGTCGATGTTCCACTCGCGCAACCGCGCCGCGAGTTTGCGGTCGTGGTTGCCGAGGACGAACACCGCGCCATCCGGCGCGAGCCTCGCCACCGCGGCGAGGTGACCGCGGAGTCCGGGCACATCGAGCGCCGCGTGGACCACGTCGCCCACGATCACCAACCGTCGTGCACCGTGGTCGCGCGCCAGGTCGGCGAGACGGTCCAGCGAATCGTCGGGCGTGCCGATCGGCACGAGTTGGCCGCGCGCGCGCTGGACCCATGCGTGGCCGAAGTGGGTGTCGGCGACGGCCAATAGGCGCGGTCCGGGAAGCCACGCGGCGCGGCGTGCGTCGAGCACGAGCGCGTCGTCGAGGACCAGCGTCGCGGCGGGCATCAAGGGAGGGCACCGTTGCGGAACGCGTACAGTCGGGTCGCCGTCCGGAGGTATAAGGTATCGCCCACGGCCGCCGGCGAGGCCTGGACCGCCTCGCCCAGGGCGTTCCGCGCCAGGACCTCGAAGGCATCGCCCGCCTTGACCACCGACACCACGCCGGGTTGCGACGTCACATAGATATGTCCGTCGGCCGCCAAAAGGCTGGAGTAATAATCCCCGCCCGCACCGAGGCGTTCCTCTTGATACAACGGCTTGCCGGTCGCGGGCTCCACGCACGTGAACATCCCGCCGTTCTTCACCATGTAGAAACGCCCGCGATAATACACGGGCGAGGCCACGTACGGCAGGCCCTTCTTGATGCGCCAGGCCACGCCCGCGTCCGAAAGGCCGCCCTTGGCGTCGGGCTTCACCGCGAAGGCCTGGTTTTCCACCTTGGCAAAGATCGCGGCCATGGACTCCCATTCGGAGCGCTCGACGAACCCATTGCGGTTTCCGTCCATGTGCTTGAAGCGCTGTTTCGCCGGACCCTCGGGCAATTCGTCCCGCGAGAACTTCCCGTCCTTGTTCGCGTCGTATTTCGCGATGAACTCGTCGAAGTCCGGCATCACGAGGTGCTCGGCCGTGTGGTCGCCGCCCGTGGTCCAACTCGCGGTGAACAGCATGCCATCGCCCACCACGGGCGACGTGCAGGTGATGCGCGCGAGCCCGCTCACCCGCCAGCGTTCCTCGCCGTTGCGCGGATCGAGTCCCTCGAGGAACAGCGTCCCCGGCACGACGAGGTCCGACGCCCCGTCGTGGTCCCAGACGATCGGCGTCCCGAACCCGCGCCGCATCTCGGCCCGATCGACGCGCCACGCCTCCTTGCCGGTGCGCGCATCGATGGCCACCAAATGCGACCCGCCGTCCTGGTCGAGCAACTGCACGACGTTTCCGCCCGCGAGGATGGGCGACGAACTCGCGCCGTATTCCGTCTGCGTGAGTTTCATCGGGACGCGCCATGCCTCGGTGCCGTCGAGGTCGTAGGCGATGAGTCCGAACGATCCGAAATGAACGTAGACACGCGACCCATCCGTGACGGGCGTGGCGGTGGCGGGACTGCCGAGGCTCTGGTGCACCTCCTCGATCGTGGGCGGGACGATCTCGCGGCGCCACGATTCGCGTCCGGACGAGCGGTCGAGCGCGAGCATGATGAGCTTGCGATCCGCGGCGGCCGTGAGGAAGACGCGGTTGCCCGCGATCACGGGCGACGAATTGCCCGGCGGCACCTCGGCCTTCCAGGCGACCCCGTTGGTCGGCCCAAACACCACGGGCGGCCTTGCATCCGCCGCCGCGACGCCAAGTCCGCCGGGCCCACGGAACCGCGGCCATTCCGCCGTCGGCGCGGCGACAACCACCGACGCGCAAGCGACGGCGGCAAAGATCGCGGCGAACCGCGCGGCCTCGGGAATCATGGGTCGATCAAGACACCGGGAGGACTCGTCCGCAAGGGACCGCTGAAACCACGGAATGCAGATTGGGAAAGTTTTGACCACGGAGCACACGGAACACACGGAATCTTGCTACGAAGGCATGCTGGGGAGGCTGGCGCCGTTTTTTGCCACGGAAATCATGGAAATCACTGAAAAGGGGAAGGAGGCTAACTTGTCGTGGAAGCGACAACTCGGGGGAAGGCGGACGGCATGTTATTCAAAACGCTGGAGTCGAAGTGCTTTGGTTTTCATATCCTGAATGCCGATGTGTCGGTCCCGATGATTGGATTGATTTCCCGTCCGTGTGCTCCGTGTGCTCCGTGGTTAAAACTCCCCGGTCCCCATTCCGTGATGTCCGTGATTTCCGTGGTAAAAAATCCCATCTTCCGTGACCTAGCTTTTCTGTGGTTCCAGCCGCGACCACCAGTGGTTATACAGTCGTTCCAGGGTCTCCCGCGGGTCTTCCGCCATCAGCGCTTCCTGGATCCGCGTCGCGTACATGCCGAACGACAGCGGTGGCACCACCGCGATCGGCCGCATTCGGATCGGTCGGTGGTTCGTCCTTAGATCCTCCAGGTACGCCAGCGCCCTCGGCGCGTCCAGGAACGCGTGGCCCGCATCCCGGCGCGCCTCGCGCATCAGCACGTGCCCCGGCTCGTGCTTCAACAGGACGTTGAAGATCACCTCGGAACTCCACTGCATCTTCCGCACCGACTTCTGTTCCCCGAAATAAGTCCGGTACACCATCAGCCCCGTCTGTGCCGCGCCGCGGAAATGATACTTGAGCAGGTCGGACCGCTCGAGCGACGCCAGGAAGTCCTCGTCGAATCCATCGGGGGACAACAATGCCGGCAGGTCCTCGGCCCGGATGCGGTCGGCATCCGCGACCGTCACCACGAAGCCATAGTCATCGGCGTTGGCAATGGCGCTGCATCCGCGGAGGCGACCGAGTCTAAGACCGACCACGCGGCCCAGCGCGTCGTTCGCGGCGCGTCCGATCAGGGAATGGAAAAAGTAATGCCGGGTGACGGCGCCCGGCGGTGGAGGGGCTGGCGTAGGGGACGGCCTCGCCGGCTTCGGCTTCCTCGACTTCGCCGGGAGATCGACGGCCGCGAATGCCAGTTGGCCCTCGGAACCGGGGGATCCGGTGGGCGTGGGCCCGCGTCGCGCCGGGTTGCCGGCGCGCTCCCGCGATTTGGGTCGCGCCGCGATTGCGACCGCGGGTGCGCGTGGGGCTTCGTCGGTGAATTCCTCCACCAGCAGGAATTCGTCGGTGGGGATCTCGCTCACGCCGTGCTGCGCGGCGTGGACGCGGTGGATGATCGCCGCGTTGCGCGGGCCGCAATCGAGTCGCGCTGCGATCCAAGGTATAAGTCTTGCGGGCGGCGCCTTCGACTCGAACTCCGTGCGGAGTTCGCGCCGGAACCGGCGGATCTCCCGTGCCACCCGGTTCGCCAGCGGGAATTTGTTCGCGCCCCACCGCGGCACCGTGGGGACGGCGCCGTCGGCGCGCGCCACCCAGCATTCCATCGACCCGACGCGTTCCAACCGCACCGGCCGACCGGAAAGCATGAACACGCTGCCGGGTCTAAGTCGGCGTATGAATCCCTCGTCGACCGATCCCAGAAGCGTATTCCCAAGGAACACGCGCACCGATCCCTCGTCGGGAATCGTTCCTATATTCTGGAGGAAATCACGACGCGGATTCCCCGCGCGCGCCTCGAAGGTGTCGTCGTCGAGATGGATCTTGCCGAAGAGCTCGGTGTATTGCGCGCGCAACGATTCCCCGCCGCCGGCAAGGTAATCGAGGACCAGATCGAAGTCCGAGCGCGCGAGCTTCCGGTAGGGCCATGCGCGACGCACGAGCGCGAACGCGTCGTCGCGCCGCCACTCGCGCGTGCAACCCATGCCCATGAGGTGCTGCGCCAGCACGTCGAGCGGCGCGTCGGGTATCTGGATCGCGTCGAGATGACCGGCCCGCGCGAGCAACACCGTGGCGCAGCATTCGACGAGATCGCCGATGTTGGTCGCCATCAGGATGCCGCGGCTGGTCTCGTTGATATTGTGTCCGGCGCGACCGGCGCGTTGCAGCGCGCGGCTCACGCCCTTCGGCGTCGCCAGCATCACCACGAGGTCCACGCAGCCGATGTCGATGCCGAGCTCGAGCGACGACGAGCAGATGACCGCGCGGAGTTCGCCGCGTTTCAGGCGGTCCTCCACGTCGAGGCGGAGATCGCGGTCGAGCGACGCGTGGTGGCACTCGACGAAGGGTGCCAGCTCGGGCCGTCGTTCGCGCAGCCAATACGTGGCGGCCTCGGCGCCGCTGCGCGTGTTGGTGAACACCAGCGTCGTGCGGTGCTTGTCTATGAGTTCGGCAAGATCGCGTATAAGTCGGACTCCGGTGAAACCCGCGGGCGGATACGGTTCGCCGCGCAACGGCGTGTGGACGCGGAGTTCGACGCGTTTCGAGGACGCGACATCGACGATCTCGCAGGCGCGTCCGCCGCCAACAAGGTAGCGGGAAACCTCGTCGAGCGGCGCGACGGTGGCGGAAAGCCCGATGCGTTGGGGACCGTCTGGATTTCCCCCGGAATCGGCGACGCAGCGCGCGAGACGCTCGAGGCTGAGCGCGAGGTGGGCGCCGCGTTTGTTGCCGGCGAGCGCGTGGATCTCGTCGAGGATCACCCAGCGCACGGACGCGAGTTTCGGTTCCCATTTCTCCTGCGACAACAACAGGCACAGGCTCTCGGGCGTGGTGAGGAGAATGTGCGGGGGATGGTCGAACTGGCGTTGGCGTTCGGGCTGGTCGGTATCTCCCGAGCGCAATCCGACGCGGATGGGTGGGTTGGCGCCATAGATCTCCGCGAGTGGACCGCGAAGATTCTTGGCGAGATCATAGCCGAGCGCCCTGAGTGGCGAGAGATACACGACCTGTATCCCCTCCCGCAATTTGCCCGCCGCATGTTCGAGCGCGAGTCGGTGCAACACGCCGAGGAACGCGGCCAGAGTCTTGCCGGTGCCCGTAGGCGACACCACCAGGACATTGCGCCCCGCGTCGACGAGTGGCCACGCCGCCGCCTGTGCCGGCGTGGGCTTGCCGAGGCGGGCGCGGAACCATTCGGTGACGGGAGAGTCCACGTCGAACACCCGCGGACA
>JANYDN010000317.1 GCA_025363585.1 Verrucomicrobiota bacterium | reverse complement strand
GGCGGTGGGCACAATCCGCGGCGCTCCGCGGCGCCCGCGAATACCGTCGCGTTGGAAGTTCCCGGCCTCGATGCGGTCCGCGTCCAGATCGCACGCCTGAACGCCATCGTCGCGCCATTCGGATGCATGCTCGGCGATCCCGCGTTCCTTGCCGCAGGGCAAGGCGCGAAGGCACAGGGCTTCGTCGATGCCTTCGTCGCGTTGCAGACGGCCGACTCCGACGGTGGGACGTCCCTCACCGCGGCCGAGCTCGTAACGCTGCAATCCGCGATCCGTCCCGACGGCGTGACCGACGCGATGGTCCTCCGGTTCGCCGCGCGCTGGAACCGCACGCTCGACTACGCCGCTCGCGGCATCCACTCGACCGCCGACGTCCCCGCCGGCGAGAGCACGGACTTCCTCGCGAACGACCTGTTGCTGCCGCTGGCCAAGGCCGCGGCCGACGCGCTCGCGGCCAACGAGGCCGAGGGCTTCCTCGAACCCGCCGCGGCGGCGAAAGCCGCGGTTGACCACCTTCGCGCCACGCTCACTTCAGCCGCGTCGGGGGGATCGGTCTGCGCGAGGGTCCGCATCCGCCTCGACCAGGACGTGGTGCAGGCCCGGCAGGGATTCAAGGCCACTTTGGAAATCGACAACGGCGGCACCGCGCCGCTCGAGCAACTCAAGGTCGAGCTCTCGCTCGTCGATCCCAACGGCACGGATTCACGCGCGCGCTTCGTCGTGACCCCGCCCGATCTCGCGGGCCTTTCCGCCGTGGACGGTACCGGTCTTCTCGCGGCGGGAATCACCGGGAAGGCGAATTGGCTGATCATTCCCGGCCCGCAGGCGGCGACCACCGCCGATCCCGTGAGCTATGCGGTCGGCGGCGTCCTTTCCTACGTGCAGGCCGGCGTCCGCGTGAACATCCCGCTCGCGCCCGTCACCATCCACGTGCTGCCGATCCCGCAGTTGACGCTCCAATATTTCCATGAGCGCGACGTCCTCGCCGACGACCCGTTCACCGACCCCATCGAGCCGTCGGTCCCCTACTCGCTCGCCGTCCTGGTCAACAACCACGGCGCGGGAACCGCCCGCTCGCTCCGCATCACGTCGTCGCAGCCGAAGATCATCGAGAACAAGAAGGGCCTGCTGATCGACTTCAAACTCATCGCCACCGAGGTCGAGGGATCGAACCTCGTCCCCGGCCTCACGGCGGATTTCGGCGACGTGGGTCCGGACGAGACGCGCATCGGTCGATGGCTGTTCACGTCCACGCTGCAGGGCCAATTCATCGAGTACAGCGCGACGTTCGAACACCTCGGGCCGCTCAGCGGGCATCCCGAGGCTGCGTCCGTCCAGGACGTCTCGATCCACGAATTGATCCACATCGTGCGCGCGCTCGGGGCCGCGGAGGACGGTCGTCCCGACTTCCTGGTCAACGAGGTGCCCGACGAGAACTTCCTCCCGGACACGCTGTACCTGAGCGACGGCACGACGAACCACGTGAACGTGGTGCGCATCGCGACGTTCGGCGCGCCGCCGACCGCCAACCAACGCACGACCTCGCTGTCGTTCGCGTCGCAACCCGGATGGACGTACCTGCGCGTCCCGGATCCCGCGAACGGCACGCTGTTGCTCCGGCGGATCCTGCGCGCGGACGGGACGGAGGTTCCCTTCGGCGACAACGTCTGGACCACGGACCGCACGTTCGTCGCGGGCGGCCAGCGCCCGGTCTACGAACACAACCTGCACGTGTTCGACGCCACGCCAGGCGGCGTGGTCGCCTACACCGCGGTGTACGACGTGCCGCCCGCGCCCGATGCCAACGCGCCGCAAAGCCGCGTGGCCGACCTTCCCGCCGGTAGCCGTGCCCACTTCGCCGTCGCGTGGGACGGCACGGACTCCGGCTCGGGCCTCCGTTCGTTCGACATCTTCGTCTCCACCGACGGCGGGCCGTTCGTCGCGTGGCAAACGGCCACGACTTCGCGGGGCGGCGTGTACGAGGGCCAATTCGGGAAGCACTACGCCTTCGTCAGCGTCGCAACGGAC
>JANYDN010000298.1 GCA_025363585.1 Verrucomicrobiota bacterium | reverse complement strand
CGCCAAGGGGGACCAAGGCCGGCCAAGAAGGCGGGAACGTGTATCGGGAACCAGAGATTGGATCCCACCGTTCGGTGAAACGACACGCCGGCGGTCTTTGCCCCCTTGGATGGCCTTGGCCCGGCTTGGCGTGAGATAATTCCTCCCCCGCTACTGCATGGATACGGCTTAGGGGCTGGTTTCACAGCGGTGTGGCGCCCTCCGAGGGCTTCCCACCGCAGTCCGAAAGCGCTTCGCGCGGGGGGCAGCCAAGCCGGAGCTCGTTCCGAACGCCGCCGGAGGCACTCACACGGCGGCGGCGGTCAGGAGGGGCCAGAGATGGGCGGAGGTGCGGGCGCCGGCGGCGTAGGCGTCGAGATTGAACTTCTCGTTCGGCGAATGCGCGTTGTCGTCGGGCAACGACAACCCGAGCAACAGCGTGTCCGCCTTCAAATGCTTTTTGAACGCCGACACGATCGGGATGCTCCCGCCCTCGCGCATGAGCAACGCGGGATGACCGAAGCCCTCCTCGAGCGCCCGGAGCGACGCCTGTGCCAGTGGGCCCTCGGGTGATACGATGTAAGGCTCGCCCCCATGGCCGTTCGTGATCGTGAGGCGGACCGAGGGCGGGCACAGCGCGCGGAGTTGTTTCTTCACGGCGGCGATCACCTTTTTGGGATTCTGGTCGGGCACGAGCCGGATGGTGAGCTTCGCGCTGGCCCACGACGGCACGATGGTCTTGCTCCCCTCCCCTTGGTAACCGCTGGTCAGACCATTGATCTCGAAGGTCGGCCGCGCGGTGCGTTGTTCCGCGGGCGTGAAGCCCGCCTCGCCGAACAACGCGGGCACGCCGGTGAGTTTGCGGAATGATTCCGCGGTCGACGGCAACCCCGCCATCTGGCGTCGCTCGTATTTGCTCAGCGGCTTCACGTCGTCGTAGAAGCCGGGCACGGCGACGCGTCCCTTGGCGTCGCGCATCTTCCCGAGCAACTGGCACAAGGCCATCGCCGGGTTGTCGACCGCGCCGCCAAACAATCCCGAGTGAAGGTCGCGCGAGGGCCCGTCGAGGCGCACCTCGAGCGCGGCGATCCCGCGCAGCGCATACGTCAACGCCGGGTGTTTCATCGAGGGCAGGCCGTTGTCGGAGATCACCACCGCATCGCAGCGGAGCTCGCGCGCGTGCGCCGGCAGGAACTTGTACAAGGCACCGGAACCGACCTCTTCCTCTCCCTCGATCAGGAACACCAGGTTGCACGGCAACGGCGTGCCGGTCTTGAGATACGCCTCGACCGCATTGAGGTGCGCGAGGTGCTGGCCCTTGTTGTCGCACGCGCCGCGAGCGAAGAGATCCTTGCCCTCGATCCGCGCCTCGAACGGCGGCGATTTCCAGAGTTCGAACGGCTCGGGCGGCTGGACGTCGTAATGCCCGTAGACGAGGAACGTGGGCGCGCCGCGGACGACGGGCGTGCGCGCGACCAGGATGGGATTGCCCGCGGTGGGATGGAGTTCCGCGTCGAGCCCGAGCGAGCGGCAACGCGCGGTGATCCAGTCCGCGCAACGCGCGAGGTCGGGCGCGTGCTTCGGCTGCGCGCTGACGCTCGGGAAACGCACGTAGTCACGGAGATCGTCGACGAACCGTTGCCGGTTCGCCGCGAGGTATTCGAGGACGGAAGTCATGGGGGTGGCTTCGAGGGGACGGCGCGGGATCACTTCTTTTTGCCGCCGAACGGGAGCAGATCGAGCGGGTTGATCGGCTTGCTGGTGTTGGGCGTCGCGGCGGGCGAGTTGGTTTTCTTGGCACCGCCTCCGAGCAGGTTGCCGATGGCATCGCCGATTCCGCCACCCGGAGCGGCGCCGTTGGTCGAGGCGCCGCCGGGATTGGAGATCAAGTTGCCGACCGCGCCCAAGGCACCGCCGGTCTTGTCATTGAGTTTGTTCAAGGCACCGCCGGCGGCGTCCGTCAACGCGCTGCCGCCCGGAATGATCCCCGCGCCCAGCGCCAGAATCGCGACCGGGTCGGCATCGAACTTGGGTTTGCCGATGGTCCCGACCGCCTTGCCGATGTTCCGTGCCGCGGGCAATGGACCGCTGCCCCCGATCGCAACGGACACCGGAAGGGTCATCACGGAGTTGGTGAAGATATCCGCGATGCGGATCGTTCCGGTGACATCGGCGAGGATCGCCGGGCTCGCGACACGGGTCTCGGACAACTTGGCGACGCCCTGCGCGATGTCGATGCGGGTCTGGATGGTCCGGATGGGTTCCGCGAGTACCGACTTCTTGCCGATGAGACCGAGCACGAAACCCGGATTGATCTCATTCGGGATGATCGGCATCCAGGTGAGGAAGCCCGGTAGTTTGATCGTCTTGTCCGGAATTCTGACCTGCGCGTTGGTCGCGACCACGAGCACGAGTCCGCCGAGGTTTTTCTTGAGGTTGGCGCCGGTGACGCCCGCGCCCTTCAGGTTGATCGTCGCGAGGGCCGTTCCCTGCACCAAACCCTTGAGATCCATGACAAACGAGTTCGCCAGCGGCGCGAGGGGAATCTGGGCCGCGCCGAAGTTCACGTCGTACTCGTATCCCGGCACGCCGAGATTCGCGATCACCTTGGTGGTGACCGGCGCACCGTTGATCGTGAATCCGAAAGGATCGACCGATACGTGGTCGTCCTTCGCGGTCACGCGTCCCTTGAGCGCGCCCACCTCGACCTCGCGAAGAAGAATCCTGGCGATGTCCACGTCCGCAGTGAGATCGCGGATCGGCAGGTGGATCGGCGGCGGCTCGACCGTGGGATCCGGCTTCGAGGCCGGCGCGGCCGGCTGGGCCGGCGCGGTGTTCGTGGAACCGCCCACCAACAAGTCGTAGTAGCTCGTCAGGTCAAGCCCCGCGCTGCGGATCGTGACGGTCGTGGGCGTGGGTTTGTTGGTGGAGAGATCGATGTGCCCCACGATGGCCAGCTTGTTCGTCGCGCGCGCAGTGCCGCCGAGATCGATCTCGAACTTCCGGATATCGCTGACCGAGCCTTCCTGGCTGACATCCACGCTCACGCCGGCCGCGAGCGGCGTGGCCGGGAACTTGTGGGCGGGATCCTCGGCACGGAGGTTGGAAACCTTCAGGTCGATCTGCGCGCTGGATTTGGAGGCGAGGTTGACGTCGGCCTTGCCGTTCAGATCGAGGGAAACGGAGAGCAATTTGTTCGGGGCGACGACGGGCGCCACGAAGGGCCCGAGCGCGCTCTCGTTCAGGTTGATCGACTTGAAATCGAAGCTGCCGGTCTTCTTCGCGAGGCTGTACTTGCCGTGGACGTCGACGCTGCCGCCCGCCGTGAACCCGGTCTGCGCGGCCAGCGTGGCCCGCTGGATGTCGATGTCCGTCACCATCGACTCCTTGTTTCCGGACGCGGTGACCGAGAAGTCGGCGCTGGCTTGGTAATCGGCAAGCTGGGTCTTCCCGACCGTTCCCTGGACGTTGGCGACGCTGGCATTCGCGTTGACCATCATGTCGCCGGTGCGCTTGGCGATTTGCCCGCTGAACTTCACGACGCCCGCGCGCAGGTCGACTCCGGGAACGGGGAACAACGAAAGCAACGGCGCCAATTGGCCCTCGACGGTCAATTGCACCCCGCCCAACTGGGTCTTCATGCGCCAATCGGCACTGCCGCTCACCGAGAGCAATTGGTCGCGGCCCTGGCGCACCTCGAGGGAGAGGGCGTCGGCCGTGTACGAACTGAACTCCGCCACCGTGCCCGTGAGCTTGAACGTCGCGTTCGCGTTCTTGATCTGGCTCCCGCCGACCGACGCCGAAAGGTTGTCGACCGCGGTGTTGAGCGCGATGCGGACGACCTGCCCGTCCTTCTCCGCGGTGACCTTGAAGTCCGAGCGGACGATGCCGGTCGGCGCGTTCGTCGGGAGCAACGCGCGCCACTGGGAGAGGTCGAAGCCGGCGACCACGACGCTGTAGGTGGACTCGCGGAATCCCGGGACCGGTTTGTCCCACGCGAGGTTCATGGGCCGATCCATGGCGCCTTTCACGAGGTCGTTCGTGCCCTGTTTCACGAAGAGGTCCATCTTCTCCACGAGCGCCGTCCGCTCCGCGAGGCTGACCGACGCCTTGTAATCCAGGCCGATGTCGACGGCCGGCGACCGCGCGCCGTTGCCCGCGAGGCTTAGTTTCGCCACGTTGAGGCGGCCGTTGGACGCGACCAGATTGCCGCCGTTGGCAACGTCCACGCGCCCGGTGGCGCCGACCGTGGCGTCGCCAAGATCGATGCCGGAGGCGGCGCCGACGAGGGAGAGCACGCGCTTGTCGAGCCCCTTCACCTCGTACGCGAGGCGCACTTCCTTCTTCGCCAGGTCAAAGGGACCGCGTATTGCGATGCTGGCCAACTCCTGGCCGGCGCGGGAGAAGCGCAGCACCAGATCCTTGACCTCCTTGCCGGTGAGATCGATGTCGAGCGCGGTGCCGAGCCCGACGTACGCCTGCAACGGCCCGGTGCCCTGCGTGAGATCCACCTTCAGCCCGCCCTTGAGCAACGTCGGCAGCAACGCGTCATCGAGCGCGACGTCGAAGGCACCGCCGAGATGAAGCGCGGCATCGGCCGGGGGCGCGCCCACGTGCTGGGCCTTGGCGTCCGCGGCGAGCGTGAGCTTGCCGGTCTTGCCGTTGGCCAATTGGTCGAGGCCCACGTTCAGGTTCGACACGTCGGCCGACATCGTCGCGCCGTTGGTGTCCGTCTTGCGGTAATGGAGCGTCCCGTTTTTCACGGCGACGTTGTGCACGTCGAGCACGGGGGGCGCGGTCTTGTCCTTCGGTTTCTTGTCGTCGCCGAGGCTGTCGATGAGCTTGGAGAGGTTGCTCGTGCCGTCCTTGGCCTCGACGAGGTTGATCTCGGCGCCGTCGACCGTGGCGTCATCGACCTTGATGGTGCCGCGGATGATCGACCAGAGGCTGTAATGCGCCTCGACGCGGCGGATGGTGGCGAGGGTCTCCGCGCCCTTCGGCGTGAGTTTGACGTCGGTCAGCGTGATCGAGGAAAGCGGGCTGACCGAGACGTCCCCGACGGTCAGGTCGCTCTTCAGCGCGTCGGCGACGCGCGGCAGCACGACGCCCTTGATGAACGCGCCGCTGGTGGCGACGAAGTAGAGGACGACGACGGATCCCACGACGACGCCGAGGACGATGGGCCAGCGGCGCTTGCGATGGATGACGGCGGGAGGAGGAACACTCATGGGATGTGGGGATGGAGGGGAATCAGCGGGACTTAAGATGGCGGACGTAATCGGCGATGCCCTCGGCGGGCGCCCAGGACGGGGAGAAACCGACTTCCGCGCGCGCGCGGGACATGTCGGCCTCGGTGTGCGGCTGGTAGAAGTGGCCGTACGGATTGTCGATGTACTCGGGCTCGAGCGAGGTGCCGAGCGCGCGGTTGAGGGACGCGATCACCCCGTTGAAGGAAATGGCGTGGCCGGAACCGCAGTTCATCACGGTGCACCGGGGCGCGGACGCCGCGGCGATGGTGAGCGCGACGACGTCCTTCACGTAGACGAAATCGCGTTTCTGCTCTCCGGCCGTGAAGACCCGCGGGCGTTTCCCGGCCTTCATCTGGTTGTAGAGCTGGAAGATCATGCTCGCCGCGGCCTTCTTGTGGACCTCGCCCGGGCCGTAGACGTTGAAGTAGCGGAGGCCGACGACGCGGGAGCCCGCATGACGGCCCGCGTGTTCGCGGGCCAGGTTGTCGAGTTGCACCTTGCTGAACGCATAGACGTTCGCCGGCGCGGGCGGCTGCTCCTCGGTCTGGATCCCCGAGCAGATCCCGTAGGTCGCCGCGCTGGATGCGTACACCACGGCGGTGCCGTGGCGCGACGCGAACGCCAGCAGGCGGCGGAATCCCTCGACGTTGTCGCGTACCTGCAGGAACTGGTCGTGGACGGTCGTGTCGGTGATCGATGCCTCGTGGAAAATCGCGTCGAACACGCGGTCGCCGAACTGCCCGTCCCAATCGAGCCGCGAGACATCCGCCGCCACGACGTCGCCGCGGAACCCGCGGAGATTCTTGAAATCGCCGGAACGGAAATCGTCGACGACGACCATCCGGGCCTCGGGATGCCGTGACTGGAGCTCGAGCGCGAGGTTCGAGCCGATGAAACCGGCGCCGCCGGTCACCAGAATGTTTCGCACCCCGTCAAATTAAGGGGCGACCCACGCGGTGCAAGCTTCGGGTTGGCGGGATTCGCATCCACGCGTGGGTGACGGCGGCCCCGCCGTCACCGGCTGCATGCATCCGGTCGGGAATCGAAGTGGCGGCGGGCCGCCGCCACCCACGCAGGTGGGTGGGCGCGTTACTCGCGCAGCGTGGCGCCGACGCCGGTCTTCAGCGCCTCGAGCACGCGCGCGTGCGCGGCCTGGACCTCGTCGTCCTTCAACGTGCGGTCGGCGGCGCGGTAGGTGAACGCGTACGCCAGGCTCTTGTGTCCGTCGGCAACGTGCTTCCCGCGGAAGACATCGAACAACTCCACCGTCTCCAGATTCTGCGCCTTCGCGCCCTTCACGGCGGCCAACACCGCGTCGTGCGTCACCGATTCCGCCACGATCATCGCGACGTCTCGACGCGAACTGGGGAACCCCGGCAACGGCTTGAAGGAACGCGACGCATTCCGCCGCGCGAGCAAAAGGCCGAGGTCCAACTCCGCGAGGATCACCGGGTCCCGCAGGTCGTTCCGTCGCGCCAGCGCGGGCGAGAGTTGGCCGAGTTGTCCCAACTCCTGCTTCCCGCCCAGCGCGATCGTCGCCGACTCCACCCAGAATTCCGTCGGCTCCGCGCGACGCGACCACGCGACGCCACGGATCCCCAGACGCTCGGCCAACTCCTCGACGATCCCCTTCGCGTCATGCACGTCGCATTTCGCGTCCCGATCCGCGCCCGACCAGAACGGCGCGTCGCGACGGCCGGTGAGCGCGACCGCGACGCGCCAGCCCTCGCGCGTCTGGCCGCCGGATTGAACGAACACGCGGCCGATCTCGAACATCTGCACGTCGCCGTTCCGGCGCGACGCGTTGTGCCGGAGCGTGTCGATCAAACCGGGCAACAACGATGGGCGCAGGACGTTCATGTCGCTGCTCAACGGGTTCGCCAACGCCACGACGTCCGGGCTCGCGGCGCGGGCAAGCGCGTCGCCGACCAGCGTTTGTCCCTGGGCCTCGTCGAGACCCATTGCCGCGAGGCAACGGCGCACTTCCATGAGCACGTCGTGCACCGCGTCGTACGGATGGCTCCCCTTCGCGCCGCGCGGCGGCGTGGACGGGATCTTGTCCACGCCGTGCAGCCGCGCCACTTCCTCGATCAGGTCGACCTCGCGCTTCAGGTCGACCCGCCACGAGGGGATCGTCCACGAGACCGGGGCATCGACCACGGTGCCGTCCTCGTCGGTCGCGGCCGGCGTCCGCGCGGACGGCTGGAGTCCGAGATGGCGCAGGTGTCCCTCGATTTCCGCCACGGGCAACGCGATGCCCAACAGTTCGCCGACCTTGTGGTTGCGCAACGCGACCGCGCGCGGAGCCACGGGCGCCGGATACGCGTCGACCACGTCACCGTCGACCGACCCTCCCGCCGTCGCGAGGATCAACGCCGCGGCGCGGCGTCCTGCGTACTCCGCGATGCCGATGTCGGCGCCGCGCTCGAACCGATAGCTCGCGTCGGTGCGCAATCCGAGCGACTTGCCGGTGCGGCGGATGTTCGTCGGTTGGAACCAGGCGGACTCCAGCAACACGTCCTTTGTGGTCGGTTGGATCTCGGTGTTGCGACCGCCCATGATGCCGGCCAGCGCGATGCCCTTGCCGGGATCCGCGATGAGCAGGCTGTCCGCGGCCAACGTGCGTTCGACTCCGTCCAGCGTGACGAACTTCTCGCCGGCGGCGGCGCGGCGGACGACCAGGGTCGGCACTCCGTCCAACTTCGCGAGCAGGTCGAGATCGAACGCGTGCAGCGGTTGCCCCGTCTCGAGCATCACGAAGTTGGTGACGTCGACGACGTTGTTGATGCTGCGCAGGCCGACTTTCTCGAGCGACGACCGGAGCCAATCGGGACTCGGCCCGACGCGCACGCCGCGGAGGACGCGGGCCGTGTAGCGCGGGCAAAGATCCGCCGCCTCGAGACGGACCACGACGGGCGCCTTGGCGTCGACGGCGACCGCGGGAAGGTCCGCGTCGGGAACGCGCAGCGGGTTGCCGGTCAACGCCGCGATCTCGCGCGCGATCCCGACGATGCTGTTGAGGTCGGGCCGGTTCGGCGTGATCTCGAGATCGTACACGACGTCGCCCGCGGCGCGTCCCAAGTACGCGGCGAGCGGTTGGCCCACGACGGCATCGGGGCGGAGGATCAGCAGGCCGTCCTCCGCGACGTGGCCGGTGGCCACGGGATCGATGCCGAGTTCCGCGGCGGAACACATCATGCCGTGGGACTCGACGTTGCGGATCTTGCCGACCTTGATGGCGAACGGCTGGGTTTCGCCGGATTTCGGCGGGAGCACGCTGCCGGGAAGGATCAGCGGGACCTTGTCGCCCGCCTTGAAATTCTGCGCGCCGCAGACGATCTGCCGCTCGCCCTGGCCGTCCGCCACGCGGCACACCGAGAGTTTGTCGGCGTTGGGATGCTTGTCGCGCGACAGGACCTGGGCGACGACGACGCCCTCGAATTCACCGGAGAGCTTCTGGACGCCCTCGACCTCGATCCCGAGCAGCGTGAGGCGTTCGGAGAGTTCTTCGGGGGACCACGCGAAATCGACGTGTTCGCGGAGCCAGTTGAGGGTGACCTTCATGGGCGTCGGGATGGGCGGTGCGGAAAACGGGAACCGTGGCTAGAACTGCGCGAGGAACCGGGAGTCGTTCTCGTAGAAGAGCCGGATGTCCGTGATGCCGTAGCGGAGCATGGCGATGCGCTCGATGCCGAAACCGAACGCCCAGCCGCTCCACACCTCGGGATCGTACCCGACGTTTTCGAAAACCTTCGGATGGACCATCCCGCAGCCGGCGATCTCCAGCCATTCCTTGCCGAGCTTGCGGACCAGCGCGTTGGTGAAATCGATCTCGAGGCTGGGCTCGGTATAGCTGAAATAATGGGGACGAAAGCGCAGCTTGACGTCGTCGCCGAGCAACTCGCGGAACACCGCCTCCACCGTGCCCTTGAGGTCGCCGACCGTGACGCCCTTGTCCACGTAGAGCCCCTCGATCTGGTGGAAGGTGGGGTTGTGCGTGGCGTCGGCGTTGTCGCGGCGGAACACGCGTCCGGGAATGACGATCCGGATCGGCGGTTGCTGCTTTTCCATCACGCGGATCTGCACCGAACTGGTGTGCGTGCGGAGCAACGGGCGCGACGGTTGGTCGAGGAAGAACGTGTCCTGCGCGTCGCGCGCGGGGTGATCGACGGGCGTGTTCAACGCGTCGAAACAATGGCGCTCGTCCTCGATCTCGGGTCCGTCCGCCACGGCGAAACCGAGGCGACGGAACGCGCGCACGATGTCGTCGGTGACCTGGGTCAACGGATGGAGCCGTCCCGACGGACGCCGCCGGCCCGGCAACGTGAAGTCCGCGGGCTCGCGGGGAACGGCCGCGCGCAATTCGAGTTCGGACCGGCGCGCGCCGAGGGCCGCCTCGATCTCGGCCTTCGCCGCGTTGACGGTCTTGCCCGCTGCCGGGCGTTCCTCGCGCGGGAGCGACCCGAGCTGCTTCATCAGCGCGGTGAACCGTCCCTCGGCGCCCAGGTAGGCGCCTTTGGCCTGTTCGAGCGCGGGGAGATCGGCGGCGGACGCGAGGGCGCCGAGCGCCTCGGCCTTCACGGAATCGACTTGGGCAAGCAGGGACATGGCGTCAATGGGCGGCGATGGAGGCGTCGAACGGGCCCCGTGAAAACCAAAAGCGGGCGCCTCCATGTGAGGCCGCCCGCTGGGGAACCGGTCCGGATCGACTGTTTCCGGAATCGCGGGATCAGGCCTTGGCGGCGGCCGCGACCTTCGACTTGAGGGCGTTCTTCGCGAGATCCACCAACTGGAGGAACGCGGCGTTGTCGGTCGCGGCGAGGTCGGCGAGGACCTTGCGGTCGAGGGCGACCTGGGCGGCCTTGAGACCCTCGATGAAGCGGCTGTAGGTCATGCCGGCGGCACGGGAGGCGGCGTTGATGCGCACCTGCCAGAGGTTGCGGAAGCTGCGCTTCTTGGCCTTGCGATCGCGGAAGGCGTATTGGAGGCCGTGGTAGACGGCGTCCTTGGCGTAGCGATAAAGCTTCGAGCGCTTCAGCCGGAACCCGGAGGCGCGCTGGAGCATCTTCTTCCTGCGCTTGCGCGAGGCGGGGGCGTTGGTAACACGCATGGTTTGTGGGCGGTTCTTGGTTCGTTAAATCGTTTCGGCCGGGCTCAGTGCGACCAGGGAAGGTTCGCCACGATGCGATACACGTCCGTGTGGTGCACTTCCTTGACCTCGCCCAGACGGCGACGGCGCTTGGAGCTCTTGCCCGACAGCAAATGCCGCTTGCCGGCATGCCGGGCGAGCACTTTGCCGGTCGCGGTGATCTTGAACCGCTTCGACACGGACTTCTTCGTCTTGATACCCTTCGGACGGCGCATAAAAAATTTCTCTTCGGTAACGAAAAGGAGCGCGCACTATAGATATGAAGACCCTCGCATCAAGGGCTATTTTCCGGGAACTTGCACCAAGCCCCCAAAGGCTTCCCCCGCAACCGTGCGATTGCCCTCGTTTCCCCGCCGCCGCCGATCTCCCGACCCTCACTCGATCCCCAGCAAACGACGCCCTTCCGCCGTGATCATGCTCTGGTGCCACGGCGGATCCCAGACGATCTCCACGCTCGCGTCCTCGACACCCGGCAACATCAGGATCTTCTGCTGCGCGTCGCCCGCGATCGTCGCCCCCATCCCGCATCCCGGCGCGGTCAGCGTCATCTTCACGAATACCTTCTTCCCACCGCTCGGCAGGTCCGTCACCCCCAGGTCGTACACCAGGCCGAGGTCGACGATGTTCACCGGGATTTCCGGGTCGTAGCAGGTCTTGATCGTTTCCCAAACCATCGCCTCGTCCGCAACGCCGTCAGAAATTTTCGGCGTCACCTCGCGGGCCTCGGGCTGCAGTCCCAGCGCGTCCGCGTCCGCGGAATTCACGCGGAACAGGCTGCCCATCGCGTGGATCGTGTAGGAGCCGCCCAGGGTCTGCGTGATGTCGGCCTCGGTGCCGGCGGGGAGGACGACCACGTTGCCGGCGGGAATCTGGACCGCGTTGCAGTCGCGGCTGAGCGTGACGGACGTGACGGAATGCATGGCGCGGCCATTATAGGCGCGGGCCCGCCGGCGCAAAGTGGAAAGCCAAAGTCCGCCGCGAAGGACGGGAACGAAGTCGGAACCTTTCGTTCGGAGACTGCGGTATCCCTTCAATCCCGGCGGCGTTGGTTCCAATCGGAAGAAGTACCGGCCGGACACCCACTCATTCCTCGCCCGCGTCGCGGGAGCCGTGACAACCTCGGGGCGTGCCAGCACCCGACTGGTCGGGCCTCGCGGCCACCAGCCTCGCCCCCGATCGCGTCCGCCCACTTCTAGCCGAATGGGCCGGACTGCCATCCGTCGCCGCATGGCTCGGCACCGTCCCACCCGCCGCTGCCAAGTCCCTCGTCACGGTCCTCGGCGCTTCCGCCAGCTTCGCCGGCATGCTCCACCGCAATCCCGCGTGGTTGGCCGCGTGCTTCTCCCGCGAGACGCTCGCCGCCCCGCGTCCGCGCGAGATCCTCCGCCGCGAGATCGGCCGCCTTCTCGATCTGGCCTTGGCCAAGGCGGACCACGCCGGCGCC
>JANYDN010000282.1 GCA_025363585.1 Verrucomicrobiota bacterium | reverse complement strand
TCGTCGCGCCCAACCGCGAGGTGGCGACGTTGCTTCCCTCCAGCCGGCTTTGGGTCCGCGTGTACGTGCCGCAGCCGTGGATCGGATTCCTCAAGGTGGGCGACGCCGCGGAGGTGCGCGCGGACGCGTTTCCCGGACTCGTGTTCGCGGGCCGGATCGAGCAGGTGGCACGCGAGGCCGAATTCACGCCGCGCAACGTGCAGACGCCCGCCGAACGCGTGCAGCAGGTTTTTGGCATCAAGATCGCGCTCCCGCCCGAGGACCACGTGCTCCGCGCCGGGATGTCGGTGGACGCGCGGTTCCCCGGCGTCCCCGCGGAAACGACCCTCCAGCACCCGCGCCGGTGAACGCGCCCGACACGAGCACGCGCGAGCTGCCGATGATCGAGTGCGTCGGGTTGACGCGGCGTTTCGGGAAATTCACGGCGGTCGACGACGTCACGTTCTCCGTCGCGCGCGGCTCGATCTTCGGGTTCCTCGGTCCCAACGGGTCCGGAAAATCGACGGTGATCCGGGTGTTGTGCGCGTTGTTGGAACCCAGCGCGGGCACGGCGCGCGTGGGGGGATTCGACGTCGTCCGCGAGACCGAGCACATGAAGCCGTTGATCGGCTACATGTCGCAGAAGTTCTCGCTCTACGACGAGCTCACTGTGCGCGAGAACCTTTCGTTCTACGGACGGTTGTACGGCTTCCATGGCGCGCGCCTGCGGAAACGCTTCGACGAACTGGTCGCGATGACGCATCTGGAGCCGTATCTCGACCGACGCGCGGCGTTGCTGTCGGGCGGTTGGCGGCAGCGGTTGGCGATGTCGTGCGCCCTGGTGCACGAGCCGCTGGTGCTGTTCCTCGACGAGCCGACGGCCGGGATAGACCCCGTGGCGCGGCGCGAACTCTGGGACCTGTTGTTCGACTTCGCGTCGCGCGGGATGACGCTGTTCGTGACGACGCACTACATGGACGAGGCGGAGCGTTGCTCGAAGGTCGGGTACATCCACCTCTCGCGCCTCATCGCGTGCGGATTGCCCGCGGATTTGAAGCGCTTGCCCGAGGTAAACCCGCCGGGAATGCGCCGCATCGAGGTGGCGTGCGACGACGCGACATCGGGACTGCGCGTGCTTCGCGGGGTGCCTTGGGTGCGTTCGGCGACGGCCTTCGGGCAATCGATGCACCTCCTGGTGGACGCGGCGGCGACCGACGACGCGTTGCGCTCGTTGCTGGAGGAAAACGGAATCGGGGCGGTCGACGTGCGGCCGACGGGCCCGACGCTGGAAGACGTGTTCGTGTCGTTGACGGACCGGGCGAACGGAGGCGCGCGATGAGCGTGTTCCGGGGATTCCGCGCGATCCTGTACAAGGAATTCCTGGTCGTGCTGCGCGACCCGTTCACGTTGTTCCTGATGCTGTTCCCGCCGCTGATCGAGATGGTGGCGTTTGGATACGCTCTGGAGACGGACGTGCGCCGGATGCGGACCGCGTTGCTGGACGAGGACCATACGGTGGAGAGCCGGCAGATCGTGGAACGGTTCGTGAACACGGACACGTTCCGCATCGTGGAACGCGTCGGGAGTTCCGAGGAACTCGCGGCGGCGGTGCGGAAGGGACGCGTGTACGTGGGCATCGACATCCCGCCGGGATTCTCGCGCGACCTCGCGGCGGGACGGACGGCGCGGATCCAGGTGCTGGTGGACGGGTCGAATTCCAGCGTCGCGGGCAGCGCCCTGAACACGGCGGTCGCGGTGGCGTTGAAGGAGTCGATGGCGCGGTTGGCGTTGGCGGCGGGCACGCGCGAGCTGCCGTTCGAGGTGCGTCCGCAGATGCTGTTCAACCCGGCGATGCGGAGCCCGAATTTCTTCGTGCCGGGCGTGATCGGCGTGGTGCTGCAGATCGCCACGACGTTCGCGACGGCAATGAGCCTCGTGCGCGAGCGCGAGCGGGGAACGCTGGAGCAATTGTTCGTGAGCCCGCTGCGGCGCTGGGGATTGCTCTTCGGGAAACTCGTTCCCTACCTGTTCATCAGCGGCCTCATGGCGTTCGCGTTGTTCGCGGTCATGTCGGGCCTGTTCAAGGTGCCGATCGCGGGAAGCGCGTGGGTGCTGGCCTTCGCGACGCTGCTCTACCTGTTCGCGCTGCTGGCGCTGGGGCTGCTGCTGTCGACGCGCGCGCAGAACCAGATGCAGGCGCTGCAATTCAGCATGGTATTCGTGATGCCGTCGGTGTTCTTCAGCGGGTTCATTTTCCCGCGCGACACCATGCCGTGGATTTTCCGTTCGATCGGGTCGTGCCTGCCGACGACGTATTTCATCGAGACGGCGCGCGGGGTGGTTTTGCGCGGGGCGACGTTGGCGGACGTGGCGCCGCACCTCGTCGTGCTGGCCGGGATGGGCGCGGGGTTGTTCGCGCTCTGCGCCCTGCGCTTCCGGTGGAAACTCGGCTGAGCAGAAGCAGGGAGCAGGGAGCGCTGAACACTGAATACTGATTACTGAACACTGGGTATTTGGCACTGAACACTGAACACTGAGTACTGAACACTTTCCCACTGGCCCCCACGATGGTAACCAACACGACGATGTCCACGTTGAGAATCGGATTCCTCGGGGCCGGGAAGATGGCGACCGCGTTGGCGCGGGGCTTTCTCGGAGCGGGGTTGGTCAAGGCGGACGGGTTGGTCGCGAGCGATCCCGTGGAAGCCGCGCGCGACGCGTTCGCCGGCGCGACCGGCGCGCGCTCGACGACATCGAACGCCGAGGTCGCCGCAAGTGCCGACATCCTGATCGTGGCGGTCAAGCCCGACCAGGTCGCGGCGTTGCTCGCGGAAATCGCGCCGCGGATCACGACGGCGCATCTGGTGCTCTCCATCGCGGCGGGCGTCCCGCTCGCGAAGCTAGAGGCGTCGGCACCGGAAGGCACGCGGGTGGTGCGGGTGATGCCGAACACCCCGGCCCTCGTCGGCGCGAGCGCGAGCGCGTACTCGACCGGGCGCAACGCGACGCGCGACGACGCGGCGCTGGCGCAACGGTTGCTCGGGAGCGTGGGCCTGGCGATCGAGGTGCCGGAGAAGTTGCTCGATGCCGTGACGGGACTCAGCGGTTCGGGCCCGGCGTATGCCTTCATGATGATCGAGGCGCTGGCCGACGGCGGCGTGGCGTCCGGATTGCCGCGGTCCACCGCGCAGCGCCTGGCCGCGCAGACCCTGCTGGGCGCGGCGAAAATGGTCCTCGAAACGGGCGAGCATCCGGGCGCGTTGAAGGACGCGGTGTGCAGTCCGGGCGGAACGACGATCGAGGCCGTGCACGAACTCGAGAAGGCCGGGCTGCGGGCGGCGTTGATCACCGCGGTGCGCGTCGCATCGGACAAGGCCCGCAAGCTGGCATGAACCCCCACGCGTCGACATGAGTGCCCTGCCGCCACCCAGCCCGCAACAAGCGCGCATCATCTGGTTTTCGTTGACCGCGTTGGCACTCGTCGTCCTGGCGGGGTTGGTCGTGCTGGTGTTCTGGGGTCTCGGACAGGCGCTTCGTTTGATGGCGCCGGTCCTTTGGCCCCTCGCGGTCGGCGGCGTCGTGGCCTATCTGCTCGATCCGGTGGTCGATTGGCTGGCCAGCCGGCGCATTCCCCGCGCGCGGGCCATCGTCCTGGTTTTCGTTTTCGCGTTGGTCGTCGTCGTCGGCTTTTTCTCGAGCCTGCTTCCCCAGGTGTTCGGCGAGGCCCGGCTCTTCGTCGAACGGGTTCCCGGCTATTCCCAGAAGATCCAGCAGCGCCTCGACGGGTGGGCCACCAATCCGCCGGTCGCGGTCCGCAAGGTCCTCAAGGCGCGGGCGCTGTTCGTGCGTTCGACCAACCCGTTGCCGGAATTGTCGCTGACCAACGACCTTCCCGCGGTCGCCGTCCCGGCGCCCGCGCCAACACCGCCGCCCTCGCGCATTCCCACCCTTTCCCCCGAGACGATCCGTTCGTTCACGGGTTGGATCGGCGACATCCTCCCGGTCGTCGGCACGTGGTTGTCGGGACAGGTCTCGAGGGTCGGGTCGTGGTTCGGGGTCATCGTGGGCCTGTGCCTGATCCCGGTGTACGCGTTCCATTTCCTTCTCGAGAAGCGGGGGATCGAGCGGCAATGGACCGAGTATCTCCCGGTGCGGACCTCGTGGTTCAAGGAGGAGATCGTGTTTTGCCTCCGGGCGGTCAACGGCTACCTGATCGTGTTTTTCCGGAGCCAGGTGTTGGTCGCGGTGTGCGACGGCGTCCTGTACACGCTCGGCTTCCTGATCATCGGGCTGCCGTACGCGTTCCTGATCGGCGCGATGGCGACGGTGCTGACGATGATCCCGTTCATCGGGGCGATCACCACCTGCGGGACCGCGATCGTCGTGGCGTTCGCGGCGACCGGTGGTTGGCACCTGCCCTTGGCGGTGCTGCTGGTATTCGGATTCGTGCAGACCCTCGAGGGACTGGTGATCTCGCCGAAGATCATGGGCGACCGCGTCGGATTGCATCCGTTGACCATCATCATCGCGGTGATGGTTGGAACGACCTTGCTGGGGGGGATTCTGGGAGGGTTGCTGGCGATCCCGGCAACGGCGGCACTGCGGGTGATCATGTTCCGTTACGTCTGGCGCCGCACGGAGTCGGTCGCGGATGAACCGCCGGCGGGCATGTAGGTCGGCCGGACGATTTTTCAACGGATTGGCCACGGGGCTGGTCGGAGAACCGTGCTTGAGTTTCAAAACTCCCGGTTTGGCAGTCGCGCGTCGTCGGTTCATAGTCCCCGCATGAAGTCGCTGCTGCCGTGGTTGTCCGCGCTGATCCTGTTGGTCCGGACCATGGCGGACTCCCCTCAGCCGGCGGCACCGGCCGAAAAAGCGGCGGACATCTCGAAGTTTACCAATTCGCTGGTTCTCAGCGCTCCGGACGGCGCGGGAACCGTCGCCCAGATCACGGCCCGGGCGCTCGAGAAGTATCACTTCACCAGGATGCGGTTCCGCGACGAGATCAGCGCGCGGATGTTCGACCGCTACATCGAGGCCCTCGATCCGCAGAAGCTGTATTTCTTCCAGTCGGACTTCGAGGAGTTCTCCACAAAGTACCGGACGCATCTGGACGAGTTGACGATGAACGACAAGGACGTGTCCCCCGCGTACGACATGTTCAACCGGTTTCTCAAACGCTTCGACGAACAGTACGCGCTCGTGACCTCGTTGCTGGGCAAGGAGAAGTTCACGTTCGACGGCGACGACCGCATGTCGGTCAACCGAAAGGAAGAGCCCCGGCCCGCGAGTCTCGAGGCCGCGCGCAAGCTGTGGCGCGATCGCCTGCGCTACGAGGTTTTGTCCGAGAAGCTGAACCAAACCGCCATCCCGGTCCTCGCGACGAACGTTTGGCGCAAGATCGTCGGCACCGGCGAGGGCAAGGGCAACGGGGCGCTTCCCGCCGGATTCAAGCGTCCGCTCGGGACCAACGTCCTCTCCGATCTGGAGGCCATCGTCGGGAAGGATCACTCGAAGGCCGTCGTCGCCAAAATCAACTCCGGCGAGTGGACGACCCGCGCGCAAATCGCGTCGTATCTCGCGTCGAAGCTTCCCGAAGAACGCGAGAAGGAAACCGTCGACAAGCTGACCCGCCGTTACAACCGCACGCTCCGGACGCTCAAGCAGTACGAGCCCGACGAGGTGCTCCAGATCTATCTCGACGCGCTCGCCCATTCCTATGACCCGCACTCGGACTATTTCGGCAAGAGCGAGCTCGACTCGTTCTCGATCCAGATGGGTCTGACGCTCTTCGGCATCGGCGCGACGCTCCAGTCCGAGGACGGCTACACCGTGATCCGGGCGGTGGTTCCCGGAAGTCCCGCGGCACGGAGCAAACAGATCAACATCGGCGACAAGATCGTGGCGGTCGCGCAGGGCGACGACGGCGAGTGGGTCGATATCGTTGACGAGAAACTCAAGCGGGTCGTCGAGCAGATCCGCGGCCCGAAAGGCACGCGCGTCCGTTTGACGGTGGTTCCCGCCAACGGCGACAACTCCGCGCGGAAGCTGGTGAACATCGTCCGCGACGAGGTGAAACTCGAGGACAGCGAGGCCAAGGCGCGCCTCGTCGAGATGAAAGGCGCGGACGGCCGGGCCCATCGCGTCGGGGTCATCGACCTTCCGTCCTTCTACGCGTCGATGCCCCTCGGCGCCGCCGGGCATGCCGCGGTCAAGAAAAGCACCACGGTCGACGTCGCAAAACTGGTGCGGAAACTCACGGCGGAAAAGGCCGAGGGCATCGTCATCGATCTTCGGCGCAACGGGGGTGGTTCGCTCGAGGAGGCGATCAACCTCACGGGCCTGTTCATCAAGACGGGACCCGTGGTGCAGGTGAAGGGCGCCGACGGTCGGGTGATGCAGGACGAGGACCGCGATCCGTCGGTTCTCTACGACGGTCCGCTGATGGTTTTGACGAGCCGGTTCAGTGCCTCCGCCTCGGAGATCGTCGCCGGTGCCCTCCAGGATTATGGGCGGGCCATCATCGTCGGCGACACCAGCACGCACGGCAAAGGCACGGTCCAGACGATCCAGGAACTGGGAATGTTCCTGTCGGATTCGGGCATCAATCCCGGTGCGGTGAAATTGACGATCCGAAAATTCTACCGGGCGAGCGGCGAATCGACGCAGCTCAAGGGCGTGATTCCGGACCTGATCCTGCCCAGCGTGAACAACCTCCTCGAGGTCGGCGAGACGTCGCTCACCAACGCGTTGCCTTGGGACACCATTGCCTCGGCCGAATACGACAAGCTCAACCGCGTGCAGCCGTACATCGGGCAACTCCGCGATCGTTCGGCGAACCGGATCTCTTCCGACCGGGATTGGACCTACGTGCGCGAGGACATGGGCCTCTACACCAAGCGGCAGGCGGACAAGTCGATCGCCCTGAATCTCGCGCAACGCGTCCGCGAGCGCGACGCCGACAAGGCGCGTGCCGAGGCCCGGAAGAAGGAACTCGCCGCCCGCGGCGAGAAGGAACCGAAGACCTACGAGATCACCCTCAAACTGGCCGACCAACCCGGCCTTCCCCCGGCGATGACCCGAACCAATCTGCTCGCCGGCGGCCGCGGCGACCCGCGCTTGCTCGGCAAGGACCCCGCTGCAAAGCCCGAGGCAAACGAGGTCGCGGTCCATCCGAAGGCGTCATCGGACGATGACGACGAGGAGGCCGACCTCGAACCGGGCACGGCACCCGACGTTCATCTGCGCGAGGCGGAGCGGATCCTGTTGGATCTGATCGAGGTCTCCGGCGGCAAGAAGGGTGTCGCCGCCGCGCCGGGCGTTTGATGCGGGCGCGGCGTAGAGCGGCCGTCCCCGGCTGCGCAATCCACGGGCGTCCCCGCCCGTGCCGTGGCATGCGCGGAATTGGGGTTGTGAAGGATTGATTGGAACGCACCGGGGACGGTGCTTTTTGCGCAGGCGCGGACGCCCGCTCTACGTCCTGCTTCGATTTCGTCGCGGGACTCCCCGCCCACCGCCGTCGGCCCGCCCGCGCTACTTTCCGAGAAGGCCGTCAAGGTCGAGCGGCGCGGTGATCATCGCCAGCGATCCGTCCTTCGCGCGCGGCCATTCGTTGGTGGGACGATCCCGATACAACTCCACGCCGTTGCCGTCGGGATCGCGGAGGTAGATCGCCTCGCTCACGCCGTGGTCGGCGGCGCCCTCGAGTTCGATCCCGGCATCCAGCACGCGACGCAACGCGTCGCCCAACGCCGCGCGCGTCGGGTAAAGGATCGCGACGTGATACAGCCCGGTGGAGCGGGGCGGCGGTGGCGGCGCGCCGAGGCTTTCCCACGTGTTGAGCCCGATGTGGTGGTGGTAACCGCCGGCGGAAAGGAACGCCGCGCTCGATCCGAACCGTTGCGTCAATTCGAACCCGAGGACACCACGGTAGAAGCCGAGCGCGCGCTCGAGGTCCGCGACCTTGAGATGGACGTGTCCGATGCGGACGGCGGGGTCGATCGGCGGCGCTGGTTTCATGCGATGCAGGATTCCACCAAACGGGGGCTTGAGGAAATGGCGATTCCGGGCGGAACATGCGGCGTCCCCCCAATCGCAGTAGCCATTTGCACACCATGCGTCCCACGTTTACCCGCACCTATTCCCGCCGCGATTTCATCGGCTCCGCGGCCGCCGCGTCCCTCGCGTTCACCATCCTTCCCGCCCGCGCGATCGGGGCCAACGACCGGCTCCGGGTCGCCGGCATCGGCGTCGGCGGCAAGGGATCGGGCGACATCGACCAAGCCGCGAACCTCGGCGACGTGGTCGCGCTGTGCGATTGCGACGACCGCAGCCTCGCGCCGAAAGCCGCGAAATGGACCGGCGCGCGGAAGTTCCGGGATTTCCGGAAGATGTTCGACGAGATGCACGGGAAGATCGACGCGGTGACGGTCAGCACGCCGGACCACAACCACGCTTTGGCGGCGGCGATGGCGATGCAGCGCGGCATGGCAGTGTACGTCCAGAAGCCGCTCACGCACGACGTCTGGGAAGCCCGCTGGCTCCGCGACCTCGCCCGGAAGCACAAGGTCGCGACCCAGATGGGCAACCAAGGCACCGCGGAAGACGGCCTCCGCAAGGGCGTCGAGTGGATCCGAGCGGGCGCCATCGGCAACGTGCACGAAGTCCACGTCTGGACGAATCGCCCGCAGTGGCCGCAGTCGCCGTCGGTCGTCTCGCGTCCCACGGAGGTCGTGGCGATCCCGTCGGAACTCGATTGGAACGCGTTCCTGGGCACGGCGCCGGAGCGTCCGTACCATCCGTCGTATCATCCCTTCAAATGGCGCGGCTGGCAGGATTTCGGGACGGGCGCGCTCGGCGACATGGGCTGCCACACGGCGAACCTCGCGTTCATGGCGCTGGAGTTGGATCACCCGACGTCGATCATCGCCGAGAGCGAGGCGCCGAATCCCGAGACGCACACGGCCTGGGCGACGGTGCGATCGCAGTTCCCGGCGCGGGGCAAGCGCGGTCCGGTGAAGTTCAACTGGTACGAAGGCAAGCGTCCCGACGGCACGAAAAACCTGCCGCCGCTCGACCTGTTCCACGGCGAGACGCCGGTGAGTAGTGGAAGCCTGATCGTGGGCGACAAGGGCGTGTTGTATTCGCCGAACGACTACGGCGCCGCGTGGAAGCTGCTTCCGGAAAAGGAATTCGCCGGGTTCGTGGGACCCACGCCGACGCTGGCGCGCAACGGCCGGGGCGACCAAGGGATGAAGGACGAATGGGGCGCCGCGATTCGCGGCGGTCCGAAGGCGTTCTCGAATTTCGACTACTCGTCGTTGCTCACCGAGACGATCCTGTTGGGCAACGTGGCGATCCGCGCGCGCGTGCCGCTGGTGTGGGACGGCCCGCATTTTCGCTTCACGACCGGCGCGAAGGAAGCGACGCGTTTCCTGCGTCGGCAGTACCGCAAGGGGTGGACGGCTTGAGGGAGTTTCAAGTTTTCAGTTTCAAGTTTGAAGAAGGGCCGGCGAGCGCGGTCCCCGCGTTCCCGCGGAGGGAACGCCTTCGGAGTGCGGCGGGAAGTCCTCGGAGGACGCCACGCCGTTTTCCTCACCTTCGCTTCTCCCTTCCGCAACAGCGGTGTGGCGTCGCTGACGCTCCTTCCCACCGCACTCCAAGGCGCTTCGCGGGGAAAAGCTTCGGATCCGTCGTCCCACGATGTCGGCAACGCGGATACTGACCACCGATCACTGACCACTGGATACTTTCGGCCCTACGCGAACAGCGACTCCACCGCGGTGCCTTTGCCGTCTTCCGTCGCGTAGAACGGGCGTTGCTCGATGTTGAACGCCGTCTTCGGACTCACGCCCATCGCCGTGAAGATCGTCGCGTGGAGATCCTTGATCGACACCGGATCCTTCGTCGCGACCAACGGGCGCTCGTCCGCCGTCGCGCCGTGGACATGGCCGCGTTTCATCCCGCCGCCGAACATCACCACGCTCGTGCCGCCCGTGAAATGCCGGTGCAGCCCGTAGTGCTTGGCTTCCTGCAGCGTCTCCGACGGCGCCGTCGCCTGGTCCGACGCCTTCGAGCCCGGGACACCCTCGATCAACGCGTCGCGGCTGAACTCGCTCGCGAGGATGACCAGCGTGCGGTCGAGCATCCCGCGCGCCTCGAGATCGAGGACCAGCCGCGCGATCGGCGCGTCGATCTCTCGATGCATCCGTTCGAGGGTCGAGTGCCCGTCCGCATGCGTGTCCCAATGGAAGAACGGGACGTACTCGGTCGTCACCTCGACGAAGCGCGCGCCGTTCTCGACGAGGCGGCGCGCGAGCAGGCAGCCGCGTCCGAAATGACCGGTGTCGTAGGCGTCGCGCGAGGCCTGGGGCTCGAGCCCGAGATCGAACGCCGCGCTTTCCCTCGATGCCAGCAACCGCTGCGCGTTGTCCATGGACCGCAGCATCGATTCCTGCTGGTGGTCGCTCATGAAGTCGCGGCGCGGGTTCTTGTCCACGAGTTGGCGGTAGAATTTGTAGCGATCCGCAAAACGTCCCGGCGACATCCCCTTCGGCGGCCGGACCGCGGCGGCGGCGGACGCGGGATCGGGAAGGTTCATCGGGCCGAATTCGTTCCCGAAGAATCCCGCGGTGGTGAACGCCTTGAGTTCCTCGGCCTCGCCGTTGCCCTCGAGGTGTTGCCCGATGTTGATGAACGCGGGCATCACCGGGTTGCGCGGACCGAGCACGCGCGCCATCCACGCGCCGATGTGCGGCGCCGCGACCGTCTGCGGCGGCACGTAGCCCGTGTGCCAATGATACTGGTGCCGCGAATGCAGGATCGTCCCAAGATCGGGCTGAACCGCCGAACGGATCAACGTCGCGCGGTCCATCACGCGCGCGATGTTTTCCAATCCCTGGCAGATGCGCAGCCCGCCGACGGACGTGTCGATCGCCGGGAACGTGCTCAGCATCTTCGAGACGGAGAGGCCTTTCTCGAAGGGACTATAGCGCTTCGGATCGAACGTCTCGGGCGCGGCCATGCCGCCGCCCATCCAGAGAAGGATGCAGGCGTCGGCACGCGCGCGCGGCGCGTCCGGTTTCTCGCCGTCGGGACCGGCCCCGAGCAGGCGTGGCGCGGGCGACATCAACGTGGCAAGCCCGGCGGCCGAGAGCTTCTTGAGGAAGTCGCGGCGCGGGTTCAATGGATCGAGTGCTAGCGGGTTCATGGTCGGCACGCGGCGAATGACTATGGGCAATATGAAACGGAATCGGTCAACGCACGAGTTGGAATTCGGGCAGCAAGGCGACGCTCCAGAGAAGATCCTCGACGCCCTCGGGCGTGGGTTTCGCGCCCAGGTTCGAGCGCGCCAATTCGAGCTCCGCCTTCGCCGGTGGCCGGGCAAGCGCGGCTCGGTATAACCAGTCGACAAGCGCGTCGGTGGATTTCCAATCGCGCGCGACGAGCTTCTTCGCGCCCTCGGCAAGCATTCCCGCGAGCAGCGGGCCGTTGCTCAGGTCCATGGCCTCGAGCGTCGAGAGTTCGTCCGGCCGCACGCTCACGATCTGTTCGCGGTTCGGCCGACCCAACGTTCGTTGCAAGAGATCGCTCTTCAGCAACGCCGTGCGGACCATCGGACGGTCGACGACGGTGGCCTGGACGAGCGCCGCGCCGATGCCTCCCGCGATGCGATCACGCCATGGGCCGTCGTCGACGATCGCGACCGGTTGCCAATCCGCGCCGGGCTCCTTGAGTTGGCCATGGTCGTCGGTCTTGGCGCGCACGAAGGACCACTCGGCGTCGGTGGCAACCTTGCCGACCGAACCGTTTTTGAAGCGCCAGTGCGCCTCGAAGACGAGTCCCGCGGGATTCGGGGCGTCGCCGCCGTTTTTGGCGACGATCACGATCTCGTTGGTGCCGGCGCGAAGCAACGGCGCGAGTTCCACGAACTCCACGGTCTCCCAATTGTCGTCGGACCGCGCCTTCTTGCCGTTGACGTAAAGCGTGTACGAATTGTCGGCGGTGATCGCGGCGCCTCCCGCGACCGGGGCGTCGGGCAAAACGACCGACTTGCGGAAGGTCACGATGTCGCCGGCCGCCTGCGGATTCGGCCCGGTGCCCCAGATCCAACGGCCGCTGGCCTTGAGCGACGGATCGACTCGCGCACGCACCACCGGGGCATCGTATCGCTCCGGAGCGGTCGCCGTGATCTGCCACAACGCGTCGATGAACTCCTCGGCCGTCAGCCGCTTGGCGCGTGGTCCCGCGTACTTGTAACCGTGGTCGTCCTGTCCCGCCTTGCGGACCTCGGCACGCGATTGGTACGCCGCGGATTTGCAAATCAGCGCCAGCGTCGACTTCACGTCGTAGCGGTGCTCGACCAAATGCGTGGCGAGGCCATCGAGAAGGTCCGCGTTCCACGGCTCGGTTTGCATGGCGTCGACCGGATGGACGATCCCGTGGCCCATGAGGCGGTGCCAAAGGCGGTTGACGATGGTGCGCTGGAAGCGGCCGTTGTCGGGATGCGTGAGCAGGAGCGACAACTGTCGGAGGCGTTCGGGCGCGGGCTTCGAGGGATCGATCTGGCCGAGCTCGGGAAAGATCCACGCGGGCGTGGCCATCTTGCCCGTGGGTTTGTCGCAGCGGTGGAGTTCGAGCGGCGCGTCGGTGTAGATCGCGGCGAGGCCGTAGGAGTCGGCGAGTTTCCAGCGATCGATGAAACTATCGTGGCACGACGCGCACTTGAGATTGATGCCGAGGAAGGTCTGTCCGACTGACTGCGCGAACTGCACCGGCACGGCCTGCCCCGCGCTGACGGTGCCGCGCCACTGGATGCCGCGCGCGAAGCCCTCGCTCTCGGCGGAAGGCGCGACCAGTTCGCGCGCGAATTGGTCGTAGGGTTTATTCTCGAGCAAGGCCCGGTAAAGCCACGACGAAATCTGTTTCCGCCCGCCGTCAATGTAGCCGGTGCCGGCATAGTCGTTCCGGAGAAGATCGTTCCAGAACGACATCCAGTGATCCGCGTAGGCGACGTCGCTGGCCAACAGCGAATCGACCAACCGCGCGCGTTTGTCGCGTCCATTGTCGGCGACGAACGCGGCCAGCGCCTCGGGTTTGGGAAGGATGCCGACCAAATCGATATGGACCCGCCGCGCGAACGTGGCGTCGTCGACCGGCGCGGGCCGCGGCTGGCGCGTCTTGGCGAGCTGCGCGTCGACGATGCGGTCGATGAGGTTGGTCCGGCCGCCGCGGACGGTCGGCAACACGGGTCGCCGCGGTTTGAGCGGCGGGTCGTACGCCGGTTTCTTGAAGGCGAATCCTTCCGTCCAGACCGCGCCGCGATCGATCCAAGCGCGGAGCTTCGCGATCTCCGCCGGGTCGAGCGCGGGACCTTTCGGCGGCATGCGCTTGTCCGGATCCGCGGAGAGAACCGCCTCGATCAGTCGGCTGTGGGCGGCGTCGCCGGGCTTGACGACGGGTCCGTCCTCGTCGCCCTTGAGGAGCGTCTCGCGGGTGTTGAACGAGAGGCCGCCCTTCTTCTTGTCGCCCGCATGGCATTCAGCGCAGTGCCTGCGGATCAAGGGGACGATGTCGTGGTCGAAATCGATGGCGGGCGCGGCGAAGGCGGCGTCCGGAAGGAACGCGGCGGCGCAGGCGGCGAGCACGAGGTTGAGGCGGCGCATGTGACTGGGGGATTGGAACACGCCGGGAACGCGCGGGGGAAGTGTTCAGTGTCCGTCCGTCGGTGGCCCAAATCGGCACCGGGAAGATCCGACGCGTTTCCTGATCCCGTCCCCGGCATTGACGTCGGGACTGTGTGGATACAAAGTGTATCTATGAAATCCGCGAAGCTCTTCCGGCACGGGGGCAGCCAGGCGGTCCGCCTGCCCAAGGCCTTCCGGTTCGAGGGCACCGAGGTGCGGATCGCGCGCCGGGGAACCGAGGTGGTGCTGACCCCGGTGCCCGCGCCGAAGTTTCGTTCGTTCGCGGAGGTCGGCCGCCATTTGGCCGAGAAGTTCCCGGGCGCCGGTGAATTCCCGGATCCGCCGGCACGGCCGAAGTCTCACGAGCGGGCGATTCCCGAGTTTTGATCGCGAATGAAACCGGCGTTCCTGCTCGATACGAGCGCGTGCATCGCGGTCCTGCGCAACACGGCGGGTCTCGGTGCCTTGCCGAACCCGGCGCTGACGGGAATCCCGGTGATCGTCGCCGCCGAGTTGTGGACCGGCGTGAAGAAGAACCTCCGGACGCATCCGCAACAAGCCGCGCGGCTCGCGGCTTTCCTGGAGATGTTCCACATCGAGGAATTCACCGCGGACGCGGCGATCCACCACGGCGAGATCCGCGCGGCGCTGGAGGCCGCCGGCACGCCGATTGGTCCGATGGACCTGCTCATCGCCGCCCAAGCGCGCGGCATCGGGGCCACGCTCGTCACGGGAAACGCGCGGGAGTTCCGGCGGGTGAAGGGCCTCAAGGTGAGGGTGTGGAAGTAGGCGGGGACCCTTACCAAATCCGCACGCGCTCGGGTTCCGGTCGCCACATCGGTTGACCCGGCTGGATGCCGAAGGCCCCGAAAAATTCCGGGACATTCGCGACCGGGCCGAGAACGCGCCACTTCGCGGGCGCGTGGACGTCGCTCAGCAGGTGTTTCCGCAACGTCGCCTCCGTGGTCTGGTTCATCCAGCCGAGCGCGTAGCCGACGAAGTACCGCTGCAACGGCGTCAGTCCGCCGATCGTTTTGCCCTCGCGGTATTGGCGTGTGCGCTTGAACGCGTCGAGTCCCAGCACGATGCCGCCGAGGTCCGCGATGTTCTCGCCGAGACTCGCCTTGCCGTTGATCGGCACGCCGGGCAGCGGTTGGTAGGCGTTGAATTGGCGGACCAAACCTTCCGCCCGCCGCCCGAATTCCGCCGCGTCCGCCGCGGTCCACCAGTCCGCCATGTTGCCCTTGAGATCGAACTGCCGGCCCTCGTCGTCGAACCCATGCGTGATCTCGTGGCCGATCGTGGTCGCGCCCGCGTAGCCGTAGATCACCGCGTCGTCGACGTCGGCGTCGGCCACGCCGGGAATCGCGAAGATCGCGGCGGGCAGCACGATCTCGTTGTTGGACGGGTCGTAGTACGCGTTGTAGGTCTGCGGCGTCATCGTCCATTCCGAGCGGTCGACCGGTTTGCCGAACTTCGAGACCATGTCGTCGAACCGCCAGCGCGCGGCGTTCTTCAGGTTCTCGCAGTAAGACTCGCGGCCCACCACCAACGCGGAGCAATCCTTCCAACGATCCGGAAACCCGACCTTCGCGTTCACCGCCGCCAGCTTTTTCAAGGCCTTCGCCTTCGTCGCCGGCGTCATCCAGTCGAGCCGCTCGATTCGCGCGCGGTAGGCGTCGCGGATGGCGCCGACGAGGGCGACGTAACGAGCCTTGGTCGCGGGGGGGAAGAATTCCCGGACGAAGACTTTCCCGAGGACCATCCCCATCGCGGCGTCCTCGGCGTCGAGCACGCGTTTCCAGCGCGGGCGTTGCTCCTTCTGGCCGGAAAGCACCTTTCCGTAGAACGCGAAATTCTCGGACGCGATCGCGCGTCCGAGACCTTCCGCGTACGTGGACACGAGGTGAAAGCGCAGGTAGTCGCGGAGCACGGGCACGGGCGTCTCGCGAATCAGGCGGTCCAGCGCGTCGAGGAATTCCGGTTGTCCCACGACGATGCTGGTCGGGCGGAGTTTCCACGCCGCGAGACGATTGGCCCAGGCGATCGACGGCGTGTGCCGCGCGGTGACCTCCGCGGGCGGCATCGGGTTGTAGTTGTGCTGCGGGTCGCGCAGGTCCTCGAGCGGGCGCGACGCCTTGGCAAGCGCGGTCTCGAACCCGAGGATGTCGTCCGCGCCCCGCTTGGCCGACGCCTCGTCGCGGCCCAGCAACCGGAGCATCCGCGCGAGATGCGCCGCGTACTCGACGCGGATCGCCGCCACGCCCGCCTCGTTGTTGAAATAGAAGTCACGCTCCGGAAGCCCGAGGCCGCCCTGCGAGACGTGCACCGACATCGTGTCGCTGTCCTTCTCGTCCTGCGCGACCGACACGCCGAGGAACGCGCCGACGCCGAGCGGTTCGAGGGCGAAGGCCACGTCGATGGCTTGTTCGGCGTTCGCGATGGCATCGATGCGCGCGAGTTCGGCCGCGAGCGGGGCGAGGCCGACGCGTTCGGCGAGATCCTCGTCCATGGCGGTGCGCCAGAAATCGCCGAGCTTGCGGAGATCGCTGCCGGCGGGCGCTTCGTTGGCGGCGGCGCCCTCGTTGATGCGACGTTCGCGCGCGTAGAGTTCCTCGCGCACGGCGTTGCCGATTCCCCAGCCGGACTCGGTGGGAGGAATCGGATTCGCGCGGAGCCACGCGCCGTTCGCGTAGGAGAAGAAGTCGTCGGACGGACGCACCGATGTGTCCATCGTCCGGGAAAGGATGTCGGTGGCGGTGGCAGACTCTTGGTGCCGAACGTTTCGTTTCGCGGTGCATCCGGCACCGACCAGCGCGATGCAGGCGGCGAGGATCGCTATGGTGGTTCGAGGGGCTGTGGTTCCCATGGTCAAAGAGATCCTAGGCGAAGTTGATGTTGTTTCGGACCCCGATTTCACCGGCCGCTTCCATGAGTCCAATCAACGGGCTCGTGTCCCGCCATCTTCAGGCTCCGGTCGATTTCGACCGGCACGTCTTCGTCGACCAGAAAAGTCACGCGTCGAGTCGCGAGATTTGGGCGGCGATCAAGGGCTCGAGTTCGGCTTGGTGGTCCTCGTAATAAGCCAAGGACTCGTACACTTGCGCCCGCGACAAACCTTGGAGGGAGGCGACGACCTCGTCCACCGTGGTGCCGGATCGGATCATCGCGACAACGTCGTGCACGCCGATCCGAGTCCCCTCGATGATGGCGTGGCCCGATCGCACACCCGCGCGCCGGACGATGTATCGGTAGCTGGTTGCGATCACGACGGCGACGATACGAGCCGCCAGAAGGGCGCGCAACAGGCGCGGCGACCGCCTCAGTCACGCGGGCGCATCTTGCACTGCCCCCGAATTCAAAAGCGTTGAAGAAGGCGCCCTTGCGCCGGGTTCTGGGTGAACGGTGGCCGCGCCAGTGAATTCGGGGTGTTTCGCGCGGTCCTACAAAACCGATTTCGGTTTGTTCGTTGGAGGGACCAGAATCTTCGAGGAGCGGTTTGCGGATGCGCCCGCTCGGGAACGCAAGACCCTTTCAAAGCATTCCCGGCAACCATCGAATCTCCTTTCCAGGGCTTTTCGTGTGTTTCGTGTGTTTCGTGGTTCACCCACCCAACCTGATGCAAGCCGAGCAGTCCCGTGGAATTGGCATCCACGAAATACACGAACCACACGAAAAGTCGGGGGGCCCGCCGAGGGGGACGGAATTGATGTTGGGGTGGGAATTGATTGCAACAACGTGAGGGAGTTTTGCTCGGTCCAACTTCGTTGATTTCGGTTGGTCGATTGCAGCCCCGGACTTTTCGGGGGCAGTGTCCGGATGCGCCCCGGACGGCACGGCGCGCGGTGACCCGAGTCCAACGCCAGCGTTGGAGACGGGGCACTATGACTCGCGCCCGCTGGCCTTCGCGTTCCATTGCTCGATCACCGACTCGTTCGCGTCGTGGTGCTCGTGCCCGAGGATTCCCACCGATGCCGTCGACATGAAAAAGCCCCGGGCCTGCGCCACCGGCAACCCGATCCATCGCGCGGCGAGGACGCGTCCGAAATGCCCGTGGGTGAATACCGCGATGTTGCCCCCGAATCCCCTGAGACGCGCGATCAAGCGATCCGCGCGGTCGGACACAGCGCCCGGCGATTCGCCACCCGGACATCCGTCGCTAAACACGTTCCAGTTCGGGGCGCGTTCGTGGATCTCGGGGGAACGCAGTCCCTCGAAATCGCCGTAGTCCCACTCCGCGAGATCCGCGTCGATCTCCGCCATCGCGCCCAGCCCGGCCAGCTCGCACGTGCGCCGCGCCCGGACACGCGGGCTGGAAAACACCCGCGCGAACACCACGCCGCCGAGCAACACCGCGAGGCCCCGCGCGTCGTGCTCGCCCGATTCGGTCAGCGTCACCTCGGTCCGCCCGGTGTGCCGGCCCGACAACGACCACGACGTCTCGCCGTGTCGAACGATATGGATCCGCTGCAAGTCGCTCATTTCGGAAGGTTCGATTGGCCTGGCGACACCGTCGATTCCCAAAACACCCGGCGCACCCGCGCCGGCGCGGCCTTTGAGTTTGCTCTTGCCAAGTTAGGCTCACAGTCGTAATCCACATGTGACCTACACTTGTAGTCCTGACTGCCTCGAACATGAAACGCGTGCCACGGATCTCCGAAACCGAATGGGAAGTCATGCGCGCCGTGTGGGCCGGGCATCCGGCCACCAGCGCGGAGATCGTCGCCCGGCTCGCGGCCGATGACCCGACGTGGCATCCGAAGACCGCGCGGACGTTGCTCGCGCGCCTCGTTGAAAAGGGCGCGCTGGCGAGCGAGGCCGACGGGCGGGCGTTCCGCTACCGTCCCTTGTTCGCCGAAGCCGAGTGCGTGGCCGCCGCCAGCGATTCATTCCTGGACCGCGTCTTCGGCGGCGCGCTCAAGCCGATGCTGGCGCATTTCGTGGAGCACCAGGATCTCTCGCCCGCCGAGATCAAGGAGCTCGAGGAACTCCTCGCCCGCCGCAAACGCCGGCGTTGAAAGGCCCCATGCAACCCATCGAAACCTGTCTTCGTCTCGGCATCTTGTCCGCGCAGGTCGCCGCGTTGGTCCTGCTGGTGGCGTTGGCGCAACACGCGCTTCGCGGTTGGCTCGCTCCGCGCTGGCGATGCTGGCTATGGGGACTCGTCGCGTTGCGTCTCTGCCTGCCGGTCTCCGTCGGAACCCACTGGAGCGTCTTCAACCTGATGCCCCGATGGAACCCAGCGGACGTCCCCGTCGCGGCGCCCGTGGATTCCAAGAGGTCGGTTTCGACGGCCACCTCGTTCTCGAGGGAACCCGCGGCTCCGGAACCGCGCGTCCGGATGTCGGCGGGCCCAATCGTCGTCGAACCGCGCGCGGTCGCCGCTTCCGAACCGACACCCGCCGTCGTCGCGTCGACACCCATGGAGTCCATCGGCCCGCCGCTCGCCCAACACGCAGCGGACGCGCCGGCGTGGCCGAGATGGCTACTCGCCGCGTGGCTCGCCGGCATCGTTCTGTTCGCGGCGCGCACGGCGTGGACCTGTCGTTTGATCTCGCGCTGGGTGCGCTCGGGAAGGCCCGTGACGGATCGCGCGATCCTCGACGCCGTCGCCGAGGCGGCACGGACGCTCGGGGTTCGGACAAGCGTCGGCATTCTGGAAGTCGACGGCGTTGGCTCGCCCGCTCTGCACGGATTCCTGCGGCCCCGCCTGTTGTTTCCTCCCGGCCTTGGCACCCGGCTCCTTCCCGCGCAGTTGCGCCACGTTTTGCTCCACGAATTCGCCCACGTGAGGCGACGCGACATCGCGCTCAATTGGCTGCTCGCGGTTCTTCAGGCCGTCCATTGGTTCAACCCATTCGTCTGGTTCGCCTTCGCCCGGTTGCGAGCCGAACGCGAGCTTGCCTGCGACGAACTCGTCCTCCGATCCGCCGTCGAAACCGATCCCGAGTCCTACGGACGCACGCTCCTCGCGATGCTTGCCAACGCGCCGCGGAACGCTTCGGCACCGGGCACAGTCGGCATCTTGGAAGGCCGCGCCGATCTCAAGCGGCGTCTACTCCACATCGCCGAGTTCCGGCCCGGCCGACGGACCGGAGCGCTCGCCGTGGTGTTGGTGGCGATCGCGGGCGCGGTCACATTGACAGACGCCCAGACCCCGAAGGTCACCGCGGTGGAGTCCGCGAAAGTCGCGGAATCCCCGCGCGCGAATCTCCCCGCAACAGACATGGCGACGTCGAATGCGCTGGTCCGAATCGGTGGCACGGTCCTCGGCGAACGGGGACGGCCGATCGCCGGCGCGACGGTGTTGGTGCATCGCTTCTATACCAACGAACAGCCGAAAGACGACCCGGCGGAGATTTCCGATTTCCGGCTCGCAACGGCCACGACGGGCAAGGACGGACGCTGGGAAGTCGATGGCGTTCCGTCCGGACTTTTTCCGACCATCGGCGTCTCCGCATCGCATCCCGATTGGGCTCCGGCGTTGGTTCCATCGATCGGCGAATTCAACGGCACACGCCAGAAACTCCTTCGATCGCAGCACGTATTCGTCCTCGCTCCTCTGACGACGCTTTCCGGCGTGGTCGTGGACGAGGGCGGCAGGCCCGTCGCGGGGGCCGACATCCGGGTGATGCCGGCCGGCAGATCATCCTTCCACACGACGACCACCGACCCATCCGGGCGCTTCCAAGTCGCCAGACTCCACGCGATGCCGACGACCGTCGACGCGGGAGCCGAAGGGTTTCGTTACGCCCTGAAAGAAGTGTCGATCGAACCAACGACGCCCGAACTCCGGTTTGTTCTGGCTCGCGGGCGCACGGTGAGGGGTCGGGTCGTGGACGCCACGGGCAAGCCACTTGCACGGGTGATCGTGTCTCTCTTCCCCAAGGGACCTCGGGACTACACGTCTATTGGAGGCAATTTCTCCACGGTCACCCAAGCGGACGGCCGCTTCGAATGGACCGGAGCACCGGATTCGGATCTGAACTACGAAGCCCGCAACGAGACATTGTCCGCGACGAGCGGGGTCGTGCCCGACGGTCCCGGGCACGAAGTGATCATCACGATGAACGAATGCCGGCGACTGCACCTCTCGGTGGTCGACTCCGAGTCGGGCGCTCCGGTGAAGTATTTCGCGGTGTCCGTCTTCGACGGCGAACGCGAGACGGTTTTTCAACATCATCAGCCTCGGGACGGAGAATTCGCGGAAAAGCTAAGAAGCGATTCCATGCACCGGATGATGATCGTCGCCCCGGGTTATCGGCCGCAGGATGCCGAAATACCGGCGGCATCCGGCGGTCGGGTCGACGCCACGATACGATTGGCGCCCATCAAGGCACTCGAAGGCATGGTGGTCGACGGCGCCGGAAACCCGGTGCCCCATGCCACCGTGGGACTCGTCGACAACCGAATAGAGGGATGCATCCGCGTTAGGCCAGGCCGGCTGGAGCCGACGGGAGCGGGACAGGTGGTGGAAACCGATTCCCTCGGACGGTTCCGTTTCGACAAAACCGGATTCGAAACCTCGATCGCGGCCGCGCATCCAATCGGGTTCGCGACGCTGTCATTGGGTGACTTCGCCCGCACCGGAACGATCGTCTTGGCCGACTACGGCACGGTCGAGATCGACCATCACCGGTACTCCGATTCGGCGGTTCCAGATCATTTCCGCGTGAGTTTTGGAATGGGCACCTCCAGCGGCTTGGCTCCCGCAAACGACGCCTACGTCCTTGCGGTAAAATCATCGGGTAGGTTTCTGGTGGAGCAATTCCCAACGGGCATCCCGGGTGGCAACCGACTTGAAAACGGATTCAGCATTACGGACTTCGGTTTCGAGGTGCGACCCCGCCAGACCACCAAACTCTCGGTCGGAGCGAGCGAAGCCAGATTGACGGGGCGGTTTGTCCTTCCCGTAGGCTTCGCGAGGGAGAGCGGTCGCATTCTGGTTCGTCTTCGCTCGGGATTCTCGATCGGCGAGATGTCCGATGACGAGCGAAGGACTTATCTCGCCTCGAAGGAATTCCGACGCGCGACAAGCGAGGCAACATGCCGGGTGTTTCTGGCACAGGACGACGGGACGTTTTCGATCGACTGCGTGGAAGCCGGGATAGGAATGATCGAGGCCATCCTGATTCCGAACGAGCTTCCGGGACCCGGCGGACGGGCCGGGACGCCCAGAGCCTACGCAAAGCAGCACACCTGGACTGACCCCGGCGGACTCGTCGAAGTCGGAGACATTCCAATGGAAGCTTGGTTCGCGCAAAAGGCCGCCAGCAAACAACCCTGACCTCGCGGGCGGCTCGAAATACCCACGTTCACGCGCCCGGACACGCGGGCTCGAAAACACGCGGACGAACGCCACGCCGCCGAGCAACACCAACCTCACGCGACGGCCCGCCACGGCGGAAACGTCGCGCGCCGAACGCGACTTGCGGCTCCCCCGCCGTCGCAGCCCATGCCAGAATCCGCGCACCGATGGCCGAGTGTCCGCCGAACAACCCCGTGGTTCCCGCCGCTTCGCCGGATTTCCGCGGCTGGATGCGGCACGTCCTGCTCGTCGATCTGGAGACCACCGTCGAGGGCCGGCTCCGCGAGGTCGGCGCGGTCCTTGGCGACGAATCCTTCCGGGGCGGCGCCAACGACGGGCTCGCCCGGCTGGACGTATTCGCGCGACGCGCGGGATTCGTCCTCGGACACAACATCGGCGACCACGACCTCGACGTGATCCGTCGGGCGGTCCCCGGGCACCCGGTGCTGGCGCTTCCGGTGCTCGACACCCTGGTGTTGTCGCCGATCGCGTTCCCGGAGAACCCGTACCATCGCTTGGTGAAGGCGCACAAACTGGTTCGCGAAAGCGTCAACGATCCGGTGGCCGACGCGCGGCAGGCAGGAACGCTGTTCGCCGACGAATGGAACGCGCTCGCCGCGCTGCGAATCCATTCGCCCGCGCTTTTCGAACTCCTCCATTTCCTGCTGGGCACATCGGACGCCGGGGATGCGACGACGTCGGAAGGTTACGACCGGATGTTCGCGGCGCTCGGCGGGACGCGCCCCGACTCGACCCGCGCGGCCGAACTCGCGCGGGTCCAACTCGACGGCCGCGCGTGCGTCGCGCATGCCCGCGACACGGCGCTGTTCGCGACCACCGCGGGACGTCGCACGCTGGCCCATGCCTTCGCGTGGTTGCGCGTCGCCGGCGGGAATTCGGTCCTGCCCGCGTGGGTTCGCCACCGGTTCCCGGAAATCCTTCCGCTGCTCGATCGCTGGCGCCAGGGACCGTGCGGGCTTCCGGAGTGCGCGTATTGCGCCCGCGACTTCGACGCGCGCGCGCACCTCAGGGCGCATTTCGGGTTCGAGGATTTTCGCGCGGAACCCAAGGGGCCGCGCGGCGAGCCGTTGCAACGCGAGATCGTCGAGGCCGGGCTGCGCGGCGAGTCGTTGCTCGCGATCCTTCCCACGGGCGGCGGGAAATCCCTCTGTTACCAATTGCCGGCGATCGTCCGCAATCGTCGCCGCGGCACGCTCACCGTCGTCGTCTCGCCGCTGCAGGCGCTGATGAAGGACCAGGTGGACGGGCTCGTGCGCCGCACCGGCACGCCGTCCGCAGCGGCGCTGTACGGCATGCTGACGATGCCCGAGCGCGGCGACGTCCTCCGCAGGCTCGTCCTCGGCGACCTCGCGATCCTCTACGTTTCGCCCGAACAATTCCGGAACCGGTCGTTCCGCACCGCGATCGCGACGCGGGAGATTGGCTGCTGGGTTTTCGACGAGGCTCATTGCCTCTCGAAGTGGGGGCACGATTTCCGGCCCGACTATTTGTACCCGGCGCGGTTCATCCGGGAACACATCGACAAGGACACCGGCCGACGGGCGCCGATCGCGTGCTTCACCGCCACGGCGAAGACCGAGGTTCGCGACGAGATCCTCGCGCACTTCGAGAAGGAGACCGGACGCGAACTGCGCCTGTTCGAAGGCGGCGTCGAGCGCGACAACCTGTCGTTCCGCGTCGAGCGCACCGGCGATTCCGAGAAGGCGCAGCAGATCCACGCGCTGTTGTCGGGAAGCATCGGCAACGGCCGTGCCGGCAGCGCGGTCGTGTTTCGCGCGCGTCGCCAATTCGCCGAGACCACGGCCGCGGATTTGCTCCGGCTCGGCTGGCGCGCCGCGCATTTCCACGCCGGCCTTCCCGCGTCCGAGAAGAAACGCATCCAGGACGAGTTCCTCTCCGGCCAACTCGACGTCATCTGCGCCACCAACGCCTTCGGCATGGGCATCGACAAGGAGGACGTCCGCCTCGTCATCCACGCCGACACGCCCGGCTCGCTCGAGAACTACATCCAGGAAGCCGGACGCGCCGGGCGCGACGGGCGCGGTGCCGACTGCGTCCTGTTGTTCGACGAGTCGGATTGCGAGGCGCAGTTCCGTCTCGGCGCGATGTCGCAACTCCGTCTCGCGGACATCGCGGGAATCCTGCGGAGCATCCGGCGCGCCGGCAGGAACCGCGACAGCGTCGTTCTCACCACCGGCGAGATCCTCTCGGAGGACGATCCCGACGTCTCCATCTACCGCGGCGACGCCGGTGCCGACACGAAGGTCCGCACCGCGGTGGCGTGGCTGGATCGCGCGGGATTCGTGAAGCGCGAGGAGAACGTCACGAACGTGTTCCAGGCCCGGCCGTTGGTCGCCAATCTTGCGGAAGCAGAATCAAAACTCGCGCCGCTCGATCTCGCGCCGACCTACCGCGCGCTTTGCCTCGCGGTCCTCGGCGAGATCATGGCGGCCGATCCGAGCGAGGCGCTGACGATCGACCAATTGTCGATGCTTCCCGAGGTCGGCGCGTACGTCGCCGTTGGCAAAGGCCGCGACGGCGCGTCCAAACCGCGGCCCGCCGACGTCTCCGCCACGGTGTTCAAGGTCCTCGACACGCTCGCCAACTGCCGCGTGGTGAAACGCGACACGCTGCTCACGGCATTGGTCCGGCACAAAGTCGCCGAGCCATCCCGCGCACGGTTGCAGCGTTCGGATCGCATGGAGACGGCAATGATCGAACGGTTGGTCGAGGCCGCGCCGGATCCCGAGGGCTGGATGCCACTGTCGCTCGCCCTGCTCAACCAACGGCTGGTCGACGATGGATTCGAGTCCAGTGTCCCGCTGTTGATCAAACTCCTTGGCAGCATCGCGAACGATGGCCGCGGCTTCGCGGGGACGCAGGGAAGCCTGGACCTGCGGCAGGACGACCGGAACACGCTGCGTGTCCGGGTCCGGCGGAGTTGGGACGATCTCCGCACCCTTTCCGAGCGACGTCGCCGCGTGGCCGCCGCCGTCCTCGGCACGATCGTGGGCAAGATCGCGGAGAACGCGGTCGCAAGCGCGGAGTTGCTCGTGGAGTTTTCGTTCGAGGAACTCCAGGACGCCGTGGATTCGGACCTGGCGTTGAAGGGCGAGATCCACGACCGCAACGCCGCGATCGAACGCGCGCTGCTGTACCTGCACGAGCAGAACGTCGTCGAACTGCGGCAGGGACTCGCGGTGTTCCGGTCCGCGATGACCCTGTGCCTCCAGCCGGCCCGACAGAACTCGCGCTATTTGGTCAGTGATTTCGAACCGTTGGCCGAGCACTACAAGGAACGCGTCCTGCAGGTCCACGTGATGGCCCGCTACGCGCAACTCGGGCTCGACCGCATCAAGGACGCCCTCGCGCTGGTCCTCGGGTACTTCACCCTGGGCCACGATCAATTCCTCCGGCAGTTCCTTCCCGCGCCCGCCTCCGTCCTCGCGCATCCGACCACGGTCGAGTCGTACCGCGCGATCGTGGACGACCTCCGCGATCCCGCGCAGATCAAGATCGTCACCGCGCGGGCAGACAAAAACATCCTCGTCCTCGCCGGCCCGGGCTCCGGCAAGACCCGCACCATCGTCCATCGCTGCGCCTACCTGCTGCGCGTCGAGCGCGTGCGGCCCGCGTCGATCCTGATGTGTTGTTTCAACCGCGCGGCCGCGCTCCAACTCCGGAGCCGTCTGGGCGCGCTGGTCGGCGACGACAGCCGCGGCGTGACCATCCAGACCTACCACGGACTCGCGTTGCGCCTGCTGGGACGCTCGCTCGCCGCGCGGCGCGCCGACGATCCCGAGCCCGATTTCGCCGCGTTGATTCCCGAGGCCGTGCGACTGCTCAAGGGCGAGACCGTGCCGGCAGGACTCGAGCCCGACGAGATGCGCGACCGGTTGCTCGCGGGTTTCACGCACATCCTCGTGGACGAATACCAGGACGTGGACGAGACGCAGTACGAGCTCATCTCCGCGCTCGCCGGCCGGACGCTGGCCGATCCCGAATTGAAACTCACGCTGCTGGCCGTGGGCGACGACGACCAGAGCATCTACGGATTCCGCGGCGCCAACGTCGCGTTCATCCGCCGTTTCCAGCACGACTACGACGCGGAGACGCATTTCCTGGTCGAGAACTACCGCTCGACGCGCTCCATCATCGAGGTGTCGAACGGACTCATCGGGGCGAACCACGACCGGATGAAGACGGGGCGGCCCCTTCGGATCGACCGCGGCCGCGCGACGCATCCGGACGGCGGCCGGTTCGCGGGACTGGACCCGTGGGGACGGGGCCGCGTTTCGATCCTCGGCCTTCGCGACGCGCGCGTGCGCGGGCTCGCGGTCACCGACGAGATCCGACGGATCGCGAAACTCTCGCCGCGCCCATGGTCGCGGTTCGCGGTGCTCGCGCGTTACCGGAGCGATCTCGCCCACGTGCGCGGGGCCCTCGAGGCGGCGGGAATTCCGGTGCGTTGGACGGAAGGCGGCGACGCCCTGCCCCGACTGTCGCAGATCCGCGAGGTGCACGAATTCCTCCAACGGCTCCGGGACCGCTCGCTCGGCTGGATCACGGCCAGCGAGATTGGTGGCTGGGCCGCGGAATCGGCCGCGACGCACGGCGCCGGGAATCCGTGGGTCCTCCTCCTCGAGCGTCTAGTGGTGGAGCGGCACGAGGAAGCCGGCGACGGCGAATGCGCGTCTACCGCGGCGCTGGAGTTTTTCCTGGGTGCGCTCGACGATTGCAAACGCGAGGCGGACGTCACCGACGGCGTCGTCCTTTCGACCGTCCACAAGGCCAAGGGAACCGAGCACGACCACGTGGTGTTGGTTGGACCTTGGTCGATTCCGGCGAACCCGCGCGAGATCGAGGAGGAACGCCGCGTCCTGTACGTGGGCATGACCCGCGCCCGCGAGACGCTCACCCTGGTCGATGTCCCGGGCACGCCGTCGTTCGTCTCCGGACTTTCCGGCGACTTGCATCGCACGGCTCCGGAGGCCAATCGCGCGGAAGCCAAGGCCGCGCCGTCGATCGCGTACACGTCGCTGGGACTCGCCGACGTTTATATGGATTTCGCCGCTTCCAACGCCCCCGGTCATTCGATCCACGCCGCGTTGGCGCTCCTGCGTCCAGGCGATCCGGTGCGATTGGCGGCGGGCTCCGGCAGGGCCGTCGAGATTCGGAACGCCGCGGGCGCGGTGGTCGGACGTCTTTCCGCGTCGGCCGCGAAAGCGTGGATCGGTCGCCTCGACGCGATCCGCAGCACGAGGGTCGTCGCGGTCGTGCGGCGCTCGGTCCACCATCAATCGGACCCGGGATACAAGTCGCGCACGGGCGTCGATGCGTGGGAAGTGCCGCTGTTGGAAATCGCCGAGGCCACGTGACGCCCGGTCGTCGGGGGCGTGTCCGCGAGGTCCGGCCGTTTTCGTAGTTCAACATTCCCGCGCCTTTGCCCACGCTCCGCACATCATGAGCGCAGAATCCCGTCTCAAGGAATTGCAACTCGTCCTTCCCCCCGCCCCGAAACCCGTGGCGGTCTACCGCCCGCTCGTCGTGCTCGGCAATGTCGCCTACGTCTCCGGCCACGGACCCGTCCGCACCGACGGTTCGCTGATCAAGGGAGTCGTCGGACGCGACGTCGATCTCGCCGCCGGCCACGCCGCCGCGCGCCAGACGGGCCTCGCCATCCTGGCCACGATCCGCGAGGCGCTCGGCTCGCTCGACCGCGTGAAGCGCGTGGTGAAAATCCTCGGCATGGTGAACACCGCGCCGGATTTCTACGACCATCCCAAGGTGATCAACGGCTGCAGCGAGTTGTTCGCCGAGATCTGGGGCAACGAAAACGGCATCGGCGCCCGCAGCGCCGTCGGCATGGGACCGTTGCCCGGAAACATTGCCGTCGAGATCGAGGCCATCTTCGAACTCGTCTGACCCACCGAGGCGCCGACCATGGAATTCCAACGCAAGCCCGATCCGAAGCCGGCGTGGTATTCCATCGCCAACGCCGACGACGTGGCGTCGCCCGCCCTTCTGGTCCACGACGCGCGGATCCAATCGAACCTGCAGTCGATGGTGCGCGTCGCCGGCGGGACGGAACGCCTCCGGCCGCACGTCAAGACCCACAAACTCGCCGAGATCGTCCGGCGCCAGGTCGCGCTGGGAATCTCCAAGGCGAAATGCGCGACGATCGCGGAGGCGGAACTGCTCGCGGCCAACGGCACGGCGGACGTCCTGCTCGCGCTCCAGCCGGTCGGACCCGCCGCGCGCCGGCTCGCGCATCTCGCGGACGCGTTCCAGTCGGTGAAATTCTCCGCGATCGTGGA
>JANYDN010000259.1 GCA_025363585.1 Verrucomicrobiota bacterium | reverse complement strand
GATTTCAGTCCGGCGGGCCCGCGGCTGTGCCTTGATGGAGATTGAAACGCCGTCGTGCGCCTCGTGGAGATACGGCGGAAGGTTCATGCGCGGCTCAGCCCCACGGAAGCGAGCGATAGAGCGTCGGCAACACGCCGAACTCCAGTGCCGCCGGCAATCCCGGCAGCCACGCGCGGAGCACCGGAAACCCACCGGCGAGCAATGCCGGGATGCCGAAGTAAACGAGGGCGGCGGGCAACGCCGAGAAATCCGCGCGGCCCAGACGCAGCCCGCGGAACGGCCGGCACATGCGCGTCCCCGTTTGCTGCACGAAATCCCATACCGGATGCGCGCCGAGGTATACGTAGGAATTGACGAAATGCAGCGCGAGGATTCCCAGCACGAGCCATCGCCACATGCACCATCCCGACGCGCCCACGACCATCGCCTGTTCCAACAGGTGCGGCCATCCCTGGACGGTGGGCAACAGCCGTGCCCACGAGCACCAGCCGCCGATGACGATCCAAAGCAGGGCGATCACCAACCAGGGCGTCGCAACGAGCACCACCGGGGGCAACGCCGCGATCCTCGGGAAGCGCCGCCGCAACGCGCGGGTCACGCCGTCCTTGTCGTTCGGCGGCCGGTTGAACGCGACGATCCCGATGACCCACGTGTAGAGCCCCACCAAAAACCATCCGAACCCGAGGAACGAAAAAGCCAGCATGCGCGGAAGGCTGTCGCTGCGGAACGAGATCGTCACCGCGCCCACGGACCAACCGGGGTTCCAATACAGCGAGGGCCCGATCTGGTGGTAGATCATCGCGCGGGCCAAGAGCAGAGCGACCAAACCGACGAGGTATCCCCAGCGCGGCTGCACGCGGGATTCCGCGGCGCGCAGATTGCCGAGGATCGTTCCCGCCGCGCCCGCGGCCTCGTTGCCACCCACCCCGCGCCACGACAGCCACATGAGCAGTGCCGCGAGGTTGAGGAAGAGATCGACGGCGATCATGGGCGCGGGTTCCGGCCGGGTGATCCGGAGTGGAAAGAACCATGCCGCGCGAAGGACGGGTCCGCCACCCCGGCCTTCGCGCGGGAGTCCGCCTACATCATGCGCAGGAGCGTGTCGGCCATCTCGCTCGGCGTGCGGGAAATGCCGATGCCCGCCGCGCGGAACGCGTCGATCTTCGCCTGCGCGGTCCCCTTGCCGCCGCTGACGATCGCCCCGGCGTGGCCCATGCGCCGTCCCGGCGGCGCCGTGGCGCCGGCGATGAATCCCGCGACCGGCTTCGTGCCGTATTTCGCGATCCATTCGGCTGCCTCTTCCTCCGCCGCGCCGCCGATCTCGCCGATCATGATGATGCCGGGCGTCTCGGGATCGGCCATGAACCTCTTGATCACGTCGAGGTGCGACGTGCCATTGACGGGATCGCCGCCGATTCCGACGCAGGTGGACTGGCCAACGCCCCGGCAGGTCAGTTGCCAGACGGCCTCGTAGGTCAGCGTGCCCGAGCGGCTGACGACGCCGATGTGGCCTTTCTTGTGGATGTAGCCCGGCGCGATGCCGATGCGGCAACCGCCGCTGGACTGCGGGCCGGTTCCCGGCGTGACGAGGCCCGGGCAGTTCGGCCCGATGAGACGCGTCGAACGGCCCTGCAGGGCGCGCTTCACGCGGATCATGTCGTTGACGGGAATTCCCTCGGTGATGGCGACGACGAGTTCGAGATTGGCGTCGGCGCCCTCAAGGATCGCGTCGGCCGCGAACGGCGGCGGGACGAACACCGCGCTGGCGGTGGCGCCGGTGGCTTTCACCGCCTCGGCGACGGTGTCGAAGATCGGGACCTTGCCCTCGAAGAGTTGTCCGCCCTTGCCGGGCGTGACGCCGGCGACGACCTGGGAGCCATACGCCAGCGAGAGCGTGGCGTGGCGGGCACCGAACGAACCGGTGATGCCCTGGACGAGGATCTTGGTTTCCGGAGTGACGAGAATGGCCATGAAATGATGGGCTGGGATTGCGTTCTGCGTTCTGCGGTCAGGCGGGACGGAGTGTCTTCACGACTTTCTGCGCGGCATCCGCCATGGAATCGCCGCCGATGATGGTGAGTCCGGATTCGGCCAGAGTCTTCTTGCCGGCCGCGACGTTGTTGCCCTCGAGGCGCACGACGAGCGGGAGCTTGAGCCCGGTCTCGCGCACGGCCTCGACGATGCCGGTGGCGATCACGTTGCAATCCATGATGCCGCCGAAAATGTTCACCAGGATCGCCTTAACGCTCGCGTCGCTGAGGATGATTTTGAACGCGGCCGAAACCTGGTCCTTCGAGGCGCCGCCGCCGACGTCGAGGAAGTTCGCCGGATCGCCGCCGAAATGCTTGATGATGTCCATCGTGGACATCGCCAGCCCGGCGCCGTTGACGAGGCACGCGATGTTGCCGTCGAGCTTGATGTAGTTGAGGGCATGCTTGCTGGCCTCGACCTCGAGCGGGGATTCCTCGGCGAGGTCGCGCATCGCCGCGATGTCCGGATGGCGGTACAGCGCGTTCTCGTCGAGACCGATCTTGGCGTCGACGGCGACGATCGATTCCTTGCCGCCGGGACCTTCCACGATGCAGAGCGGGTTGATCTCGACCATGGAGGCATCGCTCTCCCACCACGTCTTGTAGACGGCGGCGATGAGTTTGCAGGCCTGGTTGAAGAGGTCTCCCTTCAGGCCGAGCGCGCTGGCGATCTTGCGCGTCTGGTACGGCATGAGGCCGACGGCGGGATCGACGTGCTCGCGGATGATCTTCTCCGGCGATTTCTCGGCGACCTCCTCGATTTCGACACCGCCCTCGGTGCTGGCCATGATGAGGGGACGGCTGACATTCCGGTCGAGCAGCACCGCGAGGTAGAACTCCATGCGGATGCTCTCGGCGGCGGCGACCAGGATGGTCTGGACGAGGCGACCCTCGGGCCCGGTCTGTTTCGTGACGAGGACCTTGCCGAGCATGTTGTCGGCGAAGTTCACGGCTTCCTCGACGGACTTGGCGAGTTTGACGCCGCCCTGGAAGCCGTGCTTGAAGGTGCCCTTGCCGCGGCCCCCCGCGTGGATCTGGGATTTGACGACGGCGAGTGGGTGGCCGGCGGCGAACAGTTTCGTCGCGGCGACGCGGGCTTCCTCGACCGTCTTGCAGGGATCGCCGGCAGGCACGGCGACGCCGTGGCGCGCGAGCAATTGCTTCGCTTGGTACTCGTGGATGTTCATCGGAAATATCTTGTTGGAAGGACGGGTCTCACGTTTCCTCGCAATCGATTCACGGAAGACCAATATGAAACCTCATCGCGGAACACTCGTGCTCGTTCTTGGAATCCTGGGCATCGTGCCCTGTAGTATTTTCACCGCCATCCCCGCGTGGATTATGGGTTCGTCCGACCTCAAGCAAATGGACGCGGGCACCATGGACCCCGAAGGCCGCGGGCTTACCAGTGCCGGTAGAATCGTCGGCATCGTCGCTTGTGCCATTCATTTGCTTTGGTTTGTGGGCTGGCTGGTCGTCGTCGGGATTGCCGTTGCCAGTGCCGCGTCTCGGCATTGAGGCAGGACGCAAATCCATCCCGTCCCGGCTCGGCTCGGCGAGCCGTCGGCGGGATTTTCGCGTTCAGCGTTGGTCGATCGGCACCACCTGGAGTCCGACCACGCCGGTGTACACCGACTGCGGGCGGATCAGCCGGTTGTCGGCGAGTTGTTCCAGCACGTGCGCGGTCCATCCGCTCGTGCGGGCGATCGCGAAGATCGGGGTGAACAGATCCGTGGGGATTCCCAGGCTGTAATAGACCGTCGCGCTGTAGAAATCGACGTTCGCGTGGAGTCCCTTCGCGTTCAGCATCAACTCCGCGATCCGGTCGGACATCTGGATCCACTTCGCCTCGCCGAGCTTCTGCGACAACACCTGCGCCATGCGCTTCAGGTGCGGCGCGCGCGGGTCGAGCACCTTGTACACGCGGTGCCCGATCCCCATGATCTTCTGTTTCTGCCGGAGGCATTCGTCGACATAGGCGTCCACCTTGTCGAGCGATCCGATCTGCTTGAGCATCTTGATGACGCCCTCGTTCGCGCCGCCGTGGAGCGGTCCCTTGAGCGTGCCGATCGCGGTCGTGACCGCCGAATACATGTCGCTCAGCGTGGCGATGGTGACGCGCGCGCTGAAGGTCGACGCGTTCATGCCGTGGTCCGCGTGGAGCACGTAGCAAAGGTCCATCGTGCTCTCCTTCTCGGCCGACGGGACCTCGCCGTCGATCATGTAGAGGAAGTTCGCGGCCTCGCCGAGGGCGGGGTTCGGCGCAACGATCGCCTTGCCTTGGCGCGCCCGGTGGAAATACGCGGTCAACACCGGGATCTGCGCCACCAGACGAAGCGCCTTGCGACGCTGCGCGTCGATGGTGTCGTCGTCCGCCGTGGTGTCGTAGCAACCCAACGCCGACACGCCGGTGCGGATGGCGTGCATCGGAGGGGTCGTCTTCGGCAGGTTCGTGATGAGATCGATGACTCCCTGGGGAAGCTCGCGGAAGCCGGCCAGCGTCGCCTTGAGCTCGTCGAGTTCCTTCCGGTTGGGCAGGTGGTTGTGGTAAAGGAGATAAACGACTTCCTCGTACGTGACCTTGCCCGCGAGTTCGTTGATGTCGTATCCGCAATAGATCAACTGGCCGACGTCGCCGCGCACGTCGCTGAGGCGCGTGTTGGCCGCAATGATGCCTTCGAGACCCTTTGAAATGGCCGCCGCGTTGTCGGGAGTACTCATGTTCGCCTGAAAATAACCGCCTGACCGGACCGGCGCGTGCCGGAACCGCGCAGAGTCTGTTGGCGCGTTCGCGGGGCAGTCAACGGATTTCCCGGTCGGACGGCACGAAACGCGCGTTTTCCACGCGACGGGCCGACGAGTGGTTGGCAGGACGGTTCGCGACCGCCATCCTCGGGCATGCGGTTGTCCGTCGTCATCCCGGCTTTCAACGAGGAGAAACTCCTGCCCGCCACGCTCCGGGCGGTCCACGCCGCCCTTCCCGAATTCCACCGGCGCGGATGGGAAACCGAGGTCGTGGTCTGCGACAACAACTCGACCGATGGCACGTCGCGCGTCGCGGCCGAGGGTGGCGCGAAGGTCGCGTTCGAGCCGGTGAACATGATCGCGCGCTCCCGCAACACGGGGGCCGCGGCGGCGACCGGCGACTGGCTGCTGTTCATCGACGCCGATTCCACGCCGTCCCCCGCCCTGTTCGCGGCCACCGCCGAAGCCATTGGGTCCGGCCGCGTGTTGGCCGGCGGCGCCACGGTCCGCGTGGATGGCGGCGGCTGGATCATCCGCGCGTTGACCGGCGCGTGGAACCTCGCGAGCCGCATGAAAAGGATGTTCGCGGGCTCCTACATCTTCGTGAGGGCGGAGGCCTTCCGCGAGGTCGGTGGTTTCGGAGGCACGCTGTATGCCGGCGAGGAACTCGAGCTGGTCCGGCGCCTGAGGCCCATCGCCCGTCGGGAGGGACTCGGCATCCGCATCCTGTCTGCGACGCCGCTGCTCACGTCGGGACGCAAGGCCGACCTCTACACGCCGGCGGAGCTCGGGAAGTTTTTGATCCGCGCGACGTTTCGCCCGGGCGCGACGCTCGCGGACCGCGACGCGTGCTCCCCGTGGTACGACGGGCGGCGGTAGACGCGGGCGTCTCGCCTGCGCAAACCACGGGCGTCCACGCCCGTGCCCCGCAAGTCGCGGCAAGAGGAAGACGCACCGGGGACGGTGCTTTTCCGTGCAGCCGGGGACGGCCGCCCTACGCCGGACGCTGCGCCACGGAGTAACGCAGGCGTCCCGCCTCCGCAGTGAGAGCCGTCTCGGCTTGCTTCAAACTTGAAACTGAAAACTTGAAACTCCGCCTCCGGCGGGACGCCGCCCTCCTTGACACGCGCGCGCCTTGGGCGAGTAAGTTCACCGCCGCTTTCACGCACGCACCACGCACCCGACATGAGCCAGACCGAAACGCACACGTTCCAGGCCGAGATCCAACAGGTTCTCGATATCGTCATCCATTCCCTCTACACCGACCGCGAGATCTTCGTCCGCGAGTTGGTGTCGAACGCCGCCGACGCCTGCGAGAAACTCCGCTTCGTCCAATCGGGTGGCACCACCGCGGTCCTCCAGCCGGACGTCGCCCCCTCGATCCGCATCACGGCCGACGAGGCGGCTGGAACCTTGACCATCGCCGACACCGGCATCGGCATGACGCGCGACGAACTCGTCGAGAACCTGGGAACCATCGCGCATTCCGGCACGCGGAAGTTCCTCCAGGCGGTCGGCGAGGCGCGCAAGGCCGACGCCCAGTTGATCGGCCAGTTCGGCGTCGGTTTCTATTCGGCGTTCATGGTCGCCTCCAAGGTGACGGTGCGGACGCGCTCCGGGAACGCGGACTCCACGGGATGGCAATGGACCAGCGCCGGCGCGGGCGGCTACACGATCGAGCCCGCCGGCGAACTCCCGCGCGGCACCGAGATCGTCCTGGAACTGAAGGACGACGCGAAGGATTTCGCGAAGACCGCGGAGATAGAGCGCATCGTCAAACGCTACTCGAACTTCGTCACCTTCCCCATCGAGGTCGGCGGCACCCGCATGAACACGGTGCAGGCCATCTGGACGCGTCCGAAGTCCGAGGTGACCGAGGAGGAATACCAGGAGTTCTACAAGTACGTGGGGCACGACGCCGAGGCGCCCTTGTTCCGGCTCCACTTCTCGGCGGACGCCCCGATCAGCATCAAGGCCATCCTGTTCGTTCCCGCGCGCAACTTCGAGACGCTCGGCATGAACCGCGTGGATTCCGAGGTGAACCTGCATTGCCGCAAGGTGCTGATCGAACCCAAGGCGAAGGGTCTCTTTCCCGACTGGCTCCGCTTTCTCAAGGGCGTCGTCGACAGCGAGGACCTGCCGCTCAACGTCTCCCGCGAGCGCATGCAGGATTCGGATTTGCTGCGCAAACTGAACCGCGCGCTCACGAACCGCTTCCTCAAATTCCTCGCCGACGAGGCCGAGAAACAACCCGAGGCCTACGACCGGTTCTTCCGCGAGTACCACCGCTTCCTCAAGGAAGGCGTGCTCTCGGACCAGGACCACCGCGACGGGCTCGCGAAGTTGCTTCGGTTCGAATCATCGGCCACGGAGCTCGGCAAAACCACGTCGCTGGCCGAGTACGTCAAGCGGATGCCGGCCGACCAGACGGAGATCGGTTTCCTGCTGGCGACCGGCCGCGAGACCGCGCTGGCGAGCCCGTACTACGAGGTGTTCAAGGCGCGCGGACACGAGGTGTTGCTCGTGACGGAGCCGATCGACGAGTTCGTGCTCGACCGTTTGCACGAGTTCGACGGGAAGAAAATCGTCGCGGCCGAGAAGGCCGAACTTTCCGTGCCGGACGCCGAGGCGTCCGAGGGACAACTCTCGGAACCCGAGGCGACCGGCTTGGCCGAATGGCTCAAGACCACGCTGGGTGAGGCGGTCGGCGAGGTGCGGGTTTCGAAGCGCTTGGTCGGGAGTCCGGCGGTGGTGCTCGAGGGCGACCGTTTCATGACGGCGTCGATGAAGCGGACGTTGAAGGCGATGCAGCGCGACACGTCGGGATTCCCGGAGAGCGCGCCGGAATTCGAGATCAACCCGCGGCATTCCTTGGTGGCGCGCCTCGAGAAGACGCGGCATTCGGATCCGGAACTCGCGGCGAAGGCGGCGGCGCAGTTGCTCGACAACGCGCGTTTGTCCGCGGGCCTGATGGAGGACCCTCGCGCAATGCTCGGCCGCATCAACGAACTCCTCGAACGCGTGCTTTCGAAGTAAGCCCGCGTCGCGCGCCCGCATGTAGGCCGCGTGCCCCCACGCGGCGTTCCATCGCGAAACTCCGACCCGATACCTGCTTGCCGCCAGTGGTCGCCACGCCGGGTCGGGGGACCCGGGCCTACAGGCGGATGGCACCCTGCTCCGACAAAAGTGATGTCGCGCGCCCACGCCGTGGCTAGCCTCCCCGCATGTTCTCCCGCGGTCCTTGGGTCGTCGTCCGCATCCTCGCGCTCGCCGCCGTTTCGGAATTCCCGACGCCGCTTCGCGCCGAGGAACCCCAACCGTCTGCCGCCCGACTCCAATCGAGTCCCGTCCTCCGGCACCTGAAGCCGAATCCGGTTCCCGCCGGGACCACCGGCGCCGGCACGGAGACAATCTCGCAAATGCACGTGCCCGAGGGTTTCCGCGTCGAGGTCGTCGCCGCGGAACCCGACGTCCGGCAACCCGTCGCCTTCGCGTTCGACGAACGCGGACGGATCTGGGTCGCCGAGGCTCATAGCTATCCCGCCAAACGCCCCGCGGGCCAAGGCCAGGACCAACTCGTCATCCTCGAGGATCGCGATGGCGACGGACGATTCGAGACGCGGAAGGTTTTCGCGACCGGTTTGAACCTGGTGTCCGGATTCGAACTCGGTTTCGGCGGCGTGTGGGTCGGTGCCGCGCCGGAATTATTGTTCATCGCGGACGCGAACCACGACGACGTGCCCGACGGCCCGCCACAGGTTTTGCTCGACGGCTTCGGCTACCAGGACACGCACGAGTGCATGAACAGTTTCCTGTGGGGCCCGGACGGGTGGCTCTACGGGATCCAGGGCGTCTTCAATCTCGCGCACATCGGCAAGCCCGGCGCGACCGACGCGCAGCGCACCGAACTCCGCGCCGGCGTGTGGCGCTACCATCCGATCCGCCACGAGTTCGAAGTGTTCGCCAACGGCGGCAGCAATCCGTGGGGACTCGACTACGACGAGCACGGCCAGTTGTTCATGACGCACTGCCGGTCTTACTGGGGCCGCGGTTGCACCACGCACGTGATCCAGGGCGGACATTTCTGGAACCAAGCCAACGCCAATTACGCGCCGTTCATCGTCGCCGATCCGCCGAAGGATTTCCCCGGGTTCCGCAATTATCTCCTCGCGTCCGCGCGCTACGACCACGGCGCGGGCGGCGCGGGCGTGCAGGGCAGCGACGCGATCTACGGCGGCCACTCGCATGTCGGGACCCTGATTTATCAGGGCGACAATTGGCCCGCCGAATACCGCGGCCATCTCTTCACCCACAATCTCCACGGCCACCAGATCAACCAGCAGGTCAACAACCGCCTCGGCTCCGGGTTCGACACCGTCCACGCGGGACGCGACCAACTCTTCTGCTCCGATCCGAAATACGTCGCCATCGATCTCCAGACAGGTCCGGACGGCGCGGTCTATTTCATCGATTGGTACGACCAACAGCATTGCCACAACCCGAACGTCGACCAGTGGGATCGATCGAACGGACGCATCTACCGCATGGAATGGGCGGCGACGTACAAGCCGCGGAAGGTCGACCTGTCGGCGATGAGCGCGACGGAATTGGTCCGCCAGATGTCCGAGCCGAACGAGTGGTTCGGACGCACCGCGCGGCGCCTGCTCCAGGAACGGGCCGCGCACGATCCCGTCGCGCTCGGTTCCAAACTCGGCGGCGCGCTCGACTCCCTCGCCGCGTACGGGGATCCCGCCCTGCGTTTGAAGGCGCTTTGGACGCGCCACCTGACCGGCGCCGGCGGCATCGATTCCGCCTCGCTTGCAAAAGCCCTCGCCGATCCCGACGAGTACGTGCGCGCGTGGGCCGTGCAACTCGGCACCGAACGCAACGCCCCTAACGCGGCCACCGCGTCGACGTTCCGCCGCTTGGCGAAGGAAGATCCCTCGCCGTTGCTCCGGCTCTATCTGGCCTCCGCGGCGCAGCGCGTTTCGTCCACGCTGGCATGGGACATCCTCGAGCGACTCGCGGCGCACGCCGAGGACGCCGCCGATCGCAACCTGCCGTTCCTTGTCTGGCATTCCCTCGCGCCGCTCGCGGCCAAGGATCCGCAGCGCGCCTTCCGACTCGCCAACGCGACGTCGTGGGCATCGCTCGTCGACTGGATCCACTGGCAGTCGGCGACGACGGATGGCAACGGCGCCTTTCAGGCGGTGGAAGGACTCCGTGGACTCAAGGGCGATCTGTTGCGTCGGCGACTCTCCGGGCTGTGGCTCGCGCTCGAACCGCGCGCGAAGATCGCGATGCCTTCCGTCTGGAAATCGGTGTCCCGGGTTTTGTACGCCGACACCGACCCTCGCGTCCGCCGCCTTGCCGAACGGATCGGCTCGGCGTTGGGCGACACCACTCGGTTCGCGTCGCTGCAGGCCGCGCTTGCGAATGCCGCGACGCCGGAGGACGAACGACGCCATGCGTTCGCGGTGTTGTCGCGCACGGCGGACCGCTCGTCGCTGCCCGTTTTCCTGAACCTGCTCGACGACGAGAAGCTCGCGCCCGGCGTGCTCCCGGTGTTGGCGCGGTACGATTCGCCGGAGGTTCCCGCGGCGTTGTTGTCGCGTCTGGACCGGTTCCCCGCCCCGTTGCGCACCACCGCGATCAACACGCTCACGCGCCGCGTTTCGTTCGCCACGGCACTCCTCGACGCGGTCGCCGCGAACCGCGTGAAGCGCGACCAACTCGGCGCGTTCCAAGTCCGGCAACTCGGCGACCTGAAGAACACGGAGATCGACCGTCGCGTCGCCGCCACGTGGGGCGCGGTCCACGCCACTCCCGACGAGCAACGCGCGCGGATCGCCACCCTGCAGAAGACCTTCGATGAGGCGCCGCTCTGGGCCTACGACGGCCGTGCGGGTCGCGTGCATTTCCAGAAGCTCTGCGCCTCGTGCCACGTGCTCGGGCAGGACGGCAACCGGATCGGGCCCGAACTTTCCGGCGCCGGGAAGAACGGGATCCGTTATTTCCTAGAGAACGTCATCGATCCGAACGCCGTCGTCGGCGCGGACTTCGAGGCCGTTACTCTTGAACTCGCCGGAGGCGACGTGGTGACGGGTCTGGTGACGTCCGAGACGCCGTCGTCGCTCACGATCCGCACGACCGTCGAGCAACGCGTGGTTCCCAAGGTCGAGATCAAGTCCCGCGGCGCGAGCGGCAAATCGCTGATGCCCGAGGGGCTTCTCGAGAGCCTCGGCGCGCGCGAGCAAATCGAGTTGCTCAAGTACCTCACGACGAATTGAGGGCCGAGCGCGCACCGCGGCATGAGTCCCCGCGCGAGGCATCCCGACGTCGCGCATGCGCGTCAACCCAAGGCCGAATCCGGCGAAACATGGGTGGGTGGCGGCGGCTCGCCGCCACGCAGTGCACGAAACGCGTCGAGGAACCGGCTGGAACGTGGCACCGGGGCCGGTGCCACCCACGGCATGCAGGATCGTCCCGCCTTCTTGGCCGGCCTTGGTCCCCCTTGGCGTGAGAGAATTCCCATGCCGCGACC